>NZ_JBLYZH010000004.1:0-513172 GCF_048551595.1 Rhizobium sp. CRRU65 | reverse complement strand
CGGCGACGAATTCGCCCTTGGCCCAGTCGCCCATCACCTGCACCAGCGCGTCACCCTTGATGACCATGGCGGTTGCCAGGTTCCAGTCGCGGCCCGAGAAGTTCGGGTCGACATATTTGATGATCGTGGCGAGGTTATCGAACGACTTCTTCATCGTGTCGGACTTCAGCGATTCCTCGTCGAGGTCGTTGAAGGCCTTCTTGTAGAACTCAGGCCCGCCGGTCGATAGCACGATGGAATCGAACATCGTCGCTTCCTGCCAGTTCTGGCCGCCAAGCGCCAGCGGGATCACGCCGGCAGCCTTGGCCTTGTCGAGCAGTGCGATCAGCTCGTCGAAGGTCTTCGGCTGGGTGCCGCCGATCTTGTCCATCACAGCCTTGTTGATCCACAGCCAGTTGACCGAGTGGACGTTGACCGGGGCTGCAACCCACTTGCCGTCATAGACCGAGAACTTCTGCAGCGCTGCCGGAACCGACTTGTCCCAGCCTTCCTTCTTGGCCGTCTCCGTCAGATCGCCCATGACGCCGGCCTGAGCATAATCGAGCACGGTATAGCCCAGCATCTGCGAGGCGGTCGGATAGGTGCCGGCCGCAACCATCGCCTTCAGCGCCGTCATCGCCGCATCGCCGCCACCGCCGGCAACCGGCACATCCTTCCAGGCAAAACCTTCCTTCGAAAGATCCTGCTTCAAGACGTTCAGCGCCGCCGCCTCGCCGCCCGATGTCCACCAGTGCAGCATCTGCACTTCCTTCACGTCGGCGGCATGGACGGACACGCTAGCGCCGGCCAGAGCCAATGCAATCATTGCGGTCGTGGTCAAAAACTTATTCATCGAAGAACCTCCCAGTTCAAATTTGGAAGATGCGGGACCCATTCCCGCACCAATCACCCGCCCTCCCCGGGCGTAGTTCAGCCGCCGGCTAAGCCGGCTTTTTCGTCTGCGGCATCCACCAGCTGGTGCGTTTGCCGATATGCATGTTGAGCGTCTTGGTCTCCGTGTAATCTTCAACCGCATGGCGGCCGAGCTCACGGCCGAGGCCGCTTTGCTTGTAACCGCCAAAGGGAAGTTCCGAGGCGCCGTCCATGAAGGTGTTCATCCAGACCGTCCCTGCCCGCACCGACCGGCCGATCGTCAGGCACGTGTCGAAATCGCGGCTCCAGACACCGGCCGACAGGCCGTAGTCTATGGAATTCGCAATCCTGATCGCTTCGGCCGATGTCTCGAATGTCAGGACCGAAAGCACAGGACCAAAGACTTCCTCGCGCGCCACGGCCATATCGGGGGTGACCTCTTCGAGGATCGTCGGCGACATGAACTGCCCCATGCCGAGATCGAGCGTCTCGCCGCCATGCGCGACCCGGGCACCGCTGCCCCTCGCGCCGGCGACGTATCCTGATATCTTCTCCAGATGCTCAGGCGTGATGATGGCGCCGACCTGCGTCGAAGGATCGAGCGGGTCGCCGACCTTCACTGCCTTCGACAACTCGGCGATCCGCTTGACGACATCGGAAGCGATTGATTTGTGAAGGATCAGCCGCGAGCCGGCATTGCAGCACTCGCCGGCATTGAAGTATGCGCCGAAGACCGCCGCATCGATGAAGGCATCGAGATCGGCATCCGGAAACACGATCTGCGGGTTCTTCCCACCCAGTTCCAGCGAGACCTTCTTCAGCGTCTGTGCGGCATTCGACATCGTCAGCTTTCCGACACCGGTCGAGCCGGTGAAGGACACCATGTCGACGTCAGGATGGGACGTCATGACCGCGCCGACCTCTGGTCCCGTACCGGTGACAATGTTGACGACGCCATCCGGAATGCCTGCCTCCTGCAGGATCTCTCCCAGCACCAGCGTCGATCCCGAAGTCAGTTCCGAGGGCTTGACGACCGTCGTGCAACCTGCGGCCAGAGCGAATGGCAGCTTCTGGCCGACGATCAGGAACGGAAAGTTCCAGGGTGTGATGATCGACACCACCCCGATCGCTTCGCGCAAGACGACGCCGAGTGTGCCATCGCCGAGCGTGTTGTAGCTTTCACCATGGAGGTCGCGGGCAAGAGCCGCCGCGTAGCGCCATATGTCAACCGAGCCGGCAATTTCTCCCCGTACCTGCGTGATCGGTTTTCCTGCCTCGATCGCATCGAGAAATGCCAGCTCCTCTGCACGCGCCGCGATCAAATCCGCAGCCTTGAGCAGGATGGCGGAACGTTCAGAAGCGGTCATTCGGGGCCACGGCCCGAGGTCGAAGGCCTTGCGTGCCGCGGCGATCGCGCGCTCGGCGTCCCTCTTGCTGCCGGTCGGAAACCGGCTGACCACGACACCATGGCTTGGAGCGACACGCTCGATCGGATCGGAGCTGCCTGCCTCCCATTTGCCATCGATGAGCATCTTGAAATCACGCGCTTTGTGGTCGCTGAGCGCGGTGGGGTTGACGAGAACCGTCATTACCATTCTCCCTTGAACGTTGCCGGGCGCTTCTCGCTGAATGATGCGACGCCCTCCTTTAGATCGCCGGTCTTCGCGGCGAGGATCGAGCCCAGGGCTTCCACCGCGGTTCCATTGTCTTCGCCGTTTGCCGATGCGATCATCAACTTCGCGATCTCGGTCGCAGCCGCCCCCCTTGCGGCGATCCGCTGCGCATATTCCCGGGCGGCCGCGAGCGCATTTCCTGTGGGAACGACCGCGTCTACGATCCCGAGCAGGCGTGCCTCCTCGGCGGTGAATATTTCGCCACCCAGGGCCATACGCCGGACCGCCTGCGCCCCGAACCGGCGGACGAGACGCTGCGTCCCGGACCAGCCCGGCACCATTCCAAGACCGGTTTCCGGCAGGCCGATCTTGATGTGCTGCTCGGCGAGGCGAATGTCCGCAACCCCCGCAAGTTCAAGCCCTCCCCCGAGGGCATGGCCGTTCAGAGCCGCGATCAGCGGCATCCGGAGCGTCGCCAGTCTTTCGAAGATACGGTGGCCGTGGCGAACCCAGAGATGACCGAACTCCTGAGGCAACATTCCGCCCCAGGCCTTGATATCGCCGCCGGCGGAAAAGCCCTTTCCTTCGCCTGTCAGAATGGCAGCGCGCACATTGGCGTTGGCCTCCACCTCGTCGGCCGCGTCCGCCAACGCCTTGAGCATGTCGAGATCGAGCGCGTTCAGCTTCTCCGGACGAGAAATCGTCAGCGTCGCAACATGTCCATCGACGTCAATTCTGACTGTTCCGCTAGCCATCGAAGCTGCTCTCCAGCATCCGTGCCCTTTTTTCTGGAAGCGACAGGCCGAGGTTTGCCTCCCCGAAGAGCGCGGCGTCCATGACCTTCAGGCCGGGCGCCACGATTAGCGGAAACTCCGACTGATCGAGGATGTGGGACTGGAGATCGACGCCTGGCGCAATCTCGGTGAGGACGACGCCATCGGGCGTCAGCTTCATCACGCACCGCTCGGTGACATAGGTGATCTCCTGCCCCTGCTCGATCGCGCGCCTGCCGCTGAAGGTGACATGCTCGACCTCGTTCACGAGTTTCTTCAACTTGCCTTCCTTCTCGATGAGAAGAGCGCCATCGGAGATCGAAAGCTTCGCTCCGGCGTTGAACATGCCTGAGAATACGATCTTCTTCGCCCGCGCCGTGATGTCGACAAAGCCTCCGGCGCCAGCCGTCACATGCGGCCGGAAGGAGAGCTTGGAGACGTTGACCGAACCGTCTTTGCCGATCTCGAGGAAGGACAGCAGCGAGGCATCGAAGCCTGCACCCTGGAAATAGGTGAACTGATAGGGAGACGGCATATAGGCGTCCGCATTGGAGGCGCAGCCAAAGGCGAAGTCGAGCAGCGGCACCCCACCGACAGCACCTTGCTCAATGACCCAGGTGACCGCGCCGTGGAGCCCCTCCTCCAGCAGAATTCGCGGCACGTTGGCCGATATGCCGAAGCCGAGATTGACGCAGCTTCCCGCTTGCAGTTCCTGCGCGACACGACGCGCGATGACTTTCTGAACGTTGAATTCCGGAACGCTGAAACTATCGAGCGGGCGGAAGATCTCCCCGGAAATTGCCGGATCATATTGCGTCTGGGTCGTCTGCTTCTGTTCCGGATCGACGATCACATAATCGACCAGCATTCCGGGCACCCGGACGTCATGGGGCTTCAGCGAGCCTTCCTTGGTGATCCGCTTGACCTGGGCGATGACGATGCCGCCGTTGTTGCGTGCGGCCAGCGCCTGATCGAGGCCGCCGAGATAGGCGCCTTCATGTTCATATGTCAGGTTGCCGCGCTCGTCGGCGGTGGTGGCGCGGATGATGGCGACCTCAGGGACGATCGAGGGAAAGAACAGCCAGTCGTCGCCCTCGAAGCGCACACGCCTGACCACCGGATGCTCCGAAGCCAGGCCGTTCATCGCGCAACCCTGCCGCTTGGGATCGACGAATGTGTCGATGCCGATCTTGGTCAGGACACCCGGCCGCTTCGCGGCGGCCTCGCGATGAATGTCGAAGAGGATACCCGAGGGAATGTTGTAGGCCGGGATTTCGTTGTTGGTGATCATTTGCCAGATCAGCGGCGGCTCTGACGACGACGGACCGGACGGATAGGAACCACCGATGATGCGCTTGAGCAGCCCCTTCTTGGCGATATGGTCGACGCCCTTGATGCCGCTCATGTCGCCGGCGGCGATAGGATGAAGGGTGGTGATATCACGGGGATGGCCGGTCGCATCGAAACGCTCGCCAATCGCCTTCAGCATGAGGTCCGGGCAACCAAGACCGCTCGAGGAAGACACCGTTACAACAGCGCCATCCGGGATCAGCGCGGCCGCTTCGGTCGGGGTGAGATGCTTCTTCATGGGCCTTACTCAGAGTCCTGTTTCGATTTTTACGCTCTTGCGGGCGCCACAGCTCTCGCGAACAACCAGCCGAACGGCTGTTGTCACCGTCTCCGCCTCGGCCTTGCCCGCATTGATCTGCTTGAGAAGCAGCTGAGCGCCCCGGCGGCCAATGCCCTGCGGATCGACCGAGACCGTCGTGAGCGCCGGAACCGCCGCCTGAGCCTCGATGACGTCGTCGAAACCGACGACCGCGAAGTCGGAGCCGGGCTCCAGACGGCGGGCACGTAATCCGTCGCAAACACCGAAGGCGACGGCATCGTTGAAGCAGACGGCTGCCGTGGGTTTGTCGGTAAGAACGATTGCCTTTCCGATCGCCTCCACCCCACCGGCTCGCGAAGGCGCAGACGAGATGACAAGTTCTTGGTGATAGTCGAGCCCGGCTGCCTCCATGCCGTTTCGATAACCGGCAAGGCGGTCGTCGAAGACAGCGGTGTCGGGAAAGCCGCCGAGAAAAGCGATGCGCTTGTGACCGAGCTCCGCCAGGTGCTTGACCGCGGACCTCATGCCAGCCTGGTTGTCGGAGACGACGGACGAGACTTTGGCGCCAGGCAGGTTTCTGACGACGACCACCACCGGAATCCCCGCGGCGACAAGCGGCTTGAAGTCTGCGGCATCGGTAGCGCGCGCCGGCGACACGATGAGTCCCGAAATGCCATGTTCCCGCATCGATGCGACAACCTCGCGCTGCCTATCGATGCTCTCGCTGGTGTTCGACAGGAATTGCACGAACCCGGCCGACTGAACGACCATATCGACGCCGACTGCCAGCTCCGCGAAGAAGCTGTTCGTCAGGTCGTTGACGACGACCCCGATGATCCTCGACTTGGCACTGGCCTGCCGAAGATTGGCGGCGCCGCGATTGTAGACGTAGCCCAGCTCGCGCATCACCGTATTGACCTTGGTACGCGTCCCCTCATTGACCAGCGAGGAGCCCTGAAGCACCAGCGAAACCGTCGATTTCGAGACGCCTGCGGCTTTCGCAATGTCAATGACGGTTACCCGCGCCTTTGTCACATCTTCCTCCCGCGCCAACGATCGACCGATCGCTTTAAATATTTGGAACGT
This sequence comes from Rhizobium sp. CRRU65, assembly GCF_048551595.1. NCBI lineage: Bacteria > Pseudomonadati > Pseudomonadota > Alphaproteobacteria > Hyphomicrobiales > Rhizobiaceae > Rhizobium > Rhizobium sp. CRRU65. Next base: position 507,239 of record NZ_JBLYZH010000004.1, on the reverse strand, counting down.
TCCAATTCTGTCAAGTGAAATTTATACGTGCCGTTATCCATTGGAAGCATATTCGGCAAATTTCCGCCTCCTCGATTGCCGGAATCTCATCATAAAAATTGGAACGATCTAAAAAATGACCCTGACTGAGAGGCGTATGTCGATATTTTTCGACCTGCAAAATCGTGCGTGGCGCACGACCGACCGATGCGTTGGCAGCAAAAATGTGGAAGATTCGGGCTCGCCCGGTACTTCCGTCGAAGCGATCTATGCGGCGCAATGGGCGGACATTCCGGCAAAAGCAGGAAGGGCTCCTATTCTGCGTTCATAGACGCTGCGACAAACCCAGTGGAGAACATGGAGACATGAAACTGCGCGCCGAGTTGACCGTTCTGGGGCTACGGCTTCTCCAAGTATTCGCCGACATGGTCGGAGAGGATCGTCCCTTGTTTCTCGATGCGCACTCGAACATCCCTCGATTCGATAGACATTAGCGAAACTTTATCGTTTGTGACGAATGCTACGAATACGTGCAACGCGCCAGATCTGAAGCAGGGCCGGATGATGTCACACTCGTTTGAATCCATTCTGGAGAGCCTGCCTCAGGGCATTGTTCTGCTTGATCCTGCCGGTACCGTGACGGCATTCAATTCACGCACGCTTGATATTCTCGGTCTTCCGCAAGGCGCCATTCGCAAAGGCATGAATATCCACGGATTGCCGGGCGCTGCAGACTGCCGTTCAGTGGCATCCCGGCGGTCGACGGCCGGTGGACCGCCGACGTCTCAGTTTGCCCTTTCCGACGGAGGAATGGTGTCACTGACCTGCGCCCCATCGCGGGATGGAGGCTGGATCCTCAGTTACGAAGACATCTCGACTCTCATTCGTGTCGAAGACAGTCTGACCGAACAACATCGCCGGTTCGACGCAGCGCTCAGCAACATGCCGCATGGGCTGTGCATGTTCGATTCGACCAAGAACCTGATATTGTGCAACGCCTCCTACGCGCGGATGTACAATCTGCCGGACCTGCTAACGCAACCGGGGACACCACTTGTGGATATCCTCGCCTATCGCAGCCGAGAGGGAAATGGCCCGGCCGATACCGCCGCCTATTTTGACGTGGTCTTTGAAGCGACAGCACGCGGTGCGCCGGCCAGCCAAAATATCGTTTTGGCAGATGGACGCGTTATCAAGATCACCCACAATCCGATGCAAACGGGTGGATACGTGGCCACGCATGAGGACGTGACAAAGACCGTGCGGCTTGCCGAAGAGCTGCGCCGGCATCACGATCAGCTCGAAGCGACGGTTAAGAGCCGCACGGCGGAAGTCGAGCGGCAGGCGCGAGAACTCGAGCGAATGCTGGCGCAGGAGCGGAACATCAACGAGCTGCAGCGGCAATTCGTTGCGATGGCATCCCATGAATTCAGGACCCCACTTGCAATCATCGACGCTGCTGCCCAGCGGCTGCTGCGAAAAAGGGGGGCGGTCGAGCCCGAATTTCTCAGCGACAAGGTCGATCAAATCCGCGCATCGGTGACCCGGATTGTCGATCTCATGGAGAGCATCCTGTCAGCCGGACGCCTTGATACCGGCAAGATCGACATCAGCTACGACGCATGCGCATTGAGATCATTGATAAAAACCTGTTGCGAGCGGCAGTCGACGATCGCAAAGTCGCACAGGCTTGTGTTGGATATCGATGGGCTGCCGGAGTTCATCGACGCCGATCCCCGCACTTTGGCGCAGGTCTTTACCAACCTGCTTTCCAATGCCGTCAAGTACGCGCCCGGAACCTCCGAAATTCGCGTCACGGCATGGGCAGAAACGGGGAACGTCAAAGTTTCGATCAGCGATGATGGGGTGGGGATCGATGCCGAAGACGTGCCCCGGCTGTTCCAGCGTTATTTTCGTGCCCGGACGTCGACCGGGATTGCCGGAACCGGTATCGGCCTCAACCTGGTTAAGCAGATCGTCGAACTGCATAACGGCTCGATAGAGGTTCGAAGCGCAAGAGGATGCGGATCGACGTTTATCGTAACCCTTCCCATCAAGAGAAGTGGTAACGCTTCCGCGACCAATGACGCTGCCTGATATTTCAGGATTGCTGTCCTGAATATCTACCCTATCCTTCTCACAATAGAGGAGGATCATGCCATGGCTTTCATTCACACCCCCAATGCATCCGCCAGCGAGAAGACGACGTCGATGTATGCGTCGGCCGAGGCGAACTATGGTTATCTGCCGAACATGTATCGGGCCTTCGGCCATCGGCCGGAGGTGATGGAGAGCTGGGCAGCGCTGCTTTCGAGCATTCGCGGCCATATGAGCTTGCGGCGCTACGAGCTGGTGACGCTGGCGGCGGCCAAGGAGCTCAAATCCTCCTATTGCATGCTGGCGCACGGCTCAGTGCTGCTGCGCGAGGGTTTCACCAGCGACGGGCTGACGGCTGTTGTCAACGAGACGGACAAGGCGCCGATCGATGCCGGCGAACGCGCGATCATGGCCTTTGCCGCCAAGGTGGCGCGCGATGCGACGTCGGTGACCCAGCAGGACATCGACGGGCTGAAGAAACACGGGCTGAGCGACGCCGATGTCTTCGACGTCACGGCTGCTGCAGCGGCCCGGTGTTTCTTCTCGAAAATGTTGGATGCGCTGGGTGCTGCACCCGACCATGCCTACATCGAGCGGCTGGAGCCGAATGTGCGAAAGACGCTCAGCGTCGGCCGAGAGGTCGAGCGGCCTCTGGCGCCGTCACCGTCTCGCGCGCAATGATGCGATGACGGAGGCGCCAGGACGCCTAGTCCTGCAGCCCCTATTCCTGCGGTTTGTCCGCAAAATGCCGGATCGCAAATTCGGCGATATTCTGGCTCGACCGATCGGCATCGTCGAGCAGCGAGGGAAACAGCTGCCACTGATGCGGCATGCCGGGCCATACCTCGGTGGTGACGTCCACGCCCGCCACGCGCGCCTTGTCGGCGAGCCGCAGCGTATCGTCCAGCAGGACTTCGCCGGAGCCGACCTGCAGCAACAGCGGCGGAAAGCCGGCCATGTCGGCGTAGAGCGGCGATGCCTGGGGATCGGTCAGAGACCGGCTCCGGAGATAGGTCTTGCGCAAGGTCTCGATCCAGTCCTTGCCGACCAGCGGATCGCTTCCGGCGTTTGATGTCATGGAGTCACCCGTCGCGGCAAGATCGGTGATGGGGCTGAGCGCAATCACAGCCGCCGGCAACGGCTTTGCCGCCTGCATCTGCCGCAGCACCGTCTCGATCGCGATATTGCCGCCGGCGCCGTCTCCGGCCACGATGACATTCTCGCTCCGATAGCCGTTGTCGAGAAGCCAGCGATAGGCCGTCAGCGCGTCGTTGATCTGCGCGGGATAGGCATATTCGGGCATCAGTCGATAATCAATGAGAAGAATGTCGCTGGATGCGGCTTTGGCGAGCGAGCCGGCAAGCAGGCTATGCGTGCGGATCGAGCCGCTGGAAAAGCCGCCGCCATGAATATAGAGGATCCCCCTTTGGCCGATCGGGTGATGAAGACGGGCAGGCCACATCAGCTCGGCGTCGACGCCGTCGGCATCGACCTGCCGCACCTGGATGCGCGTCGGCCCCGGCGTCGTCTCCATCAGCGTCCTGAACGCTGTCCGCCGCTGCTGCAGGCTATCTGCGCCGGCAAAGTGATCCTTCCAGAGGCCGACGAGTTTTTCGACCTGTTCGCGCGAGGCCGGGCTTTGCGGCCCAATGTCCCGCCCGACCGCCGCCGAGGCGAGCAGCATCAGCGCAGCCAAAGCGGGGAACAGACATTTGAGCCGCTTTGGGGCTCTTCGAATACCAACTGGCAAAATCCGACCGTTCATCAACCTCTCCCGACGATACTGGCCATGCGGCATCTTTGGCCGGTTCGTCCACCGGAGTCAAAAGGGTGACAGGCGCGAACCCCAAGCTTTTTCATTCCGCGCACATCGCCTCGCCGCCTAAAACCCGGCTCGAATGACGGAGATAGGGGCCGCTCCTCCGGACGTCCATCCGCCGTGCCGGGAATGAACGTCGACAGCTGCCCGTTCACTTTGGGTTCGTCAGGCTGCTCCAAAAAAAATTGAACAATGCCTGCCGGCACGGCTTGCCATTTGCCGCGCTTCCGTCGGAAATGGTCGACGTGCCTGGCTGTCCCCTACCCCCGGCGCTTCGTCTTGCTTGTGAGTGAAGGATACCGATGACCACCATTTACCTTGCCGGCCCGGAAGTCTTTCTTCCGGATGCCATGCCCATCATGGCCGAGAAACGCCGATTGGCGCGCCAGTTCGGCTTCGAGCCGACCGGTCCCGGCAGCGACGAAAACCAGACGCCGGTGAAGCGGACGGCCGCAGAGATCTATGCACGCAACGACGATGCCATGCGTCGAGCCGAGATCTGCCTTGCCAACATCACTCCCTTTCGAGGCGTCAGCGCTGATCCGGGTACGGTCTATGAGATCGGCTTTATGATTGCGCTGGGAAAAGCGGTCTTCGCCTATACCAATCACCCCGACGACTACGGTCTGCGTGTTCGCTCGATCTGGTATGCGGGGCTCGATATCGATGAGACGAGCGGGCGCCCACGCGGACCGGATGGCATTGCGATCGAAAATCACGGGATGGCCGACAACCTGATGATCGACGGAGGGGTCGAGGCGACGGGAGGCAAGGTGTTCCGTGCGGCCGCGCTCCCGGCGGATCCCGCCCGCGACCTTACGGTTTACTTCGAGGCGCTTCAGACCATCGCCGGCATGCTGGCCTCTTTTACTCCGCCTTCATCGCGTCGATGAACGCCCTGAAGCCCGCCGACATGTGGCGGCGGCTCGGATAGTAGAGATAGAGCGGTTCCTCCGGCTGGCACCAGTCGTCCAGCACCTGGATCAACTCGCCGCTGGCGATCGCCTTCTCCACGCGCGGCTCCCAGACATAGGCAAGGCCGACGCCGCCGAGCGCTGCCTGCATCATCAGCTCGTGATCGTCGAGCGACAGCGGTCCGGTCGGCTGAAAGCTCACCGCCTGGCCGTCCTTCTCGAATTCCCAGGCGTAACGCGCGCCTGAAGGAAACATGTTCTGGATGCAGAGATGGCGCTTGAGTTCGTGCGGTGTCGCCAGTTTCGGCCGGGTCTCGAAATAGGCGGGCGAGCCGACGACGACCAAGCGGATGCGCGGCTTGATACGCAACGCGATCATGCCCTCGGTGACGCGTTCGCCGAAGCGGATGCCGGCATCGAAGCCCTCTTCGACGATATCGACCAGCCTGTCCGTGGCGTTGATCTCCAGCTGCAAATTGGGATTCTTTTTGAGCAACGGGCCGATGACACGACCGATGACGAAGGGGCCGATCGAGTTCGGAACGTTGATCCGCACCTTGCCGAATGGCGTGTCGCGGTAGCGGTTCAGCGCATCCAGCGCCGCAGCCATTTCGCCGAAGGCCGGGTCGAGATGCGAGATCAACAGTTCGCCGGCCTCGGTCAGCGAAACGCTGCGCGTCGTGCGGTTGAGCAGGCGGATGCCGATCCGATCTTCGAGATTGAGCACGGCGTGGCTGACCGCGGAGGCGGTGACACCCCTCTCCTCGCCCGCCTTGCGGAAGCTTTTGTGCCGGGCGACGGCCGCGAAGGCAGCGAGTTCGGAAAGTTCGGTGGCGCGCATTCCTGAATGTCACTCATCATAGTTTCAAGAATAACAAATCTTATACAGCAACGGATTTTCGGTCAAATTCAACCGGTCAGCGCAGAGATGCGACGCCAACCAAATAGCTCTCGAAAGGAATTCGTCATGAAAGTATGGTTCATCACTGGTGCATCCCGCGGCTTCGGCGCGCTGATGACCAAGGAAGCCCTTGCGTCAGGCGATGCCGTTATCGCCACTGCCCGCAACCCGAAGACCATCACCGAGCAGTTCGGCGAGCATCCGAACCTGCTGGCCGTTGCCCTCGACGTCACCAACGAGGCGCAGGCCAAGGAGGCAGCGGCTGCCGGCATCGCCCGCTTCGGCCGTATCGATGTTCTCGTCAACAATGCCGGCTACGGCCTGCTCGGCGCTGTCGAGGAAGCCACCGCCGAAGAGATCGAAAAGCTCTATGCCACGAACGTCTTCGGGCTCCTGAAGGTGACGCGCGCCGTGCTGCCCTATATGCGCCGCCAGCGCTCCGGCCATGTCCTTAACTTTTCCTCGATCGGCGGTTACTTCGGCTATCCCGGCTGGGGCGTCTACGGCTCGACGAAGTTCGCTGTCGAAGGCTTGTCCGAATCGATGGCCGCCGAACTCGAACCTTTCGGCATCAAGGTGACGATCGTCGAGCCCGGCTTCTTCCGCACCGACTTCCTCGCCGACACGTCGCTGGCGATCAGCCCGGCCTCCATCGCCGATTACGAAGGCACGCCGGCCGGCAACATGCGCAGTTTCGCCGCCGACGCCAACCATGCCCAGCCCGGCAATCCCGCCAGGCTCGCCACCGGCATCATGACGATGGTCAACTCGGCCGATCCGCCGCTAAGGATGCCGTTCGGCAGCGACACGGTGGCCGTCATCGAGCAGCAGCATGCCAGCGTCGAAAAGGAACTTGCCGCCTGGCGCGAACTCGCGCTGTCCACGGATTTTCCAAGCGATGCAACGGCCTTGGCCTGAAAGGCACTGCCCGCCGCATCCCAGATCTCGGGATGCGGCGGCAGCGCCGCTGTGACCGCAGGAAAGCGCATGATGCGGCAAATTAGCATTCACCTCACACCTGGAATGACCTAGATCTAGGTTCGATCACCACCATGAAGAGGCGAGCATGTCCATCAAGTCCATCTGCATCTATGGCGCTGGCGCACTCGGCGGCGCTATCGCCGCCAAGCTTGCAAGCCAAGCCGGAAACAACACCATCATCTCCGTCGTTGCGCGTGGAGCCCATCTCGACGCCATCCGCGACAACGGTCTCAGCCTGCGCGAAGCCGATTCGGAAAGGCCGATCAATGTTCGCCTTACCGCGACCGACGATCCCGGGACATTGCCGCCGCAGGATCTCGTCATCACCGGCCTAAAGGGGCATCAGCTGGCACCCGCTGCCGAAGGCATTGCAGCCCTCCTCAAGGAGGGCACCCGCGTCATCATGATCCTCAACGGCATTCCGTGGTGGTATTTTCACCGCGATACCCAGAGCCGGCATGCCGAACTGCAGTTCGATGAGCTCGATCCCGGCGGCAGGCTCTGGCGGCTGATCGGGCCGGAGCGCGTCATCGGCTGCGTCGCTTATCAGGGTGCCGAGGTGATCAACCCCGGCGAGATCCAGCTTGCCAACAACGGCCGCTTCGTGCTCGGCGAGCCCTCCGGCGAAATCTCGCCCGATCTCGAGGCAATCGCCGCGCTGCTGACCGGCGCCGGCCTCAGCATTACGACGACACCTGATATTCGCGGCGAGATCTGGAGCAAGTTGATGGGTAATGCCGCCTTCAACCCGATCAGCGCGCTGACCAGGGCGCTGATGACCGACATCATGGCGGATCCCGCCCTTTCGGCCACCGTAGGCAAGGTGATGAGTGAGGTCCGCGCCGTTGGCGAGGCCCTGGGCGCGCGGTTCAGCATGAGCGTCGAGCAGCGGCTGGAACAATCGCGCCATATCGGCGGCGTGCGCACGTCGATGCTGCAGGACCTGATCGGCGGCAAGGCGCTCGAAATTACGCCGCTGGTCGGCATGGTGGTGGCGCTCGGCCGGCTGAGCGCCGTGCCGACCCCGGTTTCGGAAACGATCCTGGCGCTGGTGACCCAGTTGGATCGGGAAAACCAAAGCAGCTGAGTGCAGAGGACTGGGCGGCCGGGGGAAACCTGGCCGCCTTCCCTTACTTTCCGACCTGCTCGGCCCAGTTCGGCGCCTTGCCGCCACCATCGAGGAAGGTCATCGCCATATTCGCCATGAGGGGCGAAGCGAAGGTCTCGTAGTGGGTGAGATCGGGCAGGATCGCCAGCCGGTTCTTCGACATGTTCTCCCGCATCCAGCCCGCATCGCGCAGACCGCCGCCGAGCTTGTGGTAGAAGTCGATCATGTGCTCGGGGCGGATCATGTCGGCATCGCCGTAGATCAGCATGACCGGCATGGTGAGCTTGGCGACGGCATCGCTATAGTCGATGGGTTCGCGCATCAGTGCGCCCATGGCGTCGAGCAGCTTCGGAAATTCCGAAACGTCAGGCGCCACCGCCTTGTAGGAGAGGAACATCGGTGTGTCCTTCATCATGTCGGCCATAGCAGCGCCGACGGCCGCCTGCTGCGGCAGCATCTCCGGGAAGAAGCCGTTCTGCGCATAGGGTGCCGAGAGTATCACCAGCCGGCGCACTTGGTCGGGCGCGTTCGCCGCCATGTTCAGCGCCACCCCGCCGCCGAAGGAATAGCCGAAAACGTCGAGCTTGTCGTAACCGAGTTGCTTCATCAGGATAGCGAGATCGGCGCCGATGGTCGGAAGGTCGATCGGCCGCGTGCCGAGGGGCGTGCGGCCATGGCCCTGCAGATCGACGGCGATCACCTGCCGGTGGTCGGTGAAGACAGGCATGACGGGCGCGAACATCTCGATCTGCCCGAGGCCACCGTGAAGGAGCAGCAGCGGCTCGCCCTCGCCGCGGATCTCATAATAATAATCGATACCGTTGACCGGCAGACTTCCCTTCCTGACAATCGGCGCTGCAGCCTTCTTCACCTCAGTCGCCGGCGCGGTACCGTCGGCACTCGCCATATCGGGCGCGGCCAGAAATGCGGCAGCCGTTGCGATCATCGAAATCAGCGTCATCTTCGACATGTCCTTGCTCCCATGTTTGCGTCGATACCGCAAGGACGGCGGCGCTCATGTCTTTCCGACACCGCACTTCGAAATTTCTCGCATTGGTCTTTATGTCATTCCTATATTTTCGCGCCTCGCTCCGAATGGATTTCCTATCGCAAGCGGCATTAGCCTTTCGTCATCACTGCAAAGGTCAAATGCCATGCGAAATGCCATGCCCTCAGGTTTTCGGTTCCCTCGTCCACACAGGATCACCCGCGGCAGTAAGCAGATGCGCGAGAAGCGCGCCGCCCAGGCGCTGATCGTCTTTGGTGTGGTGCTCGCCTGCGTCGAACTCTACGTCATTTTCGGCGCGCTCTGAGGCGAAGCGCGGAGACGTCAGCTGAAAGGCCGAGTTCCAACTTTTCCTTAACTGACATACTGGTAAAATCGCGTCGCAGAGACTTCAGACGCCGCGAGACCAATGAAACCGAATTTTCGCTTCACCCATTACGATCTCAAGGAACAACGCGCCGGAACGATCATCGAGGTGTCGTTGAATGCGGTGAACAATGTCCGCCTGATGACGGCCCCGAATTTCCAGCGGTTCACCGAGGTTCTCGATTTCAAATATATCGGCGGCGTGGCACGCAAATCGCCAATCAAGATCACCGTTCCGGAAAGCGGTCACTGGCATGTCATCGTCGATATGGAAGGACATCACGGGCTTGCGGAATCTTCCGTCAAGGTGATTGCCGCGCCGGCAAATCAGAAGACGCCGCGCGCCTCCTGAGGTTCGCCAGGTTTCAGCGCGGATTACGCTCCTTGCGAAGTTTTGCCCACCATTCCAGCCGCTTGCGAATATCGCGCTCGAAGCCGCGTTCCGGCGGATCGTAGAAGATCTGACGTCCCATCTTCTCCGGGAAATAATCCTGGCCAGAAAAGGCATCCGGCTCATCGTGGTCGTAGCGATAGCCGTCGCCGTAACCCTCACCCTTCATCAGCTTGGTCGGCGCGTTGAGGATGTGCTTCGGCGGCAGCAACGAGCCGTTCTGCTTTGCCGCCTGGCTTGCCGCCTTGAAGGCGGTGTAGACGGCATTCGATTTCGGGGCGGTGGCGAGATAGACGCAGGCCTGGGCAAGCGCCAGTTCGCCTTCCGGCGAGCCGAGATACTCATAGGCATCCTTGGCGGCATTGCAGATCACCAGTGCCTGCGGATCGGCAAGACCGATATCCTCCACAGCCATGCGCACCAGCCGCCGGCCGAGATAGAGCGGGTCCTCGCCGGCATCGAACATGCGGGCGAGATAATAGAGCGCGGCATCGGGATCCGAGCCGCGTACGGATTTATGCAGTGCCGAGATCAGATTGTAGTGGCCATCCTGCGCCTTATCGTAGACCGGGGCACGGCGCTGGACGATGCGCGTCAGGCCTTCGGTATCGAAGCTCTCGCCTTCGCGCGCCGCGCGCCAGACTTCTTCGGCGAGCGTCAGCACGGCGCGGCCATCGCCGTCGGCCATGCGGATCAGGCTCACGCGGGCATCCTCCGTCAGCGGCAGCGGCTTCTGCTCGATCGTCTCGGCACGCTTCAGCAGTTCCTCAAGGCTTTCCTCGTCATGCGACTTGAAGGTGAGCACACGGGCACGCGACAGCAGAGCGGCGTTGAGCTCGAAGGAGGGGTTCTCGGTGGTGGCGCCGACGAGGATGACCGTGCCATCCTCCATGACGGGCAGGAAACTGTCCTGCTGGGCGCGGTTGAAACGATGGATCTCATCGACGAAGAGCAGCGTCTGACGGCCGTCCATACGCCGCAAACGGGCTGTCTCGAACACCTTCTTCAGGTCGGCGACGCCGGAGAAGATCGCCGATATCTGCTCGAAGGCCAGGCCCGCCTCGCCCGAAAGCAGCCGTGCCACCGTCGTCTTGCCGGTGCCGGGCGGACCCCAGAAGATCATCGAGCCGAGCGAGCCGCTTTCGATCATTCTTTTCAGCACGCCATCCTCGCCGGTCAGGTGTTCCTGACCGGTGACATCGGCAAGCGTCTTCGGCCGCAGCCGGTCGGCAAGCGGCCGCCTGGCGGCGACCTCCTCCGGAACGCGCGGCGCGAAGAGATCGTTGCTCATCGGAAGAATTGCCGGATGCGCTGGCCGTCACGCTCGATCTCGACCCGCCAGAGGCCGGGGTCGCTATCGGCGATCTCGGACAGTTCGCTGGTCGACTTCACATCGGTACCGTTGATCGAGACGATGATATCCTTCGGTTCGAAACCGAGACGGGCGGCAGGCGAATCCTCCTTCACCTCGGATACGACGACGCCTGCCGATTCGGGCGGCATGCGCAGCTCGTCGGCGACACGCGGCGACAGGTTTTCGACGACGGCACCGGTAAACGGCGTGTGTCCGCCGATGGTGCGCTGGTCGCGCGGCGAGGTTTCCGGGGCGCGGGCAAGCGTCAGCGGCAGTTGCTCCTCGCTGCCGTTCTCGATGACGGTGAGCTTGACTGAATTGCCGAGACCGGCCGTCGTCAGCCGGTAGAGCAGCGCATCCGGATGCTCGACGGAAATTCCGTCGACGGCGGTGACGATTTCGCCGGCCTTCAGCCCGGCCTTGGCGGCTGGCCCACCTTCCGAAACCTTGACGACGAGCGCGCCGCGGACTTTGTTCAGCCCCAGCGCCTCAGCCACTTCCGAGGTCACGGCATCGAAGCTCGCGCCGACATAGGGCCGCTCGAACGATTTGACGCCGGCATCGGCAGAGGTGAGGAAGACCTTGACCAGATTGGCGGGGATGGCGAAACCAATGCCGTTCGATCCACCGCCGCGCGAGAAGATCGCCGTGTTGATGCCGATCAGCTCGCCCTTCATATTCATCAAGGCACCGCCGGAATTGCCGGGATTGATCGAGGCATCGGTCTGGATGAAGAAACCGAACTCGTTCTTGATCACCTGGTTGCGGGCAAGCGCCGAGACGATACCGCTCGTCACCGTCTGGCCGACACCGAAGGGATTGCCGATCGCCAGCACGAGATCACCGACCTCGACCGTATCGGAATTGCCGATCGGCAATGTCGGAAAGCTTTCCTTGGCGTCGATCTTCAGCACGGCAAGGTCGACACGGTCGTCGCGCAGTACCACCTTGCAGGGGAATTCGCGGCCGTCCGAGAGCGCCACCTTGATATCGTCGGCGCCCTCGATGACGTGATTGTTGGTCACGACAGTGCCGTTCGCCTCGACGATGACGCCGGAGCCGAGCGAAGACTGCTTCTCCGAACGGTTCGGCATCTGCTGGCCGAAAAATTGCTCGAAGAAAGGGTCGCCAGCAAAGGGCGACTGCCGCTGGACGGTCTTTTCCGCATAAACGTTGACGACGGCGCCTGACGTCTGTTTGACGAGCGGCGCGAAGGAGAGCTGCATCTGCATCTGGCTCTCGGGTACGGTCTTTGCCGTCTGCGCATGGGCCGCAGCCGGCAGAACGAGCATGAGAGCGAATAGCGAGACGGAGGCGCGCTTGAACAGGCCTTGCATGGGTATCCCTTTTGAATCCTCTTGAGGAACGTTGTAGCGCCCGACGCTAGAAAGGAAAGAGGGCGGAAGCATGGAAGAATAAGGCAATGGAACGTCGCGGAAGTACCACTTAAAGCGATTGCGAATTTGATTCAGGAAGTACGGCCATGCAACTGATATCAAAAGCCAAAATCTGGGCAAAGTCACTGAAGCGTGACATCGTGGCATTGTGGCTTGCCGCCCGTGACGCACGTATGCCGTGGCACGCGAAGGCAGTGGCCGGCGCCGTTGCCGCCTACGCGCTGTCGCCCATCGATCTCATCCCATCCTCGGCTATCTCGACGATCTCCTCATCGTGCCGCTCGGTATCATGCTGGCGATCCGGCTCGTGCCAGTAGAGGTGATGAACGAGCTTCGTACGGAGGCGACAAGGCGCATTGAGCGTCCCTCCAGCTGGGTCGGACTGATCTTCATCCTTGCCGTCTGGCTCATTTGCATCATCTTCCTGGCTCTGGCACTGCGGAAGCTAGCCTGACCGGCAGCAATAGGAACATATGAATGATCACGACAAGAACGACGACAGCGGCCCTCGGCTTTGCGATCCTGCTCATTGGATCGAACCTGGCACAGGCAGCAAGCTTCGATTGCGATGCGAAAGAATTGAAGCCGGATGAAAAAGCGATCTGCGACAGCCGCGCACTCAACGACGCCGACGTGAAGATGGTTACGACTTTCGATTTGCTCTCGGGCCTTCTGGCGATGGGTTCGCGCGGAACATTGCAGGACGAACAGACGGCCTGGTTGAAAAAGCGGCAGGAATGCGGAGCGGATGCGGCGTGTATCAAGGCTGCCTATGACGAGCGGCTGAAGCAGTTCGGCGAGACCTATAAAAACATCAACCGGCCGCTCTAGAACAGGATGATTTTAGGCCGGGTCGGCCTAAAATCTGAATCCTGTTCTACATTATAGAGTGAGAGCATGATGTCGTCCGAAAACCGCTCACACTTTTCGGCATCATGCTCTGAATCGACCGGTTGGAAGAGCCGCTGACTATTCATCAACGGTTCGTAAGCTGAAGCTGCTCAGCGGGCGTTCAGATCGCGCACGGCACCGCGGTCCGCACTCGTTGCGAAGGCCGCGTAGGCCTTCAGCGCGGTCGTGACATTGCGCTTGCGGACTTCTGTGGGATACCAGCCCTTGGCGTCCTGTTCGGCGCGGCGGGCGGCAAGTTCGGTCTCGCTGACACGCAGGCTGATCGTGCGGTTGGGGATGTCGATGTCGATCATGTCGCCTTCGCGCACCAGGCCGATCGTGCCGCCATTTGCCGCTTCCGGCGAGGCGTGGCCGATCGAGAGGCCGGAAGTGCCGCCGGAGAAGCGGCCGTCGGTGATCAGCGCGCAGGCCTTGCCGAGGCCCTTCGACTTCAGGTAGCTCGTCGGATAAAGCATTTCCTGCATGCCCGGACCGCCCTTCGGGCCTTCGTAGCGGATGACGACGACATCGCCGGCCTTGACCTCGTTGGCAAGGATCGCCTTGACCGACGAATCCTGGCTTTCGAAGACGCGGGCGGGGCCGGAGAATTTCAGGATCGATTCATCGACGCCAGCGGTCTTGACGATGCAGCCGTCGATCGCAAGGTTGCCCTTGAGCACGGCAAGACCACCATCCTTGGAGAAGGGATGCTCGACCGAACGGATGACGCCGTGCTCACGGTCGGTGTCGAGTTCGTCCCAGCGGGCTTCCTGGCTGAAGGCGACCTGGGTTGGGATGCCGCCGGGTGCGGCACGATAGAAGTTGCGAACGGTTTCGCTGTTGGTGCGGGTGATATCCCAGCGATCGATCGCGTCGCCCAGCGTCTCGGCATGGACGGTCGGGCAATCGCGGTTCAGCAGCCCACCCTTGTCGAGTTCGCCGAGGATCGACATGATGCCGCCGGCGCGGTGGACGTCTTCCATATGCACGTCACTCTTGGCGGGTGCGACCTTCGACAGGCACGGCACGCGGCGCGACAGCGCGTCGATATCGGCCATATTGAAATCGATCTCGCCTTCATGGGCGGCGGCAAGAATGTGCAGGACCGTATTGGTGGAACCGCCCATGGCGATATCGAGCGTCATGGCATTCTCGAAGGCCTGCTTGGAGGCAATGGTGCGCGGCAGCGCCTTGACGTCATCCTGCTCGTAATAACGGCGGGCGAGATCGACAATCAGATGACCGGCCTCGACGAAGAGGCGCTTGCGGTCGAGATGGGTGGCAAGCGTCGAGCCGTTGCCGGGCAGCGACAGGCCGAGGGCTTCCGTCAGGCAGTTCATCGAATTGGCGGTGAACATGCCGGAGCAGGAACCACAGGTCGGACAGGCCGAGCGTTCGATGGTCTGGACGTCCTCGTCGCTGATCTTGTCATCGGCTGCGGCGACCATGGCATCGACCAGGTCGAGGGCATGCGTCTTGCCGTGCAGCACGACCTTGCCGGCTTCCATCGGACCGCCCGAGACGAAGACGGTCGGGATATTGAGACGCAGCGACGCCATCAGCATGCCGGGGGTGATCTTGTCGCAATTGGAGATGCAGACCATGGCGTCGGCGCAATGAGCATTGACCATATATTCGACGCTGTCGGCGATGAGCTCACGCGAGGGCAGCGAATAAAGCATGCCGTCATGGCCCATGGCGATGCCGTCATCGACGGCGATCGTGTTGAATTCCTTGGCGACACCGCCGGCCGCCTCGATCTCGCGGGCAACGAGCTGGCCAAGGTCCTTCAGGTGCACGTGGCCGGGCACGAACTGGGTGAAGGAATTCACCACCGCGATGATCGGCTTGCCGAAATCCGAATCCTTCATGCCCGTGGCGCGCCAAAGGCCGCGGGCGCCCGCCATGTTGCGGCCATGGGTCGTGGTTCTGGAACGGTAAACTGGCATCGGTGTCTTCCTCAACGTGTCGGAATTATCAGGCGAAGCCGGGCGACATGGAGCCTGCGGGCCGGGCAAACGCCGCTTTTTGGAATTGTCCTAATCCAATCGACGGGGGCTGTCACTACCGGGAAGCCCAAATCCGGTACGCCGGGGAGAAGCGCCATGAGGCCCATCGATCATATACGGTTCGACGCGACGTTTTGTTACAGCCTATTCCATCACGACCGAACACAAAAAATTGGCTTCCCGTCAGCAATATTCAAGGCTTAGACACTAATCTAGACATGCCGGCGGTTCGTTTAAGGGCTATATTTCAGGATATCCGCCGAGGAGGTTTCGACATGCCAAGCTATCGCCCACCGAAGATCGCGTCATCGGAGATTACGCCGCGCCAGATCTATGTGCGCCGTCGTGAATTCCTCGGTGCGGCAGCGCTTGGCGCCATGGCGCTCTACAGCGCCGGCAAGGCGAGTGCTGCGGCTCTCTCCGCCGTTGAGAGCAAGTACAAGGTCGACGAGAAGGCGACGCCGATCAAGGACGTCACGACCTACAATAATTTCTATGAGTTCGGCCTCGACAAGGGCGATCCCGCAGCTCTTTCTAGCGATTTCAAGCCGCTGCCGTGGACGATCAAGGTTGACGGCATGGTCAAAAAGCCAGGCACCTTCGACCTCGAGGCGTTGATGAAGGAATTCCCGATCGAGGAGCGCACCTACCGGATGCGCTGCGTCGAGGCCTGGTCGATGGTCATCCCCTGGGACGGCTTTCCGCTGGCATCGCTGCTCGACAAGGTGGAGCCACTCGGCAGCGCCAAATACGTCGCCTTCGAAACCGTGGTGCGGCCGGAGGAGATGCCTGGGCAGAAAGGCTTCTTTCAGTCGCTCGACTGGCCCTATGTCGAGGGTCTGCGCCTCGATGAGGCGCGCCATCCGCTGGCGCTGCTGGCCGTCGGGCTCTATGGCGAAACGCTGCCGAACCAGAACGGCGCACCGATCCGCCTCGTCGTTCCGTGGAAATACGGCTTCAAGGGCATCAAGTCGATCGTCAGGATCACACTCACCGACCAGCAGCCGAAGAATACCTGGCAGGTCACCAATCCGCAGGAATACGGCTTCTACGCCAACGTCAATCCGGCGATCGACCATCCCCGCTGGAGCCAGGCGAGCGAACGGCGCATCGGTGAGAGCGGCTTCTTCGGCGCCGGCCGCCACCCCACCCTGCCCTTCAACGGTTATGCCGACGAAGTGGCAAGCCTTTATGCCGGCATGGACCTGAAGGCGAATTTCTGATGGCGGAACTGTCGCTCGCCATCCCGAAGCGCTGGCAACCCGCCTCCGTTTGGCTGCTTTATGTCGTCGGGCTCGTACCTGCGGCCTGGACGTTCTATCTCGGCGCGACCGATCAGCTCGGCGCCGATCCGGTCAAGAGCTTCGAGCTCTTCCTCGGGATCTGGACGATCCGTTTCCTGATTCTGACCCTCGCCGTTTCCCCTGCCCGTGAGCTCTTCGGCTGGAACTATCTGCGCTATCGCCGCGCGCTTGGCCTGCTGACCTTCTACTACGCACTAATGCATTTCACCGTCTACATGGTGCTCGACCAGGCGATGGATATTCCAGCCGTCATCAACGACGTGCTGAAGCGCCCCTTCATCATGTTCGGCATGGCAGCCCTTACGATGCTCATTCCGCTGGCCCTGACATCCAACAATATCTCGATCCGCCGCCTCGGCAAGAACTGGATCTGGCTGCATCGCCTCGTCTACATCATCGCCGCCTGCGGGGCGCTGCACTTCGCGCTCTCGACCAAGATCCTCGATCTCGAGCAATATATCTATGTCGGGCTGA
The DNA here is from genome assembly GCF_048551595.1 of Rhizobium sp. CRRU65. Lineage (NCBI taxonomy): Bacteria > Pseudomonadati > Pseudomonadota > Alphaproteobacteria > Hyphomicrobiales > Rhizobiaceae > Rhizobium > Rhizobium sp. CRRU65. Next base: position 490,248 of record NZ_JBLYZH010000004.1, on the reverse strand, counting down.
TCATCGCGCTCATCCTCTACCGCTCCTACCGACCGATCGCACGCAACAGGCAGAAGGGCAAAGGGCGGACGCGCAATCGCGCAGTGGCGTCTGTTCGTGAGACGGCAGGTTAGCGGCGAGGAGACAAGGCCGCCCGATGTGCGGGATCGAAGGCGCAAGCCGTGGCTATGCCGATTGCATAGGCCAGCATATTCCAAAGCGAAAATACCCGGCCAAGCAGCAGGGCGCCTGCCGTGGTCAGCCGAAACGCATCGAGCCAGGGCGTGTGATAAAGCCGGAACAATTCCACCGAGATCGCTATGAAAAGCGCTGTAACAGCAATTGCTGCCGGCCGTGACCTTGCGACAAACAGCGCCACGAGCAGATAGACCATCGCTCCCCAGAGTGCCGATCCACCATATTTGACGACAATGAAGGGCAGATCGGCCGCATAGCTAAACCGTCTGAGCGCCAGCCCGAGCGCAATAACCGCAAGCAGGGCTATGAGACGGAGGAACTGCACTCGACGACGATTTTCAAAGACTTCGCCCAAATGAACCTGTCCTATCTGCACCTCAGCCGGTTGAACGGCCGATCTGAAAAGAAGCGCGGCGCTGTCGTGCACAAACAAAAACAGCCGGGCTTCGCAGCCCGGCTGTTCTGTTTCCGCCGGAGCGGAGGATTTAAGCGGCGACGGCCTGCTCTTCAGCAGCGACGCGGGCCTTGTCTGCAGCGCCCTTGGCATAGGCGTCGCGATCCACGAATTCGATCACGGCCATGGCGGCATTGTCGCCCTGGCGGAAGCCGGCCTTCATGATGCGCAGGTAGCCGCCGTTGCGGGTGGCGTAACGCGTTGCGATCGTGTCGAACAGCTTCGCGACGACAGCGGCATCGCGGATCTGCGAGATCGCCTGACGGCGAGCGTGCAGGTCGCCGCGCTTGCCGAGCGTGACGAGCTTCTCGACGATCGGACGGATTTCCTTGGCCTTCGGCAGGGTCGTGACGATCTGCTCGTGGGTAATCAGCGAAGCCGCCATGTTGGCGAACATCGCCTTGCGGTGGCTTGCAGTTCTATTCAGCTTGCGGCCGGCTTTACCATGGCGCATTGCTATTCTCCTTTAATGCAGGTGCCCTTACGCTAAGTGGGCCTGCCGTTTCCTGGCACATGCAGGCGATTGGCCTGCTGTTTGACGGGGAAAGGCAGCCGAAAGAGCCTGCCTTTTGTTTTTTCAGTATTGATCTTCGTAACGCTTGGCGAGATCTTCGATGTTCTCGGGCGGCCATGCCGGCACTTCCATGCCGAGGTGCAGGCCCATGGAAGCGAGAACTTCCTTGATTTCGTTCAGCGACTTGCGACCAAAATTCGGTGTGCGGAGCATTTCTGCTTCGGTCTTCTGAATGAGGTCGCCGATGTAGACGATGTTGTCGTTCTTCAGGCAGTTTGCCGAACGGACCGACAGCTCGAGTTCGTCCACCTTCTTCAGGAGAGCCGGGTTGAAAGCGAGTTCGGTGACTGCTTCCTCTTCGGTTTCCTTCTGCGGCTCGTCGAAGTTGACGAAGACGCCAAGCTGATCCTGGAGGATGCGCGCCGCAAAAGCGACGGCGTCTTCGCCGGTGATCGAGCCATCGGTTTCGATGGTCATGTTCAGCTTGTCGTAGTCGAGAACCTGTCCTTCGCGGGTATTTTCAACCTTGTAGGACACCTTCTTGACCGGCGAGTAGAGGCTGTCGACCGGGATGAGACCGATCGGAGCATCTTCCGCACGATTGCGTTCGGCCGGAACATAGCCCTTGCCGTTGTTGACGGTGAATTCCATGCGGATCTCGGCACCCTCGTCGAGCGTGCAGATGACATGCTCGGGGTTGAGGATTTCGATATCGCCGACCGTCTGAATGTCGCCAGCCGTGACAACGCCAGGGCCCTGCTTACGCACGACCATGCGCTTTGCATCGTCGCCATCCATCTTGATGGCGATTTCCTTGATGTTGAGCACGATGTCCGTGACGTCTTCGCGGACGCCCGGAATCGAGGAGAATTCATGCAGCACGCCATCGATCTGCACCGCCGTGACGGCAGCACCGCGCAGCGAGGAAAGCAGAACGCGGCGAAGCGCGTTGCCGAGGGTGAGGCCGAAGCCGCGCTCCAGCGGTTCGGCAACAAGCGTCGCCCTGGTGCGCGAGCTCGAGGAGAACTCCACCTTGTTCGGCTTGATCAGTTCCTGCCAGTTCTTCTGAATCATGAGTTTGCCTTCCGTTCGTTGCCACCATCCAATCGTGGCAACCGAGCTTGAAAACCACCGGGAGCGCGCAGGCGCTCACCGGTGACGAGAGCGATGATCAGACGCGGCGCTTCTTGCGCGGACGGCAGCCATTGTGCGGGATCGGGGTCACGTCGCGGATGGACGTGATCATGAAACCTGCAGCCTGGAGCGCGCGCAGAGCCGATTCACGACCCGAACCCGGACCGCAGACTTCGACTTCCAGCGACTTCATGCCGTGCTCCTGGGCCTTCTTGGCGCAGTCTTCGGCAGCGATCTGGGCAGCGAACGGGGTCGACTTGCGCGAGCCCTTGAAGCCCTTGGCGCCAGCCGACGACCAGGCGATCGCATTGCCCTGCGCATCGGTGATGGTGATCATCGTGTTGTTGAAGGTCGAGTTGACGTGAGCGACACCCGACGAGATATTCTTGCGCTCGCGACGGCGAACGCGGACGGCTTCCTTAGCCATGGTATTCCTTTCGTTGATCTCTTCACCGCCGTAATGCCAGCGGCTACACCGGAACGGCGCCTATATGGTCCCGCTCCAAACTCAAAAGAGGCCGGCGCAGACCGCCAGCCTCCCCACCCCGGTTTCCCGGAAATTACTTCTTCTTGCCAGCGATTGCCTTTGCCGGACCCTTGCGGGTGCGGGCATTGGTATGCGTGCGCTGACCGCGGACCGGAAGGCCGCGGCGATGACGCAGGCCGCGGTAGCAGCCGAGGTCCATCAGGCGCTTGATGTTCATCGCGGTATCGCGACGAAGATCGCCTTCGACCTGATAGTCGCGGTCGATAGCTTCACGGATCTGAAGGACTTCTGCGTCCGTCAGCTGATGCACACGGCGTTCAGCCGGGATACCGACCTTCTCGACGATTTCCTGTGCGAATTTCGAACCGATCCCGTGAATGTAGGTCAGCGCGATGACAACGCGCTTCGCAGTCGGGATGTTGACGCCAGCGATACGTGCCACGCCTATTCTCCTTGCATTCCAGTTGCCATCCGGCAAGTGGGCTTCGTTATGCGGTCTTGAGAACCGCCCGTTCAGATTTACGTCCGTAACATGTCAAAACGACCGCACCCGGACTTCCCTGGGAAATCCGCGCCGATCGCATGGAATGTCGCGAGTTGGCGCGGTGTTTAGCGGAATCACTGCTGAAAAGCAACCGTTCCGCCAAGTTTATTTTCAAAGCCTTAAAGCTTGGAAAGAATGCTTTCGACCTCGGCGGTCACCTGATCGATTTCTGCCATGCCGTCCACGGACTTGAGTTTGTCCTTGGCATGGTAATAGCCGATCAGCGGCGAGGTTTCCTTGTAGTAGACCTCGAGACGCTTGATCATGGTCTCGGCGTTGTCATCAGGACGGCGTTTGAAGTGAGTCGAACCGCACTTGTCGCAAACACCTTCCTTGGCCGGGAGCTTGTCAGTGTCATGATAGACAGTGCCGCACTGAACGCAGGTATATCGACCATCCACCCGACGGATGAGTTCCTTGTCGTCGACGCGAAACTCGATAACCACTGAGAGGTCAAGACCCTTGGACTTTAGCATCCCCTCGGTGGCATCGGCCTGCACGAGTGTGCGAGGAAAACCATCGAGAATGAAGCCGTTGGCGCAATCGGGCTGATCGATTCGCTCAGAGACGATGGCGATGACGATCTCATCAGAGACGAGTTTGCCGGCGTCCATGACCGCCTTGGCGCGTTTCCCCACCTCTGTGCCAGCTTCGGTAGCAGCACGCAGCATGTCTCCAGTGGAAAGCTGCGGAATGCCGTGCTTTTCCACGATCCGCTGGGCCTGGGTTCCCTTACCCGCGCCCGGCGGCCCCAAAAGGATAAGTCTCATCGCCCCCTCTTTCCTCCACGCAACTTCGATTTCTTGATCAGGCCTTCGTATTGCTGCGCGATCAGGTGACCCTGGATCTGTGCAACCGTATCAAGAGTTACGCTAACCACGATCAAAAGCGAAGTCCCACCAAGGGCTAATGGAATGCCGGTTTGCGACACCAGAATCTCTGGGAGGATGCAGACGAAGACGAGATAGAGCGCACCGATCACCGTGATTCGGGTCAGCACGTAGTCGATATATTCGGCGGTGCGCTCGCCCGGACGGATGCCGGGAATGAAGCCGCCATGCTTCTTCAGATTGTCGGCCGTGTCCTTCGGATTAAAGACGATGGCCGTATAGAAGAAGGCGAAGAAGGCGATCAGCGCGCCGTACAGCGCCATATAGAGCGGTTGACCGTGGCCGAGGGCCGCGACGATCGATGTCACCCAGGAGGGCATTGCCGAGGTGTTGGCGAAACCGGCGACCGTTGCCGGCAGCAGCAGCAGCGACGACGCGAAGATTGCCGGAATGACGCCTGACGTGTTCAACTTCAGCGGCAGATGCGAGGTATCGCCCTGGAACATCCGATTGCCAACCTGACGCTTCGGATACTGGATCAGCAGCCGGCGCTGGGCGCGCTCGACGAAGACGATGATGCCGATGACGGCGATCGCGACGATGATGACGAGCAGAATGAGGAAGGTCGACAGCGCCCCGGTGCGGCCGAGTTCAAGCGTGCCGGCAAGAGCTGTCGGAAGGCCGGCGGCGATGCCGGCGAAAATGATCAGCGAGATGCCGTTGCCGATGCCGCGCGAGGTGATCTGCTCACCGAGCCACATCAGGAACATCGTGCCGCCGAGCAGCGTCAGAACGGTGGAGACGCGGAAGAACCAGCCGGCCTCGACGACGAGGCCTTGGCCGCTTTCAAGGCCGGCGGCAATGCCATAGGCCTGGAGCGCACCGAGGATAACGGTACCATAGCGGGTATACTGGTTGATGATCTTACGGCCCTGCTCGCCTTCCTTCTTCAGGTTTTCGAGCGCCGGCACGACCGAGGTCATGAGCTGCACAATGATCGAAGCGGAGATATAGGGCATGATGCCGAGCGCAAAGATCGCCATGCGCTGAACAGCGCCGCCCGAGAACATGTTGAAAAGGCCGAGAATGCCGCCTGACTGGCCGCGGAAAGCCTGGGCATAGGCTTCAGGATTGAGGCCTGGAAGCGGAATATGCGTGCCGAGTCGATAGACGAGGAGAGCTGCCAGTGTGAACCACAAGCGCTTCTTCAAATCCTCGGCTTTGGCGAAGGTCGAAAAATTGAGGTTGGATGCCAATTGTTCCGCTGCAGAAGCCATGCGTTTCTCCGCGCTACCAATTCCGGCGTCTCTGGGGGACAGACCGGACCCGGAATCAGTATGAAATTATTCAAAACCGGGCTCAGGACGGATTGCGGCGCAACCCCTTGCCTCACCCTTGTTTTCGAGTCTTACCGGCATGACGCGGGCGCGCCAGCCAAGTTTTTGTGAGGCCCACATATGGGAGCAAAATCGCCCGGTGTGAAGCACTCCGGGCGATATATCATCAGATTATTTATTCGGCTGCAGCGGGAGCCGAAAGCAGCGTCACGGTGCCGCCGGCCTTTTCGATCTTCTCGACGGCAGGCTTGGAGGCGCCTGCAACGACGATGGTGATCTTGGCCTTGATCTCGCCGTCGGCGAGAACGCGAACGCCGTCCTTGACGCGGCGGATGACACCAGCAGCCTTGAGGGCAGCTGCGTCAACGGTCGTCTTGGCATCGAGCTTGCCGGCGTCGATCGCCGTCTGGATACGGGCCAGCGACACGACAACAAAATCGGAAGCGAAAATGTTGTTGAAGCCACGCTTCGGCAGGCGACGATAGATCGGCATCTGGCCGCCTTCGAAGCCGTTGATGGCGACGCCTGAACGGGACTTCTGACCCTTCACGCCGCGACCACCAGTCTTGCCCGAGCCCGAGCCGATACCGCGGCCGAGGCGCTTGCGGCTGTGGGTCGAGCCTTCGTTGTCCTTGATTTCATTGAGTTTCATGAGCGTTTCCTCCGTCTCACTTCTCGTCGACGACGCGAACGAGATGCTGGACAGCACGGATCATGCCACGAACGGAAGGAGTATCCTCCAGCGTGCGGCGACGGTGCATCTTGTTCAGTCCGAGACCGATCAGCGTGCGCTGCTGGACATCCGGACGGCGAATCGGGCTGCCGATCTGTTCGATCGTGACAGTCTTCGCTTCAGCCTTCTTAGTAGCCTTGGCCATCTGTCAAACTCCTCTTATTCTTCAGAGGCGTTGCCGGAGGCGCTACGACGAGCCTGCAGCGTTGCATACTTGATGCCGCGCTGAGCTGCGATGTCCTTCGGGTGAACCTGGTGCTTCAGAGCGTCGAAGGTGGCGCGAACCATGTTGTAGGGGTTCGACGAACCGGTCGACTTGGCGACGACGTCGTGCATGCCGAGTGTTTCGAATACGGCGCGCATCGGACCGCCCGCGATGATGCCGGTACCGACCTTGGCCGAGCGCAGCAGAACCTTGCCGGCGCCGTGGCGGCCGTGAACGTCGTGATGCAGCGTACGGCCGTCACGCAGCGGTACGAAGATCAGTTCGCGCTTAGCGGCTTCGGTTGCCTTGCGGATGGCTTCCGGTACTTCACGTGCCTTGCCATGGCCGAAGCCAACGCGGCCCTTCTGGTCGCCAACGACGACGAGTGCTGCAAAACCGAAACGACGGCCGCCCTTGACGACCTTGGCGACGCGGTTGATCGCGACAAGCTTGTCGACGAATTCGCTATCGCGCTCTTCACGGCTCTGGCGGTCGTCCCGCTGCGGCCTTCTTTCCTGTGCCATTGTCCTCTTCCTTTTTCTTTTCCGGGTGCAATCGGCAAACAAATGTGGACCGCATTAGCCTCCCCTTTCGGAGAGTGCCTGCGGTCCGGCGAAAATCCGGCCGGCGCTTGAGGCGTCCGGCCGGAAACTGATCAGAAGGTGAGACCGCCTTCGCGGGCCGCTTCGGCGAGAGCCTTGATGCGGCCGTGATAGATGAAGGCGCCACGGTCGAACACGACTTCCGTAACACCGGCCTTGGAGGCCCGCTCGGCGAGGAGCTTGCCCACAACGGTAGCGGCGGCGGTATCGGCACCGGTCTTCAGAGAACCGCGCAGATCCTTCTCGAGGGTGGAGGCAGACGCGAGCGTCTTGCCGGCCACGTCATCGATGACCTGGGCGTAGATGTTCTTCGAGGAGCGATGAACCGACAGGCGCGGACGGCCATTGGCCACCGACTTGAGATGACGGCGCACGCGGTTGGCACGACGTGCAAGTGCTTCTTTCCTGCTAGCCATTTCGCGTGATCCTTACTTCTTCTTGCCTTCTTTGCGGACGATCCGCTCGTCAGCGTACTTGACGCCCTTGCCCTTGTAGGGCTCGGGACCGCGATATTCGCGGATTTCGGCGGCAACCTGACCGACCTGCTGCTTGTTGATGCCGCTGACGACGATTTCCGTCGGCTTCGGAACAACGATCGAGATACCGACCGGCGGCTCGTAGATCACGTCGTGGCTGAAACCGAGGGCCAGCTGCAGGTTCTTGCCCTGCATGGCGGCGCGGTAACCGACGCCGTTGATTTCAAGCTTGCGCTCGAAACCGTCCTTGACGCCCTTGAAGATGCCTTCGATCATCGTGCGGGACATGCCCCACTTTGACCGCGCATCCTTAGTCTGGTTCACCGGCGTCACGACGACGGCGTTATTTTCAAGCTTGAGGCTGATTTCGTCGTTAGCAACGAAAAACAGCTCGCCCTTCGGGCCCTTTGCAGTCACCTTCTGGCCATCGACCGTAGCCGTGATCCCAGCAGGCACCTGAACGGGCTTTTTACCGATACGAGACATGTTTCAATCCTGTCTGTTCGCTATGGAGATCCCTGCCCAATCTTAGAAGACCGAGCAAAGAACCTCGCCACCAACGTTCTGTTCGCGAGCCTGGTGATCGGCCATCACACCCTTCGGAGTCGAAAGGATGGTGATGCCGAGACCGTTCGCGACCTGCGGAATGGACTTGACCGAGACATAAACCCGGCGGCCCGGCTTGGACACACGGCCGATCTCACGGATCACCGATGCGCCTTCATAATATTTCAGCTCGATGCTGAGTTCCGACTTGCCATTGCCGAAATCGACAACGGAATAGCCACGGATGTAGCCTTCGGACTGCAGAACATCGAGAACACGTGCACGGAGCTTCGAAGCAGGCGTCGAAACCGACGACTTGCGGCGAGAAGCACCGTTACGGATGCGAGTGAGCATATCGCCCAACGGATCAGTCATTGTCATGTAACCTGCTCCTTACCAGCTCGACTTGACGATACCCGGCACCTTGCCGAGATTGCCGAGTTCACGCAGCGCAATACGCGACATGCGCAGTTTGCGGTAATATGCGCGCGGACGCCCCGAAACTTCGCAACGGTTGCGAATACGGGTCTTCGATCCATCACGCGGCAGGGATGCCAGCTTGATCGAGGCCTTGAACCGCTCTTCGATCGGAAGAGCCTGGTTCATGATGATCGCCTTCAACCCAGCCCGCTTAGCGGCCTGGTTAGCGACCGTAGTACGGCGGCGCTTGTTCTTTTCAACTGCGCTTGTCTTCGCCATGTCAGGTTCCTTTTCTACGCTCGTCGTTACGGTTATTGACGGAACGGGAAGCTGAACTCTTTCAGAAGAGCCCGTGCCTCGTCGTCGGTCGTCGCCGTCGTGCAAACGATGATGTCCATGCCCCACATCTGATCAACCTTGTCGTAGTTGATCTCAGGGAACACAATGTGCTCCTTGATGCCCATGGCGAAGTTGCCACGGCCGTCAAAGCTTTTCGGGTTCAGGCCGCGGAAGTCGCGAACGCGCGGGAGCGCGATGTTCACGAGACGGTCCATGAACTCGTACATGCGGGCGCCGCGCAGGGTGACCTTGGCGCCGATCGGCATCTGTTCGCGGACCTTGAAGCCTGCGATAGAGTTACGTGCGCGGGTGATGACCGGCTTCTGGCCGGCAATCGCTGCGAGGTCGGCGGCAGCCACCGTCGGCTTCTTCGAGTCAGCGGTCGCTTCGCCGACACCCATGTTGATCACGATCTTGTCGAGCTTCGGGATCATCATCTCATTGGCGTAGGAGAACTGCTCCTGCAACGCCTTGCGGATGCGCTCGACATATTCCTTCTTGAGCCGCGGCTCATATTTTGCCTCAGCCATCGATCACTTCTCCAGAACGCTTGGCCACACGGACCTTCTTGCCGTCAACAACCTTGAAACCGACGCGGGTCGGCTTGCCATCCTTGTCGATGATTGCAACGTTGGACAGGTGAACCGGGGCTTCCTTGTTGATGATGCCGGCTTCCTGGGTCTGCGTCTGGCGCTGGTGGCGCTTGACGACGTTGACGCCACGAACAACGGCACGATCTTCCTTCGGCATGACCTGGACAACTTCGCCGGTACGGCCCTTGTCCTTGCCAGCGAGCATGACGACCTTGTCGCCCTTACGAATCTTCTGCATCGCTTCGCTCCTTACAGTACTTCGGGAGCCAGCGAGATGATCTTCATGTGGTTCTTGGCGCGAAGTTCGCGCGGAACCGGTCCGAAGATACGGGTGCCGATCGGCTCTTTCTTGTTGTCGATGAGGACTGCTGCGTTGGTGTCGAAGCGGATGACGGAGCCATCTGCACGACGGATGTCCTTGGCGGTGCGAACGACAACCGCCTTCATCACGTCACCCTTCTTCACACGGCCGCGCGGGATCGCTTCCTTGATCGAAACGACGATGACGTCGCCGATCGAGGCATACTTGCGCTTCGAGCCGCCCAGCACCTTGATGCACATGACACGACGTGCGCCGGAATTATCCGCGACGTCGAGGTTTGTTTGCATCTGAATCATATCAGGTCGCCTTCTTGGTTTACCGGAATGGTTGGGCTAGCCCCCTACTCCGGCTTATGAAAATTTTCGCCGGCCGAGCTGCCGTGAGGCAGCACAGACGCGGCAATAGCTGAATAGCGCGGGGTCGATCGTGCCAGGGTGGTTTCCCGAACGGGACCTTCCGTGCGCTCAAAGCAAAAGAACGCCCGGCATTCGAGCGTTCTGACGCTGCTTCATACAGATATTTCGGCGAGACGCAAGGCCTCGCGCAAAATTCTGTTACTTGCCCTGGGCGGAAATCACCGTCCAGCGCTTGTCCTTGGAGATGGGCGCGCATTCCTCGATGGATACGGTATCGCCGATCTTGTACTGGTTGTTCTCGTCGTGGGCCTTGTACTTCTTGGAACGACGAACGGTCTTCTGGAGCAGTGGGTGAGCGAAACGACGCTCGACACGAACCACTACCGTCTTCTCGTTCTTGTCGCCAACGACGACGCCCTGCAGGATGCGCTTCGGCATATTTTTCTTCCTTTAGGCCTTAACTTCTGCCGCCTTCTGGCGGGCAATGGTTTTCACGCGGGCGATGTCCTTGCGAACTTCGTTGATGCGCGAGGACTTTTCGAGCTGGCCGGTCGCCTTCTGAAAGCGCAGGTTGAACTGCTCCTTCTTCAGCTTGGCAAGCTCGTCCTTGAGTTGGTCGGCGGTGAACGCGCGAACGTCTGAGGCTTTCATGAGCTCATTCCTTACTCTGCAATGCGCTGAACGAAGCGCGTCTTGACCGAGAGCTTGGCAGAGCCGAGGCGAAGCGCCTCACGGGCGATTTCTTCGCTGACACCGTCGATCTCGAACATCATACGGCCGGGCTTGACCTTGCATGCCCAGTATTCAACGGAGCCCTTACCCTTACCCATACGGACTTCGGTCGGCTTTTTGGTTACCGGAACGTCCGGGAACACGCGGATCCATACACGGCCGGCGCGCTTCATATAACGCGTGATCGCGCGGCGGGCCGCTTCGATCTCGCGCGCGTTGACGCGGTTGGGTTCCTGTGCCTTCAGGCCGAATTCGCCGAATGCCAGGTCAGAACCGCCCTTGGCGACGCCCTTGATGCGGCCCTTGAACTGCTTGCGGTACTTGGTACGCTTTGGCTGCAACATTTTCTTATTCTCCGAACTTCTCTGCCACGCGCGCTATCAAGCGTTGTCGCGGCGACGGTCTCTGTCGCGGTCACGATCACGGCTTGCCGGACCCTGGGCGTCACCTTCCATCGCGCGGCGCTCGGAAGCCATCGGATCATGCTCAAGGATTTCGCCCTTGAAGATCCAGACCTTGATGCCGCAGATGCCGAAAGCGGTTTCTGCTTCAGCCGTGCCGTAGTCGATGTCTGCGCGCAGCGTGTGCAGCGGCACACGACCTTCGCGGTACCATTCCGTACGGGCGATTTCAGCGCCGCCGAGACGGCCGGCGCAGGTGATCTTGATGCCCTCGGCGCCAAGACGCATCGCGGACTGAACGGCGCGCTTCATAGCGCGGCGGAAAGCCACGCGACGCTCGAGCTGCTGGGCGATCGACTGAGCGACCAGCGTCGCATCGACTTCGGGCTTGCGCACTTCGACGATGTTGAGGTGCGTTTCCGAATTCGTCATCTCCGACAGCTTCTTGCGGAGCTTGTCGATGTCTGCGCCCTTGCGGCCGATGATCAGGCCCGGACGTGCCGAGTGGATCGTGACGCGGCACTTCTTGTGCGGACGCTCGATAACCACCTTGGAGATCCCGGCCTGCTTCAGTTCGCTCATGACGAACTTGCGCATCTTCAGGTCTTCGTGCAGCAGTTGGCCGTACTCGGCATTGTCCGCAAACCAGCGGCTATCCCAGGTACGGTTGATGCCGAGGCGGAAACCGATTGGATTGATTTTCTGACCCATTATGCGGCCTCCTCTGCTGCCTGCACTTCACGAACCACGATCGTCAGGTGCGCGAAGGGCTTTTCAATGCGCGACGCGCGACCGCGGCCACGAGCGTGGAAACGCTTCATGACGATCGACTTGCCGACATAGGCCTCGGCGACAACCAGCGAGTCGACGTCGAGATCGTGGTTGTTCTCGGCGTTGGCAATCGCAGATTCAAGCGTCTTCTTGACGGCGCCTGCGATGCGCTTGCGGGAGAACTCCAGCTCCGCGAGTGCGCGCTCGACCTTCTTGCCGCGGATAGCCGCAGCAACCAGGTTGAGCTTCTGGGGGCTGACGCGGAGCGTGCGGGCGACTGCTTGCGCCTCGTTGTCCTTCAGCCGGCGTTCGGCTTTTGCCTTGCCCATTGTTACTTCCTCTTCGCCTTCTTGTCCGCGCCGTGACCGTAGTAGGTGCGGGTCGGAGAGAATTCACCGAATTTGTGACCGACCATGTCTTCATTGACGCTGACCGGGATATGCTTGCTGCCGTTGTAGACGCCGAAGGTGAGACCGACGAACTGCGGCAGGATCGTGGAGCGGCGGCTCCAGATCTTGATCACTTCACTGCGACCGCCTTCACGAACCTTCTCAGCCTTCTTGAGAAGATAGCCGTCAACGAACGGACCTTTCCATACTGAACGAGCCATTGGAGACTTCCTCTCTTACTTCTTACGCTGATGACGCGAGCGCATGATCATCTTGTCGGTCGACTTGTTCGACCGGGTGCGCTTGCCCTTGGTCGGCTTGCCCCACGGTGTCACCGGATGGCGACCACCGGAGGTGCGGCCTTCGCCACCGCCGTGCGGATGGTCGACCGGGTTCATGACGACACCGCGGTTATGCGGGCGCTTGCCGCGCCAAACGGTACGACCGGCCTTGCCGTCGTTGATGTTGGCGTGATCAGGGTTGGAGACGGCGCCGATCGAAGCAAGGCAGGAGCCATGAACGAGACGCTGTTCACCGGAGTTCAGGCGAAGGATCGCCATGCCCTGGTCGCGGCCGACGAGCTGTGCGTAGCCACCGGCGGAGCGAGCGATCTGACCACCCTTACCCGGCTTCATTTCCACATTGTGGATGATGGAGCCGACCGGGATGAACTGCAGCGGCATGGTGTTGCCGGGCTTGACGTCGACAGCCTTCTCGGAAGCGATGACCTTGTCACCGGCAGCGAGGCGCTGAGGAGCGATGATATAAGCCTTCTCGCCGTCAGCATAGTTCACCAACGCGATGAAAGCCGTGCGGTTCGGATCGTATTCGATACGCTCGACCGTGCCTTCGACGTCGAACTTGCGACGCTTGAAGTCGATCAGACGATAGGTGCGCTTGTGACCCCCGCCGATGAAGCGGGCGGTGATGCGACCGAGGTTGTTACGACCGCCGCTCTTGGTCAGACCTTCCGTCAGCGCCTTGACCGGCTTGCCCTTGTAGAGGGCCGAGCGGTCGACGATGACCAGCTGGCGCTGGCTCGGGGTGATCGGATTGAAAGTTTTCAATGCCATTTTCTTATACCTCAGAGACCGGTGGAGACGTCGATCGTCTGGCCTTCAGCCAGTGTCACAACAGCCTTCTTCACGTCCTTCTGCTTGCCGACGAAACCGCGGAACCGCTTGGTCTTGCCCTTGCGCAGCAGAGTGTTGACAGCCGTGACCTTGACGCCGAACAGCGCCTCGACCGCAGCCTTGATTTCCGGCTTCGTCGCCTGCTTGGCGACATTGAATACAACCTGGTTGTTTTCGGATACCAGCGTGGACTTTTCGGTGATCGCCGGAGAGACGATCACATCGTAGTGGCGAAGATCGGTCACTTGAATCGCTCCTCTAGCGCTTCAACCGCAGCCTTGGAAAGCACGAGCTTGCCGCGGCGCACGATGTCGTAAACGTTGATGCCCTGGATCGGCAGAACATCGATGTTCGGGATGTTCTGAGCTGCAAGCTTGAAGTTGCCGTCAAGCTCTGCGCCGCCGATGAAGAGGGCGTTGGTCAGGCCGAGCGTCTCGAAAACGGACGCGAGCGACTTGGTCTTGGCTTCAGCGGCAACCAGGTTGTCGATGACGATGACGTCATCGGCCTTGATCTTGGCCGAAAGGGCGTGGCGAAGGCCGAGTGCGCGAACCTTCTTCGGAAGATCGTGCTCGTGGCTGCGGACAACCGGGCCGTGAGCCTTGCCGCCGCCGCGGAACTGCGGAGCGCGAGCCGAATGGTGGCGGGCGCGGCCCGTACCCTTCTGCTTGTACATCTTGGCGCCGGTGCGCGAAATTTCCGCGCGGCCCTTAGCCTTGTGCGTGCCCTGCTGCTTCTTGGCAAGTTGCCAGCGGATGACGCGGGCGAGAATGTCTTCGCGGGGCTCGAGGCCGAAAATAGCGTCCGAAAGGGAAACCTTCCCGGCGTCTTTTCCCTCGAGGGTCTTGACGTTGAATTCCATTGATCTGGCTCCCTTACTTCGCGGCCGACTTGACGGCGTCGCGCACGATGATCCAAGCACCCTTGGAACCAGGAACAGCACCCTTGATCAGGATCAGACCACGATCTTCGTCGGTCGAAACCACTTCCAGGTTCTGCGTCGTGACGCGCGTCTGGCCCATGTGACCAGCCATCTTCTTGTTCTTGAAAACCTTGCCCGGATCCTGGCGCGAGCCAGTCGAACCGTGCGAGCGGTGAGACACCGACACACCGTGCGTGGCGCGCAAACCGCCGAAGCCGTGACGCTTCATGGCGCCGGCAAAACCCTTGCCGATCGTCGTACCCGTCACGTCGACCAGCTGGCCAGCTGCGAAGTGACCCGCCTTGATCTCCGTACCGATCTCCAGCAGGTTGTCTTCCGAAACGCGGAATTCCGTGACCTTGGCCTTAGGCTCGACGTTGGCAATGGCAAAGTTGCCGCGCATCGCCTTCGACGTGTTCTTTACCTTCGCCTGGCCGGCACCGAGCTGAACTGCGGTATAGCCATTCTTTTCGACAGTGCGCGTGGCAACGACCTGGACGGCCTCCATACGCAGTACCGTTACCGGGACATGCTCGCCGGCGTCGTTATAGACGCGGGTCATTCCCACCTTCTGTGCAATCACACCTGAACGCATCGGTTCAATCCTTCTCACTCAGCCCGAAGACCCGAGGTCTCAGAGCTTGATCTCAACATCGACACCGGCGGCGAGATCGAGCTTCATCAGCGCGTCTACCGTCTGCGGGGTCGGGTCAACGATATCGAGAAGGCGCTTATGCGTGCGCATCTCGAACTGTTCGCGGCTCTTCTTGTCGATATGCGGGGACCGGTTGACCGTAAACTTCTCGATGCGGGTCGGAAGCGGAACGGGGCCCCGGACGCTTGCACCGGTGCGCTTAGCCGTCGATACGATCTCACGCGTGGAGGCGTCGAGAATCCGATGATCGAACGCCTTCAGGCGGATGCGGATATTCTGGCCGTTCATTCGACTTTATCCTTGTGTCTGTTATCCGCGTGTCACCACTTAGGGACACGACTTACCTTCAGTTACGTTAGCGGGCCACCGGTTTCAAAGATCGAGAGGGACACCGAGATCGGCGTCCCTATCCTTTCCTTGGGCCAGGTGGCCCAGCCGCTAATTACTCGACGATCGACGCGACGATACCGGCGCCGACGGTGCGGCCGCCTTCGCGGATAGCGAAGCGCAGCTTTTCTTCCATCGCGATCGGAACGATCAGCTCGACCGATACCGTGACGTTGTCGCCCGGCATGACCATCTCCGTGCCTTCCGGCAGCGTTACGATGCCGGTCACGTCGGTCGTGCGGAAGTAGAACTGCGGACGGTAGTTGGTGAAGAACGGCGTATGACGGCCACCCTCTTCCTTCGTCAGGATGTAGGCTTCAGCCATGAACTTCTTGTGCGGCTTGACCGAACCCGGCTTGCACAGAATCTGGCCACGCTCAACGCCGTCACGGGTAACGCCGCGGATCAGCGCACCGATGTTGTCGCCAGCCTGGCCCTGATCGAGCAGCTTGCGGAACATTTCAACGCCGGTCACCGTCGTCTTCGTCGTCGGGCGGATGCCGACGATCTCGACTTCTTCGCCAACCTTGACAATGCCACGCTCGACGCGGCCGGTCACAACCGTACCGCGGCCCGAGATCGAGAACACGTCTTCGATCGGCAGCAGGAACGGCAGGTTGATCGGACGCTCAGGCGTCGGGATGTAGGCGTCGACAGCAGCCATCAGCTCGCGGATCGAATCTTCGCCGATCTTCTTGTCCGAATCTTCGAGAGCAGCAAGTGCCGAACCCTTGACGATCGGGATATCGTCGCCCGGGAAGTCGTAGGACGACAGCAGTTCGCGAACTTCGAGCTCAACCAGTTCGAGAAGCTCGGCGTCGTCAACCTGGTCGACCTTGTTCAGGAACACCACGATTGCCGGAACGCCGACCTGGCGGGCCAGCAGGATGTGTTCGCGCGTCTGCGGCATCGGGCCATCAGCGGCCGAGCACACCAGGATCGCGCCGTCCATCTGGGCAGCACCGGTGATCATGTTCTTGACGTAGTCGGCATGGCCGGGGCAGTCGACGTGGGCATAGTGGCGGGCCGGCGTCTCGTATTCAACGTGAGCCGTCGAAATCGTGATGCCACGCGCCTTTTCTTCCGGAGCCGCGTCGATCTGGTCGTACGCCTTGTACTCACCGAAGTACTTCGTGATCGCTGCCGTCAGAGACGTCTTACCGTGGTCAACGTGGCCAATCGTGCCAATGTTGACGTGCGGCTTGTTGCGCTCAAACTTACTCTTTCCCATTTTCGGGTCTCCGTTTTGCTAGTCCCCGAAGGGATCTAATTCTTGTTATCGGTCAATTGGTATTCCGGTCACTTCTGACCGGAATACTTTGCCTGGATTTCAGTTGCGACGTTCGACGGGACCGGCGAATAGTGATCGAAGGTCATCGTGTACTGGGCGCGGCCCTGGGACATGGAGCGCAGGTTGTCGACGTACTTGAACATGTTCGCGAGCGGGACGTTCGCGTTGATGACGACGGCGATACCACGGCTTTCCTGGCCCTGGATCTGACCGCGACGGGAGTTCAGGTCGCCGATAACGTCGCCGACGTAATCTTCCGGGGTGACGACTTCGACCTTCATCATCGGCTCGAGCAGCTGAGCGCCGGCCTTCCTGGCTGCTTCACGGAAGCAGGCACGCGATGCGATTTCGAAGGCGAGAACCGAGGAGTCGACGTCGTGGAAGGCGCCGTCGATGAGGGTCGCCTTGACGCCGAGCATCGGGAAGCCTGCGAGCGGACCCGAAGACAGAACGCTTTCGATGCCCTTCTGGACGCCGGGGATGTATTCCTTGGGAACGGAACCGCCGACGATCTTCGATTCGAACTTGAATTCGTCGCCTTCCGGGTTCGGTTCGAAGACGATCTTGACGCGCGCGAACTGGCCGGTACCACCGGACTGCTTCTTGTGCGTGTAGTCTTCTTCATGCGTCCTAGTGATGGTTTCGCGGTAGGCAACCTGCGGCGCGCCGACAGTTGCTTCGACCTTGAATTCACGACGCATGCGGTCGACGATGATGTCGAGATGCAGTTCGCCCATCCCGGCGATGATGGTCTGGCCTGATTCCTGGTCGGTCTTGACGCGGAAGGACGGATCTTCAGCAGCCAGGCGGTTGAGCGCGAGGCCCATCTTTTCCTGGTCGCCCTTGGTCTTCGGCTCGATGGCGATCTGGATGACCGGCTCCGGGAATTCCATGCGCTCGAGGATAACCGGCTTCAGCGGATCGCAGAGCGTGTCGCCCGTCGTGGTTTCCTTGAGGCCAGCGAGAGCCACGATGTCGCCTGCGAAGGCTTCTTCGATGTCTTCACGCGAGTTGGAGTGCATCTGCAGCATACGGCCGACGCGCTCGCGCTTGTCCTTGACCGTGTTGATGACCGAAGTGCCCTTCTCGAGCTTGCCCGAGTAGATGCGGGCGAAGGTCAGCGAACCGACGAAGGGGTCGTTCATGATCTTGAAGGCGAGCATGGAAAGCGGCTCGCTGTCATCGGCATGACGCTCGATTTCGGCTTCCGTCTTGAAGTCGATGCCCTTGATCGCCGGGATGTCCATCGGCGACGGCAGGTAGTCGACGACGGCGTCGAGCAGCGGCTGCACGCCCTTGTTCTTGAAGGCAGTGCCGCAGAACATCGGGTGAAACTTGACGTCAATCGTGCCGCGGCGAACCAGCGCACGGATCTGATCGTTGTCGGGCAGAATACCTTCGAGGTAAGCTTCGGTGGCGGCTTCGTCGATGTCGACGACCGTCTCGATCAGCTTTTCGCGATATTCTTCAGCCTTGGCCTTCATGTCCTCGGGGATCTCGACGACATCCCACTGGGCGCCGAGCGACTCGTCGCGCCAGATGAGTGCGTTCATCTCGACCAGGTCGATGACGCCCTTGAATTCGGTTTCTGCACCGATCGGGAGCTGCATGACGACAGCCGTTGCACCGAGACGGGTCTTGATCATCTCGACGGAGCGGTAGAAGTCCGCACCGGTCTTGTCCATCTTGTTGCAGAAGATCATCCGCGGGACATTGTACTTCTCGGCCTGACGCCAGACGGTTTCCGTCTGCGGCTCAACACCGGCGTTGGCGTCGAGCAGCGCGATGGCGCCGTCGAGAACGCGCAGCGAACGCTCGACTTCAATGGTGAAGTCGACGTGGCCGGGAGTGTCGATGATGTTGAAGCGGCGCGTTTTGCCGTCACGACCCTTCCAGTAGGTCGTGGTGGCAGCAGAGGTGATCGTGATGCCACGCTCCTGCTCCTGCTCCATCCAGTCCATGGTGGCTGCGCCGTCGTGAACTTCGCCGATCTTATGCGACTTGCCGGTGTAATAAAGAATACGCTCGGTGGTCGTGGTCTTGCCGGCGTCGATATGCGCCATGATACCGAAATTACGGTAGTCTTCGATCTTATATTCGCGAGCCATTGTGGACTGCCTTTCGATACCGTTCGGAATTACCAGCGATAGTGCGAGAACGCGCGGTTGGCGTCAGCCATCTTGTGCGTGTCTTCGCGCTTCTTGACGGCGGAGCCGCGGTTGTTGGACGCATCGAGCAGTTCGCCGGAAAGGCGGTCAACCATAGTCGTTTCATTGCGCTTGCGGGCAGCAGCGATCAGCCAGCGAATAGCAAGAGCCTGGCGGCGCTCCGGACGAACATCGACGGGGACCTGATAGGTCGCACCACCGACACGACGCGAGCGAACTTCAACGTGCGGGGCAATGTTCTCCAGCGCAGAATGGAAAACCGTGAGCGGCTCCTGCTTGGCCTTGCCCTGGACAACGTCGAACGCACCGTAGACGATGTTTTCAGCAACGGACTTCTTGCCGTCGAGCATGATGGCATTCATGAACTTGGTGACGACGAGATCGCCGAACTTCGGGTCCGGATTGATCTCGCGCTTTTCTGCTTTATGACGTCTGGACATATTTTGTCTCTTCAACCGTTAAGGCGCTTCATGACGCGGAGGACCTCGCGCAGCGCCGGATTATTCAAAAACCGAATTACTTCGGACGCTTCGCGCCGTACTTGGAGCGGCGCTGCTTGCGGTTCTTGACACCTTGGGTATCGAGAACGCCGCGGATGATGTGATAACGGACACCCGGAAGGTCCTTGACGCGGCCGCCACGGATCATGACGACGGAGTGCTCCTGAAGGTTATGACCTTCGCCGGGGATGTAACCAATGACTTCGAAGCCGTTGGTCAGGCGGATCTTTGCGACCTTACGCAGAGCCGAGTTCGGCTTCTTCGGCGTCGTCGTGTAGACGCGCGTGCAAACGCCGCGCTTCTGCGGGTTCTCCTGGAGTGCGGGAACCTTGTTACGCTTTACGTTCGCCTGGCGAGGCTTGCGGATCAGCTGGTTTACGGTAGGCATTCAACCATCCCTTACGTTTTATCTCAGTACCCTTGCGGGCTTGAACTCGCGCCGTCTCCGGCAGTGACGCGCGCTTTCCGTCAATGCGCAAAATATGGCCCGATCCGCTTCCGCAGATGGACCACAAGGAGCAGAGGACGCATAGAATATGCGTCGTGCGTGCAGCATCATGACTTCAACGTGCGTTTAGAACCTTGTTTGAGGTGAACTTCAGGGCGAGTCGCCCCGAACAGCCAAGCCTCACATGGGATCTGATGGCCGGGGTACTACTGGTTTCCACCCGTCTCGTCAAGGCCGGTTAAGAAATAAACTCGCCGTATCGCCTTGATATGCCGGCCGAACGCCCTGTTTCATCCTTCTAGACGAATTCACGGCTGTGCCCCAAGATAAAAACTTGGGCATTGCAGCAAAAGCAGTTAAGGAATCAGCAAATGCGGCGTTCGGCCCTCACAGCAGGATTCGAGCGACCGAATCGTCAAAGAGCCGAAGGACGGGCGATGATCACGACACCTGATAACGACAATAATTTCGACGGCCCGATGATCTTCATCATCATCGGCAAGGGCTACGAGTCCGACGCCAGCGAAGGCATCGACCTGCACATCATGCTGAAGGCGCCTGACGACGACACTGCCGTACGCGAGGCCTTGAACGCCCTTGCCGAGGAAGGCTTCATCGAGGCAGATCTCGACCAGATCGGCATGCTGACCGAGGTCCCGGCCGAAGAGCCGCACGCCTCTGCCTACCAGGGCGCCATCGAAGGCGAAGTCGCGATCATCCGGTTCAACTGAAGGGCGCCGTTGCTGACGCTGCCAAGGCAGAATAAGCGGAAGCAGCCTCCCTCCCCGCCAAATAATAAGAGCAGATAAAACAAAACCGCCCGGATCGCTCCGGGCGGTTTTTCAATTTCATAGACTTCAGCTGCGGGTTATTCCGCAGCCGGAGCCTTTTCGGCCATGTCCTGCAGCATCGGCGTGGCAACGGCAGCACCCGTACCCTTGCGGCGCTCTTCGAGGATCATCTCGTCGCGCGACGTGGCGATGCGGCGGATCTGGGTCATGGTGCCGCCAGTGCCGGCCGGGATAAGGCGGCCGACGATGACGTTTTCCTTCAGACCCTGCAGACCGTCGGTCTTGCCGGCGATCGCAGCTTCCGTCAGCACCTTTGTCGTTTCCTGGAAGGACGCGGCCGAGATGAAGGACGGGGTCTGCAGCGATGCCTTGGTGATGCCGAGAAGAACCGGATCGCCATAGGCTGGTTTCTTGCCCTGCTCGATCAGGTGATCGTTGACGTCTTCGAGCTCGATCCGGTCGACATTGTCGCCGACGATATAGGTCGAGTCGCCTGCATCGGTGATTTCCACCTTCTGCAGCATCTGACGGACAATCACCTCGATGTGCTTGTCGTTGATGACGACGCCCTGCAGGCGGTAGACTTCCTGGATCTCGTTGACGAGGTAGGAGGCCAGAGCCTCCACGCCCTTGATCGCCAGGATGTCGTGCGGAGCCGGGTTACCGTCGAGGATGTAGTCACCCTTTTCGATATAGTCGCCTTCCTGAAGGTGGAAGGGCTTGCCCTTCGGAATCAGGTATTCGACAGGCTCGACACCGTCTTCCGCCGGCTCGATGATGACGCGACGCTTGTTCTTGTAGTCGCGGCCGAGGCGGATCGTACCATCGATCTCTGCGATGATGGCGTGGTCCTTCGGACGGCGGGCTTCGAACAGCTCGGCAACACGCGGCAGACCGCCGGTGATGTCCTTGGTCTTGGCGCTTTCGAGCGGCGAACGGGCGAGAACGTCGCCCTGGGAGACCTTCGTGCCCGGCTCGACCGACAGGATCGCATCGACCGAGAGGAAGAAGCGGGCGTCACCACCACGGGAGAGCTTCGCGATATTGCCGCTGGCATCCTTGATGACGATCGCCGGCTTGAGGTCCGAGCCGCGCGGGGTCGAACGCCAGTCGATAACCTGACGCTTGGTGATGCCAGTCGATTCGTCGGTCGCTTCCAGAACGGAGAGACCGTCGACCAGATCTTCAAACTGAACGGTACCAGCCACTTCCGTCATCATCGGACGGGTGTAGGGGTCCCACTCTGCCAGACGCTGGCCGCGCTTGACCTTGTCGCCTTCGTCGACATGCAGCTTCGAACCGTAGGCCACACGCTGCGACGACCGCTCGACACCACGTTCGTCCAAGATCTGGACGGTCATGTTGCGGCCCATGGCAACGAGGTTGCCATCGGAGTTGCGCAGAATGTTGCGGTTCTTGATCTGCACCGTACCTTCGTACGAGGCTTCGAGGAACGACTGGTCGACCACGGTTGCCGTACCGCCAAGGTGGAAGGTACGCATGGTGAGCTGGGTGCCCGGCTCGCCGATCGACTGAGCAGCGATAACGCCGACGGCTTCGCCCATATTGACCGGCGTACCGCGCGCAAGGTCGCGGCCGTAGCAGACCGAGCAGACGCCCGTCTGGATTTCGCAGGTCAGTGCCGAGCGGATGCGGATCGACTGGATGCCGGCCTTCTCGATTTCGACGACGTCGGGCTCGAGGATCATCCTGCCGGCATCGACGATGCGCTCACCCGTGACCGGATGATCGATGTCGTCGAGCGCCGTGCGGCCGAGGATACGGACGCCGATCGAGGCAACCACCTGACCGGCATCGACGATTGCGGTCATGGTGAGGCCCGTCTGCGTTCCGCAATCGACATGCGTGACGATGCAATCCTGCGCGACGTCGACGAGACGGCGGGTCAGGTAGCCGGAGTTGGCGGTCTTCAGGGCGGTGTCTGCCAGACCCTTACGGGCGCCGTGCGTCGAGTTGAAGTACTCGTTGACGGTCAGGCCTTCCTTGAAGTTCGAGATGATCGGGGTCTCGATGATTTCGCCCGACGGCTTGGCCATGAGGCCACGCATGCCGCCCAGCTGGCGCATCTGGTTCGGAGAACCGCGGGCACCGGAGTGGCTCATCATGTAGATCGAGTTCATCGGCTTCTGGCGACCGGTCTTCTCGTCGAATTCGACCGCCTTAATGCGGGCCATCATCTCTTCGGCGACCTTTTCGGTCGCCTTACCCCAGGCGTCGACAACCTTGTTGTACTTCTCGCCCTGGGTGATGAGGCCGTCATTGTACTGCTGCTCGTATTCCTTCACCAGGTTTTCGGTGTCGGCAACGATCTTGGCCTTGGCATCCGGAATGACCATGTCGTCCTTGCCGAACGAAATGCCGGCGCGGCAGGCGTGGGCGAAGCCGAGCTGCATGATGCGGTCGCAGAAAATGACCGTGTCCTTCTGGCCGCAATGGCGATAGACCGTGTCGATCATCTTCGAGATGTTCTTCTTGGTCATTTCCTGGTTGCAGATATCGAAGGGCACCTTGCCGTTCTTCGGCAGCAGTTCGCCGATGAGCAGACGGCCAGGCGTCGTCTCATAGATCTTCGAGTAAGGCTTGCCATCCTCGTCGACCGACTTGAAGCGGCCGCGGATCTTGGTGTGCAGCGTCACGACCTTGCTTTCGAGGGCGTGATGCAGCTCGCCGAGATCGGAGAAGGCCATCCCTTCGCCCGGCTCGTTCTGGTTGAGGATCGACAGATAGTAGAGGCCGAGAACCATGTCCTGCGAGGGAACGATGATCGGCGCGCCGTTGGCCGGGTGCAGGATGTTGTTGGTCGACATCATCAACACGCGGGCTTCGAGCTGAGCTTCGAGCGACAGCGGCACGTGAACGGCCATCTGGTCGCCGTCGAAGTCGGCGTTGAAGGCCGTGCAGACGAGCGGATGCAGCTGGATCGCCTTGCCTTCGACCAGGATAGGTTCGAAGGCCTGGATGCCCAGGCGGTGCAGCGTCGGTGCGCGGTTCAAGAGAACCGGATGCTCGCGGATGACCTCGTCGAGGATATCCCAGACTTCCGGCTTTTCCTTTTCGACCAGCTTCTTGGCCTGCTTGACGGTCGAGGAGTAACCCTTGGCGTCGAGGCGGGCATAGATGAACGGCTTGAAGAGCTCGAGCGCCATCTTCTTCGGCAGGCCGCACTGGTGCAGCTTCAGTTCCGGACCGGTGACGATGACCGAACGGCCGGAATAGTCGACGCGCTTGCCGAGCAGGTTCTGGCGGAAGCGGCCCTGCTTGCCCTTCAGCATGTCGGAGAGCGACTTCAGCGGACGCTTGTTAGCACCGGTGATGACACGGCCGCGACGGCCGTTGTCGAACAGCGCGTCAACGGATTCCTGCAGCATGCGCTTTTCGTTGCGGATGATGATGCCAGGCGCACGAAGCTCAATCAGGCGCTTCAGACGGTTGTTACGGTTGATGACGCGGCGGTAGAGATCGTTCAGATCCGACGTCGCGAAACGGCCGCCGTCGAGCGGAACCAGCGGACGCAGGTCCGGCGGGATGACCGGAACGACCTTCATGATCATCCATTCCGGACGGTTGCCCGACTCCATGAAGTTCTCGACGATCTTCAGGCGCTTCATCAGCTTCTTCTGCTTGAGATCCGACGTGGTGTCGGCAAGCTCGGCACGCAGGTCGCCAGCGATCTTTTCGAGGTTCATCGAGGCCAGCATCTCGTAGATCGCCTCGGCGCCGATCATCGCGGTGAACTGGTCTTCGCCGTATTCGTCGACAGCGAGCATGTACTCTTCTTCCGAGAGGAGCTGGTGCTCCTTCAGGGCGGTCAGGCCCGGCTCGGTGACGATGTAGTTTTCAAAGTAGAGGACGCGCTCGACATCCTTCAGCGTCATGTCGAGCAGCGTCGAAATGCGTGATGGCAGCGACTTCAGGAACCAGATGTGGGCAACGGGAGCGGCGAGCTCGATATGGCCCATGCGCTCACGGCGAACGCGCGACAGCGTGACTTCGACGCCGCACTTTTCGCAGATGATGCCCTTGTACTTCATGCGCTTGTACTTGCCGCACAGGCATTCGTAGTCCTTGATCGGCCCGAAGATGCGCGCGCAGAACAGACCGTCACGTTCCGGCTTGAACGTACGGTAGTTGATGGTTTCCGGCTTCTTGATCTCACCGTAAGACCAGGAGAGGATCTTCTCCGGAGACGCGATCGAAATCCGAATAGAATCGAAATTCTGTGCAGGCACCTGCGGATTGAAAAGATTCATGACCTCTTGGTTCATGCCTGTCTCCTTCATGGGCTAAAGCGCCCTCAAAATGCGATGTCGGCGGCAATTTCCCGGGAGCCGCCTCCCTCGCTTAAACGAGAATAACCGCTGGATGCGGCGAAACTTCCCTCCCGGGCCGACACGGATACGGCGCCCGGTGGGACCGGCGTGCGCCGCATTGGCAGCGCACGCCCTATCAAGTGCTTACTCGGCCGCGTCGGGCAGCTGAGCTGCCTGCGCCTCGTCAAGCTTGGTGTTCTCGAGCTCGACGCTGAGGCCCAGTGAGCGCATTTCCTTGACGAGAACGTTGAAGCTTTCCGGAATACCGGCTTCGAACGTGTCGTCTCCTCGGACGATGGCTTCGTAGACCTTGGTGCGGCCGGCGACGTCGTCCGACTTCACCGTCAGCATTTCCTGCAGCGTGTAGGCCGCGCCGTATGCTTCGAGCGCCCAGACTTCCATTTCGCCGAAGCGCTGGCCGCCGAACTGCGCCTTGCCACCCAGCGGCTGCTGAGTCACGAGCGAGTAAGGACCGATCGAACGAGCATGGATCTTGTCGTCGACCAGGTGGTTGAGCTTCAGCATGTAGATGTAGCCCACCGTCACCTGACGGTCGAACTGCTCACCGGTACGGCCGTCATAGAGCGTCGACTGACCACTATCCTTGAGACCTGCCAGACGCAGCATGTCGTTGACGTCGGCTTCGTTCGCGCCGTCGAAAACAGGCGTCGCAATCGAAACGCCGCGCTTCCACTGGTCGGCGAGGCGCAGAACAGAGTCGTCGTCGAACTCATGGACCTGTTCGGCCTTGGGGCCGTCTCCGACGACATCGCCGATGGTCTTGCGCAGCGGCTCAATGTTGCCATTGGCCTTGTATGCGTCGATCAGTTCGCCGATCTGGCGACCCATGCCGGCGCAAGCCCAACCCAGATGCGTTTCCAGGATCTGGCCGACGTTCATGCGCGAAGGCACGCCGAGCGGGTTCAGAACGACATCGACATGCGTGCCGTCTTCGAGGAACGGCATGTCCTCCACCGGCACAATGCGCGAGACGACGCCCTTGTTCCCGTGACGGCCGGCCATCTTGTCGCCGGGCTGGATCTTGCGCTTTACGGCGACGAAGACCTTGACCATCTTCATGACGCCAGGAGGCATTTCATCGCCGCGCTGGACCTTTTCGACCTTGTCCATGAAGCGCTGTTCGAGGCGCGACTTGGATTCGTCGTACTGGCCGCGAAGCGCTTCGAGCTCGCTCTGGACCTTTTCGTCTTCGACCGCGAACATCCACCACTGCGAGCGGGGATATTCGGAGACGACGGCGTTCGAAAGCTCGGCTCCCTTCTTGAAGCCCTTCGGGCCGGCGATGGAGGCCTGGCCACGCAGCATCTCGATCAGACGGCCGTAGACGTTACGGTCGAGGATCGCCTGCTCGTCGTCACGGTCCTTTGCCAGACGCTCGATTTCTTCGCGCTCGATCGCCATCGCGCGCTCGTCCTTTTCAACGCCGTGGCGGTTGAAGACGCGGACTTCGACGATGGTGCCGTAGGTGCCGGGCGGCATGCGCATGGAGGTGTCGCGCACGTCGGAGGCCTTTTCGCCGAAGATGGCGCGCAGAAGCTTTTCTTCCGGCGTCATCGGGCTTTCGCCCTTCGGTGTGATCTTGCCGACGAGGATATCGCCCGGCTGAACTTCGGCGCCGATATAGACGATGCCGGCTTCGTCGAGGTTCTTCAGTGCTTCTTCCGAAACGTTCGGAATATCGCGGGTGATTTCCTCAGGACCAAGCTTGGTGTCGCGCGCCATCACTTCGAATTCCTCGATGTGGATGGAGGTGAACACGTCGTCGGCAACGATACGCTCGGAGAGCAGAATCGAGTCTTCGTAGTTGTAGCCGTTCCAGGGCATGAACGCGACGAGCGCGTTGCGGCCGAGTGCCAGGTCGCCGAGATCGGTCGACGGGCCGTCGGCGAGGATGTCGCCGCGGTTGACCTCGTCACCGACGGTGACCAGCGGACGCTGGTTGACGCAGGTGTTCTGGTTCGAACGCTGGAACTTCTGCAGGCGGTAGATATCGACGCCGGATTTGCCGGCTTCGAGGTCTTCCGTGGCGCGGATAACGATACGCGTCGCGTCGACCTGGTCGACCACGCCGCCGCGGCGGGCGCCGATGGCGGCACCGGAGTCACGGGCAACGACCGGCTCCATGCCGGTACCGACGAACGGGGCTTCGGCACGCAGCAGCGGCACTGCTTGACGCTGCATGTTCGAGCCCATGAGCGCGCGGTTGGCGTCGTCGTTTTCCAGGAACGGGATGAGCGCGGCTGCGACCGAAACGACCTGCTTCGGCGAGACGTCCATCAGGTTCATGCTGTCGCGCGGGGCGAGCATGACTTCGCCGGCATGACGGCAGACGACGAATTCGTCGACGAAGGAACCGTCAGCGTTCATCTCGGCGTTGGCCTGGGCGACGTAATACTTCGCCTCTTCCATGGCGGAGAGGTAGAGCACGTCGCTCGTCACCTTGCCGTCGACGATGCGGCGGTACGGGCTTTCGATGAAGCCGTACTTGTTGACGCGGGCAAAGGTCGCAAGTGAGTTGATGAGACCGATGTTCGGGCCTTCCGGCGTTTCGATCGGGCAAATGCGGCCATAGTGGGTCGGATGCACGTCGCGGACTTCGAAGCCGGCGCGCTCACGGGTCAGACCGCCCGGGCCAAGAGCCGAAAGACGACGCTTGTGGGTGATTTCCGAGAGCGGATTGACCTGGTCCATGAACTGCGAGAGCTGCGAGGAACCGAAGAATTCGCGCACGGCAGCGGCGGCCGGCTTGGCGTTGATCAGATCCTGCGGCATGACCGTGTCGATCTCGATCGAGGACATGCGTTCCTTGATCGCGCGCTCCATGCGCAGCAGGCCGAGACGGTACTGGTTTTCCATCAGCTCGCCCACCGAACGGACGCGGCGGTTGCCGAGATTGTCGATGTCGTCGATCTCGCCCTTGCCGTCGCGCAGTTCGACCAGCATCCTGACCACGGCCAGGATGTCGTCCTTGCGCAGGATGCGGACGGTGTCTTCGACGGTCAGGTCGAGGCGCATATTCATCTTGACGCGGCCGACGGCGGAGAGGTCGTAACGCTCCGCATCGAAGAACAGCGAGTTGAACATGGCTTCAGCCGATTCCATGGTCGGCGGTTCACCCGGACGCATGACGCGGTAGATGTCGAACAGAGCGTCCTGACGGTTCTCGTTCTTGTCGGCTGTCAGCGTGTTGCGGATATAGGCGCCGACATTGATGTGGTCGATGCCGAGAACCGGGATCTCGTCGAAGCCGTTCGCCAGGATGATGCCAAGCGTCTTCTCGTCGATTTCGTCGCCGGCCTCGAGGTAGATTTCACCCGTCGAGTAGTTGACGATGTCGCCGGCGAGGTAGTTGCCATACAGATCGTCGTCGGCGGCCTTGAGGGCCTTCAGCCCCTTGTCGGACAGCGTGCGCAGCAGGCGCGGGGTCAGCTTCTTGCCGGCTTCCACGACGACTTCGCCGGTATCGGCGTCGACCATCTCGGTGATCGCCTTGGCACCCTTCAGCGTTTCCGGCTTGAAGGGAATGCGCCAGCCTTCGCCGTCGCGCTTGTAGAGCGACTTCGTGTAGAAGGTGTCGAGAATTTCCTCGCCGTCCATGCCGAGCGCCATCAGCAGCGAAGTGACAGGGATCTTGCGGCGGCGGTCGATACGAGCATAGACGATGTCCTTGGCGTCGAATTCGATATCGAGCCAGGAACCGCGATAGGGGATGACGCGCGCAGCAAAGAGCAGCTTGCCGGACGAATGGCTCTTGCCCTTGTCGTGATCGAAGAAGACGCCCGGCGAACGGTGCATCTGGGAGACGATGACGCGCTCGGTGCCGTTGACGATGAACGTGCCGTTGTTGGTCATGAGCGGCATGTCGCCCATGTAAACGGACTGTTCCTTGATGTCCTTGATCGACTTCGCGCCGGTATCCTCGTCAATATCGAACACGATGAGGCGCAGCGTCACCTTCAGCGGCGCTGCATAGGTCAGGTCGCGCTGACGGCATTCGTCAACGTCGAACTTCGGCGGTTCGAACTCGTAGGACACGAATTCCAGCATGGATGCGCCGGAGAAATCGGTGATCGGGAAAACCGACTTGAAAACGGCCTGAAGACCCTCGTCGGGTCGGCCGCCCTTCGGCTCTTCAACCATCAGAAACTGGTCGTAGGACGCCTTCTGAACCTCGATGAGGTTCGGCATTTCTGCGACTTCGGGGATCTTACCAAAAAACTTGCGTACGCGCCTACGACCGTTGAACGAAAGGGTCTGAGCCATCGTCGCTCCTTCAAAATCTTGCACCCGGGCCTGCAACGGACGGGAACCGATGGCCAGTCGATCCCGTCAATCAATGAGTAATTCAATCTCGTCCGACCCCAGAAAACGCTCAGCTCGGATTGCTGTGCTGCCCTCGGTGCGAGACCATCCTTTTGAAGAACCCATTACCCAAAAGCCGTTTCGACGCGGCTTTTGGGTAATTCGTTCAGAAAAACGGCAAATGGGAGGCAGTAAAGATACTGCCTCCCAAAGCAGTTCAAGATTACTTGACGTCGGCCTTGGCGCCAGCGTCTTCAAGCTTCTTCTTGATGTCAGCAGCTTCAGCCTTGTTGACACCTTCCTTGACAGCCTTCGGAGCGGCTTCAACGAGATCCTTGGCTTCCTTGAGGCCGAGACCAGTGATGGCGCGGACTTCCTTGATGACGTTGATCTTGTTGGCACCAGCTTCGACGAGGATGACGTCGAATTCGGTCTTTTCTTCTTCAACGACAGCAGCAGCAGCACCGCCGGCAGCGGCAGCAACAGCTACCGGAGCAGCAGCGGAAACGCCCCACTTTTCTTCGAGAAGCTTCGACAGTTCTGCAGCTTCCAGAACGGTCAGCGAGGAGAGGTCGTCAACGATCTTTGCGAGATCAGCCATTTTACTAGTTCCTTTGTTCGGTTCGAACCGGTTGATTATAAACAGCGAAAAACCGCCTTACGCGGCTTCGTCCTTCTTGGCGTAGGCCGCAAACACGCGGGCAAGCTGGCTTGCCGGTGCTGCAACAACCCCAGCGATGCGGGTAGCCGGTGTCTGGATCATGCCCAGCAGCTTCGCACGCAGCTCATCGAGCGAAGGCAGGGTCGCAAGCGACTTGACTGCTTCGGCGTTGAGCGTGGTTGTTCCCATGGCGCCACCCAGAACAATGATCTTGTCATTGGTCTTGGCGAAATCCATGACGACCTTCGGAGCGGTGATCGGATCGGTGCTGTATGCAATCAGCGTCTGACCCTTGAAGAGATTGGTCATCCCTTCCGCTTCCGTACCCTGAAGGGCAATCTTGGCCAGGCGGTTCTTCGCGACTTTGACGGTACCGCCAGCTGCACGCATCTTCGAACGAAAGTCGTTCATCTGCGCGACTGTGGCACCAGCATAGTGGGCCACGACAACTGATCCCGAAGCCTTGAAGACTTCGTTCAGTTCCGTGACGAATTCGCGTTTTTCCGCTCTTTCCACTGCCTATCTCCAGTTGGCGGGACCGAAAATGGGCCCGCCGGTTGCCTTTTGCCTCCTGGGATCATGCGAGATCCCAAGCGACGCTTGAGGATCCTGTCCCCCCGCGCTCTCGCGCCAATCAAGGCTAAAGAGGCACAAGGCATCCAAGGCTCGAACCGAGTTCCTAGAAGCGAACTTCATGCAATTCGGGTCTTACCCGTCTCATGCAGGCACAGTGATTAAGGGAAAACCACCTGCAATCTCGGACAGGATTCCGGATTTCTCCGGAATATTCCGGCCCCTTGCGAGGCCGGAAATTCAGTCGCCGGGCTTAAAGCCCGGCCATAAACTTACGCAGCCGGAGCACCGGTGACCGAGCCGGGCTCGATCTTGACGCCCGGGCCCATGGTCGAGGAAATCGCCACGCGCTTGACGTAGTTGCCCTTGGCGCCAGCCGGCTTCGCCTTGATGACTGCGTCAGCAAAGGCGCGGATGTTTTCTTCCAGAGCCTTGGCGTCGAACGAGGCCTTGCCGATACCGGCATGAACGATGCCAGCCTTCTCGACGCGGAACTCGACAGCGCCGCCCTTGGAAGCCTTGACGGCTCCGGCGACATCCATAGTGACGGTGCCGACCTTCGGGTTCGGCATCATGCCGCGGGGGCCGAGAACCTTACCGAGACGGCCGACGAGCGGCATCATATCGGGGGTGGCAATGCAGCGATCGAATTCGATCTTGCCGCCCTGGACGATTTCGACAAGCTCTTCGGCACCGACGATATCAGCACCGGCGGCCTTGGCTTCGTCAGCCTTGGCGCCACGAGCGAAGACGGCAACACGAACCGTACGGCCCGTGCCGTTCGGCAGGTTGACGACGCCGCGGACCATCTGGTCCGCATGGCGCGGGTCGACGCCGAGGTTCATCGAGACTTCGATGGTTTCGTCGAACTTGGCGACAGCCCGTTCCTTGACCATGCCAATGGCCAGGGTCAGAGCGTAGAGCTTGGTGGGATCAACACCTTCGTTGATCTTCTGCGTGCGCTTACCAGCCATGATCTTAACCCACCACTTCCAGACCCATGGCGCGGGCAGAGCCCTCTATCATCGCCATTGCACCTTCGATATCCGCTGCGTTCAGATCCTTCATCTTGGCTTCTGCGATCGACTTGATCTGAGCCTTGGTGAGGGAGCCGGCCTTGGCACCCTTGCCGGGCGTCTTGGAACCGGACGTGATCTTCGCTTCCTTCTTCAGCCAGTAGCTGACCGGCGGCTGCTTCATCGCGAAGGTGAAGGACTTGTCCTGGTAATAGGTAATGACGACCGGAATCGGCATGCCCTTTTCCATTTCCTGCGTGGCGGCATTGAACGCCTTGCAGAATTCCATGATGTTAATGCCACGCTGACCAAGCGCCGGACCAATCGGCGGGGACGGGTTTGCCGATCCTGCCTTGACCTGAAGCTTGAGCTGGCCTGCAACTTTCTTAGCCATATCTCTCTGCCTTTCATGAACGGCCGGTCGCCCGGCCCGTGATGCCGGATCTCTCCGGCGGCTGCGGTTGCGTGGTGCGGATCATTAGGGTCCGGCTAAGACCCCTCACCTTCCACGCGGATGCGGACAAGGTCCGCAGGAAACAGGCCGCAAGGGCCAGCCTCCAGTTTCTGCAATCAGACCTTCTCGACCTGAGCGTATTCCAACTCGACCGGCGTTGCGCGGCCGAAGATCGACACTTCCACCTTCAGGCGCGAACGCTCTTCGTCCACATCCTGAACCGTGCCGTTGAACGAAGCGAACGGGCCGTCGGAAACGCGGACCTGCTCGCCGATCTCGAAGGTAATCGAGGCCTTCGGCCGCTCGACACCTTCCTGGACCTGACCGAGAATGCGCTCGGCTTCATAGTCCGGAATCGGAACGGGCTTATTGTCGGAACCAAGGAAACCCGTGACCTTCGGCGTATTCTTGATCAGGTGATAGGCTTCGTCCGTCAGATTGGCGCGAACCATGACATAGCCCGGGAAAAACTTGCGCTCGGAATCGACCTTACGGCCGCGACGCACTTCCACCACCTTTTCGGTCGGCACGAGGATCTTCTCGAACAGGTGCTCAAGCCCCTTCTGGCGAGCCTTGTTCTCGATATCTTCAGCCACCTTCTTTTCAAAATTGGAATATGCGTGGACGATGTACCAACGTGCCGCCATTTTCATCTCCACCCGTATCAGTTGCCGGTATTCAGCACGAAGCTCAGAGCCCAGCCAATCAGCTGGTCAGCGGCAAAGAAAAACAGCGCGGCGAAAACCACCATCACCAGCACCATGACCGTCGAGATCATGGTCTCGCGGCGCGACGGCCATGTAACTTTGGACGTCTCGGAGCGAACCTGCTGCAGAAACGTAAACGGATTGGATTTGGATGCCATCGACTGCCCACGCAATTACGGCGCGTAAAGCTGAAACTATCAGCCCCACGCACCGCGTGTCTGTTGAACCCTAAATAAACACCGATTTCCGAATACACAAGAGGGAAACCGAAGTTTAACGAAATTACTTGCCACCAATCAATCCCCGGCCGGAAATGCCGCGAGCATGTCCGCGCTGTCCCGCATCCAGGAAAATGGCAGGGGCAGTAGGGCTCGAACCTACGACCTGCGGTTTTGGAGACCGCCGCTCTACCAACTGAGCTATACCCCTTCATACCGATCATTCAGCGCCTGGGCCAAGGCCCGCAAATCGCTGCTGAAAAGCATGGCGCTCCCTTTAAGACGACGACACGGGATTGGCAAGCACGATTTTCGATTTTCAAGGCCATTCTCCTGATATGCGAGCGATCGGCCTTTCAGTCGCGGAACCGCGGTCCATTCAGACCTTCACATATTTCCGCCAATCGTGTTCTTCCTTAAAACCCAGCACCTCGCGGATCTTGCGGTTGGAGAGCAGGCCCTCATATTCGCCGATCTCGCGGGTGAAGGGCACGTTCGGAAAGAATCGCTTCGCAAGCTCTTTCGATGGCGTATTGGCCGAGACGGTGTCGTTGGCGGCGTTGAAGACCTGGTAGCCGAGGCCGTCCTTCTCGATGCAGAGATGGCAGATCTGCCCGAGGTCGCGGGCGTCGATATAGCTCCAGGCGATTCGCTTGCGCATCTCGGGATTGGCGAAAAAGGTCGGAAACTTCTCGTATTCGTCAGGCTCGATGACGTTGCCGATGCGCAACGCATAGATGTCGAAGCCCGAACGTTCGGCAAAGGCGCGCGCCGTCTTTTCGTTGACCACTTTGGAAAGGCCGTAGGAATCCATCGGATTGACGTCGTAGTCCTCCTCTAGCGGGAACTGGTGGAAATCGCGATGGCCTTCGGCGAAGCAGACGCCGTAGGTCGTCTCGCTCGATGCGACGATGATCTTCCGGATGCCGAGTTTCACCGCCGCCTCGATGACATTATAGGTGCCCATCGTGTTGATACGGAAGGTTTCGTTGTCGGGCTTGATCAGGATGCGCGGGATGGCGGCGAAATGCACGACGGCGTCGAAGGGCTGTACGCCCCTGCCCGCGTCGAGATCGGGAAAATCGCGATGCATCGAAAGCGCGTTGAAGACCTGACCGCTATCGGTGATATCGGCGATGAGATTGGTGACGCCGGGGCTATCGAGCGGCACGAGATCGAGGTTGTGAACCTCGTAGCCGGCATTGACGAGCCACGGCACCGCATGGCGACCTGCCTTGCCCGAACCGCCGGTGAATAGAATACGTCTCTTCATGGAATATCCTCCGCGTCATGAAATCGGAGGCATAGATAGACGCTTCCGCGCGAAGAGCAAGCGAGCGTCCTGCAAGGGTTCACCCCCGCGTCGCCAGGAGCATCCTATCCGGGAGCACCTGACCGATCATTTCCGATCACCGCAGAACCCGGCGATGTTCGGCAAAGGTCGTCACTTGACGACACTTACCTCGCCAATCTGCACTACGGCAGACTGAACAACTTCTTGCGGTATTGCAGCGATGAAAAACATCGTGAAAACATACATCGCGAATATCGTCGCAGCGAATGTGGCCTTTGGAATCATCCGGGCTCTCCTCTTTGCAAGGAGGAGTCTGGACTACATTGACCCAATCACAAACCGGTTTCTGAACGTGAGATGAACAAAATACTGTGACAGGCCAACTTAACGATATTTTTACAACACCTGTTAAACCTACAGGAAGCCATCAAAGTGAAAAACCCCGCTGTTTCCAGCGGGGTCTTCATAATTGCGGATAACTCGAAAGTTACTCGACGATCGACGCGACGATACCGGCGCCGACGGTGCGGCCGCCTTCGCGGATAGCGAAGCGCAGCTTTTCTTCCATCGCGATCGGAACGATCAGCTCGACCGATACCGTGACGTTGTCGCCCGGCATGACCATCTCCGTGCCTTCCGGCAGCGTTACGATGCCGGTCACGTCGGTCGTGCGGAAGTAGAACTGCGGACGGTAGTTGGTGAAGAACGGCGTATGACGGCCACCCTCTTCCTTCGTCAGGATGTAGGCTTCAGCCATGAACTTCTTGTGCGGCTTGACCGAACCCGGCTTGCACAGAATCTGGCCACGCTCAACGCCGTCACGGGTAACGCCGCGGATCAGCGCACCGATGTTGTCGCCAGCCTGGCCCTGATCGAGCAGCTTGCGGAACATTTCAACGCCGGTCACCGTCGTCTTCGTCGTCGGGCGGATGCCGACGATCTCGACTTCTTCGCCAACCTTGACAATGCCACGCTCGACGCGGCCGGTCACAACCGTACCGCGGCCCGAGATCGAGAACACGTCTTCGATCGGCAGCAGGAACGGCAGGTTGATCGGACGCTCAGGCGTCGGGATGTAGGCGTCGACAGCAGCCATCAGCTCGCGGATCGAATCTTCGCCGATCTTCTTGTCCGAATCTTCGAGAGCAGCAAGTGCCGAACCCTTGACGATCGGGATATCGTCGCCCGGGAAGTCGTAGGACGACAGCAGTTCGCGAACTTCGAGCTCAACCAGTTCGAGAAGCTCGGCGTCGTCAACCTGGTCGACCTTGTTCAGGAACACCACGATTGCCGGAACGCCGACCTGGCGGGCCAGCAGGATGTGTTCGCGCGTCTGCGGCATCGGGCCATCAGCGGCCGAGCACACCAGGATCGCGCCGTCCATCTGGGCAGCACCGGTGATCATGTTCTTGACGTAGTCGGCATGGCCGGGGCAGTCGACGTGGGCGTAGTGGCGGGCCGGCGTCTCGTATTCAACGTGAGCCGTCGAAATCGTGATGCCACGCGCCTTTTCTTCCGGAGCCGCGTCGATCTGGTCGTACGCCTTGTACTCACCGAAGTACTTCGTGATCGCTGCCGTCAGAGACGTCTTACCGTGGTCAACGTGGCCAATCGTGCCAATGTTGACGTGCGGCTTGTTGCGCTCAAACTTACTCTTTCCCATTTGAATGCTTCCTGTGAACGAAAATGGTGGCCCCGGCGAACCGGTTTAGTGCCGCCGTTTAAGGCTTTCGGCGACATTGCGCAAGACTTAATTGCAGACGCCATTCTTGGCCTGACAGCGCATATGGGAGACAATTCGCCGCCTGCAAGGCGATTCGCCAAAGCCCCCTCGAAAATCGCTGAAATCTTAGAGAAAATCGCATCGACCGCCTGAGACGCGCCATAGACGTTCGGCGTCGAGCGCCCTTCCCTGCCCGCCGACAGCCACAACCGTCGGCTTCTCCGCCAGCGCCGGAGACATCTCGGGACTACCGCGGCAGCGGTCGTATGAAGTCGAGTAGCGGAAACTGGAGCGGGTAGCGGGAATCGAACCCGCGTATTCAGCTTGGAAGGCTGCTGCTCTACCATTGAGCTATACCCGCGCGGGTGGTCCGATCCGATGACGAATGGTGGAGAGAGTTGGATTTGAACCAACGTAGGCTGAGCCAACGGATTTACAGTCCGTCCCCTTTAACCACTCGGGCATCTCTCCAGTTTTTCGTCCGGATCGCAAGACCAAGTTCGTCAGACTTCGAAGCGTTGCCGCCCGTCGTCTGCGCCGCGTATATGACCGGAGCATTTCAGTCTGTCAACACGATGACAACGGAAAAAACACGAAAAACTTCATTCGCCGCCGAAAGCCGGCATATGAAAGAAAGCCTATGCGGCAGCGAGCGCCATGGCTATAAAGCTGCATGAGCAAAGACAACAAATCCGGCGGCAAGACCGCGACAGACCCATCCGCCAAGGATACGCATTACGCCACTCTGCGGCGCGCCCACCGTGACGCCAAGCGCGAACGCGGGGAGATTCCGACGCCTCAACCGCAGAAGCGAAAGCGCGGCGGTGACGACTGGAAGCCGCCGGCGCTTGCGCCCGACCAGGTGCATCTCTATGGCCTGCATACGGTGCGTGCAGCGCTCGACAATCCCGAGCGCAAGAAGATCAAGCTGTTCGTAACGCAGAACGCACTGGCGCGCCTCGAAGTCGACGTCGAAGCGCTCGGCATGCCCTTCGAGATCGTCTCGCCGCAGGAGATCGACAAGGTGCTCGGCCCCGAGGCGATCCATCAGGGCGTCATGCTGGAAACACGGCCGCTTCCGGTCCGCCGGCTCGAAGCGCTGAAGGAAAGCCCTCTCCTGCTCGTCCTCGATCAGGTGACCGATCCGCACAATGTCGGCGCGATCATGCGCTCGGCCGTCGCCTTCAATGCGGGTGCGGTCATCACCACCCAGAGACATAGCCCGACCGAATCGGGCGTGCTCGCCAAGTCCGCCTCCGGCGCGCTGGAACTGATACCTTATATACAGGTGACCAATCTCGCCGATGCGCTCGGTGAATTGCACAAGCTCGGTTTCTCCACCATCGGTCTCGATTCGGAAGGGCCGGCGCCACTCGAAGGCACCTTCTCGGGCGAGAAGGTGGCGCTGGTGCTCGGCTCCGAGGGCAAGGGACTTCGGCAGAAGACGCGGGAAACCGTCAACGCACTTGCCCGTCTCGACATGCCGGGCGCGATCAAATCGCTCAACGTCTCGAACGCAGCGGCAATCGCGCTTTATGCGGCGCGGCTCCACCTGAAGGCATAGGGTGGCCCGCAGGCAGTCATTCAAAGTGCTACAGAGTCCTATGCGCGTCTGAAAAGACGCGCAGCGCTGTCGTCGCGACAAAGGGGAATTGTCATGATCCGTTTCATCCCCAGGCTCGCGGCTTCGGCGGCAGCACTCCTCGTCTGCGGTTTCGCATACGGGCAGGATATCGATCCCGATATTCTCAAAGCGCAGGCCGGGACATATCTCGTTGCCGCGGAAGACGGAGGAGCCGGATGCCGGCTGACGCTGGAAACCGGCGAAGCGATCGGCGGCTATTCGCTCTCCGGTCAGG
This sequence comes from Rhizobium sp. CRRU65, assembly GCF_048551595.1. Classification (NCBI taxonomy): domain Bacteria; kingdom Pseudomonadati; phylum Pseudomonadota; class Alphaproteobacteria; order Hyphomicrobiales; family Rhizobiaceae; genus Rhizobium; species Rhizobium sp. CRRU65. The sequence continues at coordinate 452,432 of NZ_JBLYZH010000004.1, read as the reverse complement.
ACTCCTGCATCAAGCCGCTGCCGGCACTTGCCGAAGCCTATTCCTGGAATTTCGACGGCAATGGCGGCGTCATCCTGATCGATGCGACGCGCAAGGTGCTCGCTCGCTTCGTCGAGAACGAAGGTTCGCCGATGAAGACGGAGGATGGTGCGGCGCTGTTGCTGATCGCGGCCCCTGACGGCGTCGATCGCCTGCCGACCGTCAGCAGCCTTGCCGGGACATGGACGATGCAAAGACCGGACGGCGAAAGGCTCTGCGGCGTGACGCTCAACGGCGATGTCGATGCGGACGGCAACGCGCTGCTGTCACTTTCCGAAGATTGCGCTGCCAATGTCGCCAGACTGAAGCTCGCAGTCTGGCATATCGAGGGTTTCGGGCTGACGCTGATGGGCCGTGACGGTTCGTCGCTTGGCTTCGACATGCGCGCCGACGGCAATTTCGATAAGTCGAAGGAGGAAGGTGGTAAGCCGCTTTCGCTCGTCCGCCGCTAACCCGCAGCCAGGCTCCGATGACGGAAAAATCCACTTTTGCCTTGGAATGACGCCCCGGGGCACTATGATCGGGCGATGTCCGGTTGTAGCGACCAGCTCAGAAGCAAGAAGGAACGATCCCTATCATGGCCATTCGACCGCTGATTTTCGGTATCCTCTTCATCGCGGTCTTCGTCGTGATTATCATCAGCATCATCTGGGTGGACACATCGCACCCCATCCACCAGCCCGATCCCCTGTCGCCGACGGCGCCCGGCCCCGCGACGCCGGGACAGGTACAATAATACTGGCAGGAACGCGGACGGCGATCATGCGTTAATCCCGGAATCGAACGAGGATTGAACGCCTATGCGTATAATGATCGCCGTCGTCGCCTTCATGATTGTCTCCGTGCTCAGCATCGCGATCATGTCGCCCTCCGGCGCTGGACAGACCGGCAATGGCGACAGGATAGAGGCGAGCGTCAACGAACCCGTCACTCATTAAAATAATGGCCCGGGTGAACCGGGCCATTATTGTCAGCTGCGGTAGAGCCAGAACGGCATACCGCGATCGCGATGGCGCCAGTCGCGACGCTCCTGCCAACGCTCGGCACGCCACCGCCGCGAGTGACGGCGATCATCGCGCCAGTCGGATCGGCGCCAATCGCGCCCATCGCGCCAGCCACGGTTGTCACGGCCGCGATCGCCTCGCCAGCCACGGTCATCACGGTCGCGATCACCTCGCCAGCCATCACGAATTTGAACGATATCGCCCTGCGTCGACACCGTCGGCCGCTCGGCCGGCATGGCGGCGGCCGGTGCCACAGACGCGAAAGCCGCACCGACGGAAATGGTTGCGGCGAGAAAGAGATGTGCGAGCTTCATGGCTGTTTCCTCGTTGATGATGAGGCGAAGATAAGCGGACGCGGCTGAATTGGCGGTGAAGCAGCCCTTCACGCGCGGTTCATCAAACGATACGTGCTGTCTGAAAAGTCTGCTGGTGCGATCGATCGAAGCAACGTCGAACCCAGGCTACGGTTTAGAAGGCGGTATCGTAGGGGAAAGATGGTGCAGCCAACCAGAGCATTCTGGAACCAGTCCGCCTTCGTTCCTGACGGAACTACGACGCGACAGCCTCCGCTTAGCTGCTCTCTTCGGCTCGCCGAGCCGAAGCTCACGGAGCGTAGGCTGGTGCCCCCGCCAGGGTTCGAACCCGGGACCCCCTGATTACAAATCAGGTGCTCTACCAACTGAGCTACAAGGGCAATAATTGCCCAACTAGCAGATTCTATGATTCTGTAAAGGGGAAATCCGTGTCTGCGTGGACTGGTCGGCTGCAGCTCAAAACGCTTGGCGATAGAAAACGTCCTTGTCGCGCAAGGCCTTTATCCTTTAGCTAGGGCAGCATCAAAAAGGGCATTGCATGGGCCGTTCATTTCAGACGCTTTCCTTTCTCGCCTCACCGACGACGGAGGCGCTTGCCGCGCGTGAGGAGTTGATTGGCCTCTATGGTGACGTACCGGCTGACGAAGCCGACGTCATCGTCGCGCTCGGTGGCGACGGTTTCATGCTGCAGACGCTGCACAACACCATGAACTCCGGCAAGCTGGTTTACGGCATGAATCGCGGCTCGGTCGGCTTCCTGATGAACGACTATCGTACAGACCGGCTTCAGGAGCGAATCTGCGTCGCCGTCGAAAACGTCTTCCGGCCATTGCAGATGACGACGGCAAACGCCGATGGCACCAACTCGACAGCGCTCGCCATCAACGAAGTCTATCTTTTTCGCCAGTCCTATCAAGCCGCGAATCTGAGGGTCATGGTGGACGGGCGCGTGCGTCTGGAAGAACTGATCTGCGACGGGCTGATGGTGGCGACACCTGCCGGATCGACGGCTTATAATCTTTCCGCCCATGGCCCGATCCTGCCGCTCGAGGCGCCGCTGCTCGCCATGACGCCGGTCAGCGCTTTCAGGCCGCGGCGCTGGAGGGGCGCTCTGCTGCCGAACAAGGTGACCGTCGATATCGACATTCTCGAGCCGGAGAAGCGGCCGGTGAATGCGGTGGCCGACAATACCGAGGTCAAGTCGGTGCTGCATATCCGCATCGCCCAGTCGGAGCATGTGACGGCGCGCATCCTTTCTGATCCCGACCGCTCCTGGTCCGATCGTATTCTCGCCGAGCAGTTCAAGGATTGAGACGATGGCAATGCGACGGATATTGATGACCAGCCTCCTGCTTGCTGGATGGAGCGTCACAGCCGAGGCCGCGCCGGCGCAGGATGCCATCCTGCCGGCATCGGTGATTTTCGCGACCAGCACCGGCTACTGGGAAGACGACGGCAATGCACCTGATGTCGAGCGGGTGCCGACGGGCGCCGAGAGCGTCGCCAACCCCGAGGGAAAGGCCGCGCAGCGCCACGGCTACTACAAGCTCTTTGCGGTCCGCCAGCCGGACAGGACTTCGAAGGTCTATCTGCAGCAGATTGCCCAGGCCGAGACCGGCCCGGCGATCGCCTCGACCATCGAGCTGCAGGAGTTCAGCGACCTGAAGCCTTACGTTACCGATATACGCCCCGAGAATTCGAACGGCATCATCAAGGAACCGGGGCTCTTCGCCACGGTCTATCTGAAGACTGACCCTGCCGCGGAGCCGGATGGCTGGACCGTGCTGATCGACGAATTCGGCGACATCACCGTCGAGAAGGCGACGAATTGAACGGCTGGGAATTGTTCACAGGGGCATCCAAGAGATGAAACTGGGCTTTCGCGACGGCGTCCTCTACGACGGGAAAAGGTCGAACTGGGACGCAACCGGCTCCAGACCCATCAACTGGTCCCTCTGGTACCCGGCCGCCGATGATGCGCAAAGCGACGTGCCGGAAAGAAGCTGGTTCCAGAAGGCCGCCGTCGCCCGTCATGCACCCATCCGGCCAGAGGCCGGACCCTATCCCCTCGTCCTGTTGTCGCATGGCACCGGCGGATCCGCGGCCGGACTGGAGTGGCTGGCGCGACGCCTGGTCGATCGCGGATTTGCCGCGCTCGGCGTCAGCCATCACGGCAATACCGGCATCGAGCCCTATCGTGCTGAAGGCTTTGCCTGCCTCTGGGAGCGGGCGCCTGATCTCAGCTACATGCTCGACCACCGGGGTGCGTGGCTCAGCGATCTCTCAGGCCATATCGATACGAACAGTGTCTTCGCAGCCGGATTTTCGGCCGGAGCCTATGGCGTGATGCTGCTGCTTGGCGCTATCGCCCAGTTCTCGCAGTTCGAACCATCGAGGATGAAGCCGGGTGGCGCGCGCGGACCGAGAGAATTTCCCGACCTTGCCGATCATATCCCGGCATTGCTGCGCACCAGCGATGTGTTTCGCGATTCGTGGTCCCGGATGTCGAAGTCCTTCCGAGATGACAGAATCAGGGCCGCCCTCATCTGCGCGCCGGGTCGGTCCGTTCTCGGTTTCAGCGAGGAAAGCCTGAACGCTGTCGATGCGCCCGCCCTTATCCTGGTCGGTGATGCCGACAAGGCAGCACCGGCCGAAGAATGTTCGTCGTGGCTACATGCGCGGCTGCGGCGCAGCGTCCTTAAAATCTTCGGCGGCGGCCTTGGGCATTATGTCTTCGTGCCAGAGGGCACGGCGCTCGGCCTTGCCTTTGCGGCAGAACTCTTTACCGATCCCCCGGGCATCGAGCGCGCAGCCGTTCATGAAGAGATTGCCGATCTGTCGGCAGCGCTGTTTCAAGACAGCGGCATCATCGCGGAAAAGACGACGAATTGAGGAGCCCCCGGCGGTAAGACGCATTTGCTCCGCGCAGATGACCCTGCATGCAAATGCTGTCACCGATCCTGCTCTTTCACAGTGTCACCGGCGAAGGTTTCCTTCATCGCGCGAAGGATGATGACTGCCGAGGCCGCGCCTGGATCGATATGTCCGAGCGACCTCTCGCCGAGCCGGGCCGCTCTTCCCCGAGTTGCAACCATGGAACGGGTCGAATTCGCACCGGTTTCGGCCGCCTCCAATATGCTGGTCCACATTTCGAGGCTTCCGGCCGCCCGCGCCCGCGCAGTGACGGCGGCTTCGGTCGCGGGGATCCAGGCATCGAGCATCGTCTTGTCGCCGCGCTGGCCCTTTCCACGCTCCCTGATGCCGGCCGTCATCGCCTCGACGATCGCCGCCTGATCGGCGGTTGAAAGGTGTTGGTCCTCTTTCAGGACCTGGGCAGCCCTGCGAAATGCCGTGGCGTAAAGCGGTCCCGTGGATGCACCGACGGCATTCAGAAAGGCTGTCGCCGCCGACGTGAACACCTCTGATGGAAGCATGTGATCGAGGTCGAGTTTTGCGAGTTCCCCGTTCACCGCCGTGAAGCCGAGCACCATGGTGATTCCATGATCGGCGTCGCCGATAGCCCCGTCCAGATCCGAGAGACGGTCCTTCTCCGCCGTGATCGCAACGGAGATGCGATGAAACATCCTGCTAAGGTGGCGCGCCGCGCTTTCCGACATCATGATCCTCCCAGTTCGAGCAGGATGCGGCCCGTGTCAGCCGGGCGCATCGCTTATACCTTCAGTTCGCGACCCGCAGGAACGCGGTATCGCAAGGATGATGCAACAACTCCGTCAATTCCTGATCGAGGTGCAAGATCGATATGGATGCACCGACCATGTCGAGCGAGGTGCAATAGTGTCCCACCCAATTCGCCTCTATCGCGATGCCTTTCGCACTCAGCCGCTGCTCGACACGTCGGAAGAGAATATAGAGCTCCATCAGCGGCGTTGCGCCGAAGGAATTGACCAATACTGCGACGCGGTCGCCCGATGCCGGCTTCATTTCCGCGAATATGCGATCCATCACCCGATCGGTGATTTCATCGGCGGTCATCATCTTTTCGCGAATGACGCCGGGTTCACCATGGATGCCCATGCCGATCTCGATGTCGTCGGGGCCAATTTCAAAGTTGTGGCGACGGGTCTGGGGAAGCGAGCACGGTTCCAATGCAACGCCCATCGTAAATGTCCGTGCGTTGGCCTTGCGCGTCGCCGTTTCGCAGGCGGCAAGCGACAGCCCGCGGTCGCAGGCCGCTCCGGCGACCTTGAAGATGAAGAAATTGCCGGCGACGCCGCGCCGGCCCTCCCTGTCTTCCAGCGGCGATGAGGCGATGTCGTCCGTCGTCACGACCGTACGGACCGCGATGTTTTCCTCCGCCGCCATCTCGGCTGCCATCTCGAAATTCATGACGTCGCCGGCATAGTTGCCGTAGACGAAAAGCACACCCTCTCCGCCGGACGCCGCCCTGGTGCATTGAAGGATCGGGCCGGGAGGCGGAGACGAGAAGATATTGCCGACAGCAACGGCATCGGCAAGCCCCTTCCCGACATAGCCGAAGAACGCAGGCTCGTGTCCCGTGCCGCCGCCGATCACAAGACCGACCTTGCCGGCGCGCGGTCCCGTCCGGGCAACGAGCGCACGGCGAGAACTGTCGACCGGCGCGAGATAGGCAGCGTGCGCCTTCACTGCGCCATAGAGCATTTCCTCGACGACCTCGTCGGGGTTGTTCAGAAATTTCTTGATGTGAGTGCGAAAACCGGTCGCTGACGGCGGCGTGCCAATTTCGACCCTCGGGCGCTGTAAAAGCTTCTGGTCGACCTCCGTCACACCGTCCGCATGCAGGATGCCGCGACCCGTCGCGGCGTCGGTGATCAGCACGTTGACATAGCCGCCGCGAAGGGCTGCGAGGATTGCCGGCACCTTGTCGAAACCGCCGGCGACAGCGATACGCAGACCGATCTTCTTCAGCATGTCGAGTGATATTCCGATCGTGCGGTCGTCAAGCGGCCCCGCGACCGGGCGGCCCTGCCCGTCGATGAAACGTCCGGCGACGATGCCTGCGGCATCCTTTGCCAGATATTGCTGCAACGATACCGATTCGAAGAATCCGCTGGTATGGATGGTCGAATTGGGGCGCATGGAGGCGATACCGAAAATCACCTTGTTGGCGTGTGAAAGCGCCTCGAACTGACTTTCGATCAATGGCTCGCGCAACAGGATATTGCGGACATCGGGAGCGGATACGATTGCCGGAGCTGCGATATTGATCAGCCGCGCGTCCACGGCATCGGCAAAGGCGGCTGCGCAAAGTTCGGGTGTATAGGCGAATGTCGCACTGGTTCCGCCGGTTGCCTGGACCACGGTGACGTCCTGCAGGCCACTTATCGAGGTCTGCTCACCGACCGCCATGACCGTGCGGCCCCAGACGACGGCCAGCGTATCACCGGATTTCACAAGCCTCTGCAGCGCTTGAGCGCCTGCGCGCCCGAGACGGTCGATGAGCGGGCGGGTATTGTCGTCGCTCGGAACGACGAGACAGTCCTGCAGACCGAAATGCCGTTTCAACTCCTGAGCAATCGTCAGCGAACTCAGGCGCGCCGGCTCGATGGAGATATTGACGATTCCGCGGGCGCGCGCATCGGCGAGATAGCTGTTCACCGTTGCCCGCGAAATTCCCATGGTATCGGCAATGTCGCCCTGCGTCATGCCGTCCTCATAATAGAGCCAGCAGGCCCAGACATAGGGATCATCGCCAAACCGCAGCGGGATGGGTTCCGACGCATCGTCAGCGCTGTTTCGCACGCTACCGTTCTTCCGCGCTGATGATGTCTTGACGGTCATGCTTCCTGGTTTCCCTGCGATGTTCAAATCGCCCGCGAAGATGAGCGCAAAGGCTCCGGTTTTCAACATTCTCCGCACAATGATTTCCGGCCGCCAACGCAGCCGGAAAGGTGATACTCGGGAGGATCACGGGGCTCTCACCAAAACCCGCTGTTTTTATGCGGATGGCCGAAGCCTTGCCTCTACGCCAAGCGCGAGCGACTGGAGGATCAGCGCGCAGGAAGTGGCGCCAGCATCCAGAACGCCAAGCGAACGTTCGCCGAGCCTGCTTGCCCGGCCGATCCTTGCCACCAGATCGCGGGTGCTGTCCCGGCCGGCCTCCGCCGCTGCGACGAGAACATTCAGCGATTCCGCAAACGACTTTCCGTCGCTATTGGCCAGATCGAACGCCTCTATGGCGGGCACGAGCGCATCGAGAAGGGTCTTGTCGCCCACTTTTGCGGACCCGATCGCCTGAATACCTTCAAGACCATTGTGCAGCATTGCGCTGAACATCCCCGCATCGATCTGCGCAGCCTTTTCGATCGTTTCAGCGAACTGAATGAACATGACGCCGTAGAGCGGCCCCATGGACCCGCCGATTTCCGTCATCAGCACCGTGCCGAGCGTGTCGAGAGCTTCGGCGAGCGACATGTCTGCGCCCTTGATCCGTTCGGCTGCCATGCCAAATCCCTTGGCCATGTTAACCCCATGATCGCCATCGCCGATCTTGCCGTCAATCTCGCTGAGATAAGCGCGATTCTCGATGATCCGATCCGCGAGCGAGAAAACGATGTCGCCTGAGGAAGCGTTGTCAAATTGCTGCATTCGCTTGGTCTCCCATCAAGGCATTGCCGGGCAGTGGACATCGACGTCGAGTAGCGTCTTCAACTCGTCGTCAAGCGCCATGACGGTCAGCGTCGCACCGACCATTTCCAACGAGGTGAAGTAATTACCGATATAGGTCTTGTAGATTTTCAGTCCGCGCCCGGTAATCTCGGTTTCGATCGTGTCGTGAAGGATATAAAGCTCGTTCAAGGGCGTCGCGCCGAGGCCGGAGACGATGACGGCCACTTCGGTTCCCGATGCCAGGCCGTGATCGTCCAGAACGATCCTGGCCATTTCGCGTGCGACCTCGGCGGCAGGCTTCAACGGCTCGACCCGGACCCCCGGCTCGCCGTGATGGCCAATGCCGACTTCCATCGTGCCCGGCGCAATCTGGAAGTTGGGATGCCCAACGGCGGGCAGCGTGCAGGGACCGAGGCCGATGCCGATGGAGCGGCAATTGTCGATCGCCCTTTGCGCTGTCGCCTGCACTTCCTCGAGGCTCGCCCCCTGCTCCGCTTTGGCGCCTGCGCATTTCCACATGAATATCTCGCCGGCGACGCCACGTCGCTTCTCGCGCTCGTCCGGTCCGGCCGAACATACATCGTCATTGGCGACGACGGTCGCGATCGTGATGCCCTCCTTGGCGGCAAGCTTGATCGCCATCTTCACGTTCATGTTGTCACCGGCATAATTGCCGTAGAGGCAGACGACGCCGTTGCCGCCATTGGCCTCGCGCGCGGCATCGAGAAAACTCTTGGCCGTCGGCGACGAAAACAGCTCACCCACCGCGACGGCATCCAGCATGTTGCGTCCGGTATAGCCGATAAAGGCGGGCTCATGGCCGGAACCACCGCCGGTGATGACGCCGACCTTGCCCGCGACGGGCGCATGGCGCGCAACGATGACGCGCGGATTGCCGTTGCCGAGCCTGACCATATCGGTATGCGCCTTGACGAAGCCCTTGACCGTATCCTCGACGACCTCGTCCGGATTGTTGATAAACCGCTGCATGGTTCCTCCTGTTTTCCGCGTGTCAGACAATGGTATAGCCGCCATCGATCAGAAGATCCGCGCCGTTGATCATCTCGGCGCCGCTCGATGCCAGAAACACCGCCGCCGCAGCGATCTCCTCGGGATAGGCGAAGCGTCCCGTCGGGATGCGCTTCTTCAGCTCCTCTCCGCGCAGGTTATCCCAGGCCTTTCTTCCGAGATCGGTCAGAACCACCGTCGGCGAAATCGTATTGACGGTTATGCCGTGTTTTCCCCACTCGGCGGCGAGCGTCTTGGAAAGACCGATGACGCCGAATTTGGAGGCGCAATAGGCCACGTGCTGATCGATGGCGACCGTGCCGGCCTGCGAGGCGATATTGATGATCCTGCCGCCGCTGCCCGCCTTGAGCATGACCCGGCCTACAGCCTGACAGACGAGGAACGTTCCCTTGAGATTGATGTCTATGGTTCTGTCCCAGGCCTCCAGGGTGAGATCCTCGGCGGGGGCGAGCATGGCGACACCGGCGCTGTTGACGACGATATCGATATGGGCAAAGGCCGCCTGCGCCGCAGCGATGACGGCTTCCACCGATTGCGGGTTGGAAACGTCGCAGACGAAGGATTTCGCGCCATTTCCGAGGGCGTCGGCCTTGGATTTCGCGACCGTTTCATTGATGTCGATCACGCCGACGACCGCGCCCTTGGCGGCAAATGCCGATGCGATGGCATCGCCGATGCCGGAGGCGCCGCCCGTTACCAGGGCGACCTTGCCGCCCAGCGAAAAATTCAGATCAATCTGTTTTGAATCGGTCATGGATCTTTTCCCGGCTTGTCTGAGAAATGGGGCGGGCGCACCCGCCCCACACAATGGATTATTTACGTGTTGCGAGCAGCTTGTCGACATTGTCGGCCGTCACCGGCGTCCACGGCACATTGTAGTTCTTGTCCTTGCCGTCGTTCCACGGCATATCCTTGTAGGTCGCCCAGATATCGGACTGCGGCTTGTAGTCGCCCTTCTTGGCGTGGAAGATGGCCAGGTCGAGAGCGCCCTGAGCCTGTGCACGTGCGTCCTGCAGGATCGACGTCATCTCGCCGGCCTTGACGGCGCGAAGAGCGTCGGTGATGCCGTCGATGCCCGCGATCGCAAAGCTCTTCTCGTCGAGCCCCGCAGCCTTGATCGCCTCGATGGCGCCGAGCGCCATCTCGTCGTTCTGGCCGATCACGCCGTTGATCTGTTTCGGATGCGCGGTCAGCCAGTTCTCCATCAGCGTCTGCGCTTCGGCACGTGACCAGTTCGCCGTCTGGTCTTCGAGGACCTTCACGTCAGGGCATTCGGCGAGCGCCTTCTTATTGCCTTCCAGGCGCGAGATCTGTGCGGACTGACCGACCGGGCCTTCGAGGATGACGACATTGCCCTTGCAGCCGAGCTTGTCGAGGACGGTCTTGGCTTCCATGTAGCCCGAGATGGTATCGTCGGAACCGACATAGGAGGTCAGCAGGTCGGAATTGACGCGGGTGTTCGAACCGATCACCGGAATGCCGGCATCCACCGCCGACTGTACGGCTGCTGCGCCTGCATCGACGTCGATCGGTGCAAAGATGATCGCATTGTATTTCTGCGTGACCATCGTCTTGAACTGATCCTGCTGAACCAACGCGTCATAGCGACCGTCGAAAACAGTCAGCTCGACCTCCCCGCTCTTGACGGCCGGGTGCTCCTGCATCGCCGCCGCCCAGATCTGCATGAACTCCGCATTGAGGCCGTAAGGGGCTGCCCCGATCTTGATCTTTTCCTGGGCCACGGCCGACGAGGCCAGCAAAGCAGTCGCCGAAGCGAGCGCAATCATAAGCTTTCTCATCTCAATCTCCTCCACTTTAAGTTTTAGCGGCCGACATGGCTCGCCTCTGCAACAGGCCGGCAAGGGCCGGCACGGTTTCCGATGGGGCTCAGGCCCCGTAAGTTCGCTTCTGGTCGAGCATCACAGCGCCGACGATCAGGGCACCTTTCAGGACCTGCTGGTAGTAGGATTGGATCCCCATCAGATCGAGGCCGTTGTTCATGACGCCGATGATGAGCGCACCGATCAGCGTGCCCGTCACCCGGCCGACACCACCCGACAGACTAGTGCCGCCGATGACGACCGCCGCAATCGCGTCCAGCTCATAGGCAATGCCCGCCTGCGGCAGGGCCGATCCCGTCCGGGCGCTGAGCAGCATGCCGGCAAGACCGGCAAGACCGCCGGAAATGACATAGACAGTGAAACGAATGCGGCCGATGTCGATACCGGAGGTCTTTGCCGCATGCGGATTGCCTCCGACGGCATAGATGTAGCGGCCGAAGCGCGTCCGGCTGAGTATCCACCACGAAGCCGCGAAAACGACGGCGAGAATGATGACGGGGGCCGGAATGCCGAAGACGTCGCCGGTGCCGATCCACCGGAAGGCCGGCGTCAGCGCGGGAACGGGGCGACCGCCGCCATAGATCAGCGTCAAGCCGCGCGCGGCCGAAAGCATGCCAAGAGTGGCGACGAAGGCCGGAACGGAAAATCGCGAGACGATCGCCCCTGAAATCGCGCCGCAGGCAACGCCAACCAGGATGCCGACCGCAAGTCCGATGGCCACCGGATAGGGCGCACCGGCGATCGCCGCCGTAGCGGAGGTCGTCGAGAAGCTGGCGCTGACAATGCCGGCAAGCGCCACGACGGAGCCGACCGAAAGATCGATGCCGCGCGTCAGGATCACGAAGGTCATGCCGATGGCAAGCACGCCGTTGATCGAAGTCTGCAGGAGCACATTGGAAATATTGCCGCCGGTCAGGAAGAACTCGTTCGAGAACGAAAGGACCACCACGAGAAGCAGAAAAGCGAGAAAGATACCGTATTCCTGTATCAACAGCCGCCGCCGATCCGAACTGAACCAGCCGCCGGCATTGCTATCATCGCTCTCTGACACTCTTGCTCGCTCCTCTGGCGCCGTAAGGATGACCTGATCCTGATCAGGTCGATAGGTGGACGAGTGATTGGGCATCCGTTTCCTCCCGGCTGTAAATTCCCGCGCTCCTACCGGCGCGCATCACCATGATACGGTCCGACATGCCCAGAACTTCGTCGATTTCCGATGAGATCATCACGACCGTTCCGCCGGCCGCGGCAAAATCACAGATGATGCGGTAGATTTCGCGCTTGGCGCCGACATCGACGCCACGTGTCGGCTCATCGAGGAGCAGCACCTTCGGATTGCGCAGGAACCATTTTCCGAGCACCACTTTCTGCTGATTGCCGCCTGACAGGCCCGAGATCGGCATGGTGTCACGGGCGGCCTTGATCTGAAATTGCGCCTGGATCCGACGACTGGCCTCGGCCTCGCGACGGCGGCTCATGGCAAAGGAAGGGCTCATCTCCGGTAAGCTTGCCATACAGATGTTGGCGCGAACGGAGTCGGAGAGATTGAGGCCCGTCAGCTTGCGATCCTCCGTCACCAGCGCCAGGCCATTTGCCATCGCATCCGCCGGCTTCGACACGGAGATGCGGGCACCATCGACGACGATCCTGCCGTCGGAGGATTTTTCGAGGCCAAAAAGGCAATTGAAGATCTCGGTTCGGCCCGAGCCCATCAGCCCGTAGATGCCGAAGATCTCGCCCTTGCGGGCGGAGAAGGAAATGTCCTCGATCTTGTTCGGGCAACTCAGCGCCGTAACCTCGAGGCCGGTTTCGGATGTCGGCGTATTGGTCTTGACATATTCCTCGGCCAGTTCCCGGCCAACGATCATCCGGATGAGATCAGGACGGCTGATCTGCTTGAGGTCTCCGCTGCCGACATAGGCACCGTCGCGAAACACGGTATAGGAATCGGCGATCTGGAAGATTTCCGAAAGCCGGTGCGAGACATAGACGATGCCGCGTCCCTGCCCCTTCAGGCGCCGGATGGCCGCGAAGAGCTGCTGAGCCTCTTTCTCACCGATTGCCGAGGTTGGCTCGTCCATGAAGATGACCTCGGCATCGTGGCTTAGCGCCTTGGCGATCTCGACGAGCTGCATCTGCGCAACGGAGAGGTTCATCATGTACTGGGTGGCGCGGATATCGAATTCGAGATCGTCGAGAAGCCCTTGGGCGGAGCGGTTCATCGTCCGGAAATCGATACCGCCGAAACGTGTCGAGGGCTCGCGGCCGAGATAGATGTTTTCCGCTACCGTCATGTGCGGAACCGGGCTCAACTCCTGCTCGATGATGGCAATGCCGGAGGCGAGCGCGTCGGCGGGGCTGGCAAAGTCTACGTCCTTGCCACGACGGCGGATCGAGCCAGCATCGCGATTATGGATACCCATGAGGATCTTGAGAAAGGTCGACTTGCCTGCGCCGTTGCCGCCGCAAAGTGCGTGGACCGAGCCGGCGCGAAGTTCGAAGCGGCCGTCGCGCAATGCCGCGACACCACCAAAGGACTTCTTCAGCCCTTCCACATCCAGCAAAAGCTCCACCCTTTTCTCCTCCACACATGCACCGGCAACCGATTGGCGGGAGCCGATCGACATCGGTGATCTCCAGCCCCGATATCGACAATGACATTATTCGACATCGACTCGACAAATGTCAAGTCAGTGTCGAACATATAAATGCGAGGGCGGCTCAGCGGACCTTCCGCCATCGTCTCGAGGTGAAACGATAAGTTCTTACGCCGAACCAGAGCTATGATCGCCTCGACGATCGAGCCGCTGAAGCGCGCCGGACTTGCCAGCCTTCCAAAACAAAAAAGCCCCGTCTCCGGGGCTTTGTTACTTCAATCTATCGTCAATCCGATCAGTCGACATCCTCGACGACCGCATCGGCGGCGCCGCTGATGCGATGGGCAAGTGCTGCTTCCATGAACTCGTTCAGGTCGCCGTCGAGAACGTCGTCCGGCGCGCTGCTGGCGACGCCGGTGCGCAGGTCCTTGACCATCTGATAGGGCTGCAACACGTAGGAGCGGATCTGGTGGCCCCAGCCGATCTCCGTCTTGGAAGCGGCTTCGGCACTGGCGGCGTCCTCACGCTTCTTCAATTCGGCTTCATACATGCGGGCACGCAGCATGTCCCAGGCCTTGGCGCGGTTCTTGTGCTGCGAGCGCTCCTGCTGGCACTGCACGACGATGCCCGTCGGGATATGCGTGATGCGCACGGCCGAGTCGGTGGTGTTGACGTGCTGGCCGCCGGCGCCCGACGAACGATAGGTATCGATGCGGCAGTCGCTTTCGTTGATCTCGATCTGGATCGAGTCGTCGACAACCGGATAGACCCAGATCGACGAGAAGGAGGTGTGGCGGCGCGCATTGCTGTCGTAGGGCGAGATGCGCACCAGCCGGTGTACGCCCGATTCCGTCTTCAGCCAGCCATAGGCATTATGACCCTTGACGAGCAGTGTCGCGGACTTGATGCCCGCCTCTTCGCCATCATGGACTTCGAGAAGCTCGACCTTGAAGCGCTGGCGTTCGGCCCAGCGGGTGTACATGCGCAAAAGCATGTTCGCCCAGTCCTGGCTTTCGGTGCCGCCGGCGCCGGAATGGACTTCGAGATAGGTGTCGTTGCCATCGGCTTCGCCGGAGAGCATGGCTTCCACCTGGCGGCGCGCGGCCTCGGCCTTCAAGGCCTTCAGCGTGTCTTCGGCTTCCTTGACGACGCTCTGGTCGCCCTCTTCCTCACCAAGCTCGATCAGCTCGATATTGTCGTTCAGCTGCTGTTCGAGCTGCTTGACGCCGTTGATGCCGTCATCGAGCTGCTGGCGTTCGCGCATCAGCTTCTGCGCTTCGGAAGCGTCGTTCCAGAGGTTCGGATCCTCTGCCTTGTTGTTCAACCAGTCCAGCCGTCTTATCGCCTGGTCCCAGTCAAAGATGCCTCCTCAGCAGGGTGATAGCCTGCTTGGTTTCATCGACCACGTTTTCGATTTCCGCTCGCATTTTCCTGCTTCTCTGTCTCGGTCTTCTTCAGGTGCTGGTGACATAGAGACGCCCGCCGCGGATGTAAAGGGCCGCAGCGGGCGTATAAAATTCAGGCCCTCGGTCAGAACAGGCCGGGCGTGCCGGTCTGGACGGCCTGGTTCGCCTGCGGCGAAGTCTTCAGGATTTCCTCCGGCGCCATGGTGCTGTCCATGCCGATCACGGAGAAGCTGTCGGCCGGGCCGGTGCCGGGCTTGAAGGCCTCGATGATGGTGTTCGGATCGCCGTCGCCGGCCGCCATGCCGGTCTTGCGGTCGATCGAAATCAGGTTCATGCCTGATGGAATGACGAACTTCGATTCCGGCGTGTCCTTGACGGCAGCCTGCATGAATTCGTTGAAGATCGGGGCGGACAAGACGCCGCCGGTGCCGCCGCGGCCGAGCGGGGCCGGCGTATCGAAGCCCATATAGAGGCCTGCGACCAGATCCGGCGTGAAGCCGACGAACCAGGCATCCTTCTCGTCGTTGGTGGTGCCGGTCTTGCCGGCGACGTCGCGACCGCCGAGATCGATCTTGCCGGCAGCGGTGCCGCGCTGGATGACGCCCTGCATCATCGAGGTGATCTGGTAGGCGGTCATCGGGTCGAGAACGGTTTCGCGATTGTCGACGATATTCGGCTCTTCCTGGTTCTGCCAGTCGCCGGCGTTGCAGCCCTCGCAGAGACGCTCCTCATGCTTGAAGATCGTCTTGCCGTAGCGGTCCTGGATGCGGTCGATCAATGTCGGCTTGATCTGCTTGCCGCCATTGGCGATGACCGAATAGGCCGAGACCATGCGCAGCACCGTCGTGTCGCCGGCGCCGAGCGACATGGAGAGAACCGGCAGCATGTGATCATAGATGCCGAAGCGCTCGGCATATTCGGCGACGATGTTCATGCCGAGATCGTTGGCGAGGCGCACCGTCATCAGATTGCGCGAATGCTCGATGCCCGAACGCAGCGTCGACGGGCCGCCGGATTCGCCGCCGTAGTTTTCCGGCCTCCAGACCTGGCCGCCCGAGACGATCTCGATCGGCGCGTCCATGATGACCGAAGCCGGCGTATAACCATTGTCCATCGCCGCCGCGTAGACGAAAGGCTTGAACGAGGAGCCCGGCTGACGCATCGCCTGGGTGGCGCGGTTGAACTCGGACTGGGCGTAGGAGAAGCCACCGACCATGGCGAGCACGCGGCCGGTCTTCGGATCCATGGCGACCAGACCACCTTGCACCTTCGGCGGCTGCTGCAGGCGATAGGAGGTCGACGCGTCGTCACCGAGCTTTGCGACATAGACAACGTCACCGGGGGACACGGCGCCGACCGGCGATTTCGTGGTCTTGCGGGCGCCGTCGGCCGAACGGAAGGCCCACTGCATGTTCTTGGCGTCGATCGTGCCGCGCTGGCGATCGGCCTCAACCTTGCCGCTTCCATCCTTGCCCGGCTGTAGGCCGATGTCGACGTTCGAGTCGGATACGGCGAGTACCACGGCAAGCCGCCATTCCGGCACATCGGACAGTGCGGGAATATCGGCAAGCGCTTTGCCCCAATCACCGCTCGCATCGATCTGCTTGATCGGGCCGTGGAAACCGCGGCGCTCGTCGTAAGTGACCAGACCGTCCTGCAGCGCCTTGCGGGCAGCGAGCTGCATCTGCGGATCGAGCGACGTGCGCACCGAAAGGCCGCCCTCATAAAGGACCTTTTCGCCGTACTGGTCGATCAGTTGGCGGCGCACGGCTTCGGCGAAAAAATCCGAAGCAAAGAGCGAGGGGCCGGTGGTGCGGGCGGTGACGCCGAGCGGCTGCTTCTTGGCTTCCTCGCCGTCAGGCTGGCTGACATAGCCGTTCTCGACCATCCGGTCGATCACCCAGTTCCGACGCTCGAGCGCAGCTTCCGGATGGCGGAACGGATGGTAATTGGCAGGACCCTTCGGCAGCGATGCCAGATAGGCGGCTTCGGCGACGGTCAGTTCGGTGACGGATTTGTTGAAATAGGTGAGTGCTGCGCCGGCGATGCCATAGGAATTCAGGCCGAAAAAGATCTCGTTCAGGTAGAGTTCGAGGATCTTGTCTTTGCTGTAGGCCTGCTCGATACGGAAGGAGAGGATCGCTTCCTTGATCTTGCGGTCGATCGTCTGGTCCGAGCTCAAAAGGAAATTCTTGGCCACCTGCTGGGTGATTGTCGAGGCACCGACCGGGCGGCGGCCGGAACCGAAATTCTGCAGGTTGACGAGGATTGCGCGGCCGAGACCGGTGAGATCAACGCCCGGGTGATTGTAGAAATTCTTGTCTTCGGCCGACAGGAAAGCGGCCTTCACGCGGTCGGGAATAGCCTGGATCGGCAGGAAGAGACGCTTTTCCTTGGCGTATTCGGCCATCAGAGCGCCGTTGCCGGCGTGCACGCGGGTGGTCACCGGCGGCGCATAGCTGTTCAGAACGGCATAGTCCGGGAGATCCTTCGCGACATTGGCGAGATAGATGGCAATACCCGCCGCCGCGACCAGAAACAGGACGCAGGCCATTCCGAAGAAATATCCAAGAAGTCTAACCATATTTCAGCTACCGGTCTCTTCGATCTTCAATCGGCGCAGCCGCAACGATTGCACAGATCAAGGCAATTTGCACGTTGCGCGGCTTACTCTATGAGCGCTACCGCCACAAGCCGAATTCCGCGCCTCAGGCTGCGAAACATAAGCCGGAGTAACGGCGTGAATGTGAGCAAAATAGGGCTGTCTGCGCCGCATTCACGGCTGCGGCCGCGTTTCATTAGAACTGTCACATCCAAGCAACGCCCGGCGCCGCCGTCAATCTGAGGTATCTTGCTCAGAATTTGATTCATGCGGCGCACTTAAATCTTTGTTTTCATGCATGTCGCCGTACTGCAACCGCTACAGATCTTTAGGCGGCGCCGTCAGCCGCCATTCGCCATGACGGC
The DNA here is from genome assembly GCF_048551595.1 of Rhizobium sp. CRRU65. Lineage (NCBI taxonomy): Bacteria > Pseudomonadati > Pseudomonadota > Alphaproteobacteria > Hyphomicrobiales > Rhizobiaceae > Rhizobium > Rhizobium sp. CRRU65. Next base: position 434,626 of record NZ_JBLYZH010000004.1, on the reverse strand, counting down.
GGCGCGGTATCGCTTGACTGCGTCGGTCAAGAGACCGGCGATCTTGCCGCGCCAGGCCTCGTCGAGCAGCAGTTTCTCGTCCTCGGCATTCGAGAGGAAGCCGATCTCGAGAAGGATCGACGGCACGTCAGGCGCCTGCAGCACGCGGAAGCCGGCATGACGGTGCGGATTGTTGATGGTGCCGACCTGATCCTTGAAAGAATTCAGCACACTCTCGGCCAGCGAGATCGAGAAGGCCTGCGTCTCGCGCCGCGTCAGATCGAGCAGGATGTCGGCAACCTCCGGCGGCTCGGCGACCGTCTCCTTGCCGGCGATCTGATCGGAGAGGTTTTCACGTTCAGCAAGGTCGGCGGCGAGCTTGTCGGATGCCTTGTCGGAGATCGTGTAGACGGTCGCGCCGCGGATATCCTTCTGCTTCAGCGTGTCGGCATGCAGCGAAATGAAGAGGCCGGCATGATTCTGGCGTGCGATCAGCACACGCTGCGAAAGCGACAGGAACTCGTCATCTTCGCGCGTCAGGAAAGCCTTGATGCCCGGTTCCTTGTTCAGCCGGTCGGTCAAGGCCTTCGCGAAGGCAAGCGTCACCTGCTTTTCCTCGGTCTTGGTGTCGACGCCGATCGCGCCGGTGTCGATGCCGCCATGGCCGGCGTCGACGGCGATGACGAAATCGCCGGGCGCAGCCTTTTGCGGTGCCGGAATGGCGCTCGTCGTCTGAGCCGCCTCAGTCCGGTCGCTCCAGGATTGCGTCTTCACCAGTTCGGCAAAGGCCTTCTTGTCGATCATCTCTGCATCGAGCACGAGGCGATGGCCGTTGCCCGTCTCATCGGCCTGCACCTTGGCAAGCGCCAGCTTCACCGGCCCTGTCGTCGTCAGCACGATGCGGGCGCTCTCTTCGTCCATCTTGCCGTAGCGGATATCCTTGAACAGGCCGCGGGCGGCAAGATCCTTCGCCGCAAAACCGAAGGCGGTCGCCGGCAAGTCGACGACGATGCGTTCCGGATTGGCGATATAGTGGACGGAGAAACGCGGCTCGCGATCGAAATCGATGACGATGCGGGTCCTTGCGTCGTCGCCGACGATGCGCGCGCCATAGGCAAGCAGCGGATCCTTGGCCTCGACGGAGCTGGCAGCTGCCGGCAGCAGACTAACGACCAGAAGCGCCGCCAGAACCCGCCTTGCGAATGTCGATCGCCGCGCTGCGGATTTCGCCGCGATCCGAGCCCTCTTAAACAATAAACCGCCACACCCTATCTGTATTGCGATGGACCCGACGCGGCTGCGGCCAACGTCCCTGTGACGAAACACCCGCTGCAGCCTGCCGAATCGCGATCACTTTATCCCCAGCTTCTATGCGTTGCGAAATCCATCAATATTATGGCACATTTGGCTTTTCCCTTGCTATTGTGACACAGAAAACATACAACGAATTTCAGGGTAAAGTGTTGACGGGATAGAGTCGCCGCGAAGGCTGCCAGCCAGATCAGGACCTGGCGCCACACCGGTCATCGTCCGCCGTCTCATGCGCTTAATCCCTAGAACTGGATCCTGATTTTCCGGCTTATTGTCGGAATTCATTGGTGGATCAGCCACCACGCTCTCAGGGAGCAAACTCATCGGACCCGAACGGGTCTTCGTATTTGTCGATCACGCTTGGTTGTTGATGGTTTCGCAGCAGGTTTTATCTGAAGTGTACAGGCCCCGGACCGAAATGGTTCCGGCTGCGGTCTGGCTGCTGCCCTCCCCCTCGCATCAGGCGCGACTTTCATTATCCGGCGCGGCTACAGTGGACCGCATTCTTTCTGTCTCAACAGCAGTCGGGAATGCGCTCTCGCGGCCACGCCGAGGAGCACAGCTTACATGGCAGACAAAATGCTTATCGATGCGTCTCACGAGGAAGAGACGCGCGTCGTTGTCGTTCGCGGGAACCGCATAGAAGAATTTGACTTCGAGTCCCAGCACAAGAAGCAGATCCGCGGCAACATCTATCTTGCAAAGGTGACGAGGGTCGAACCCTCGCTGCAAGCCGCCTTCGTCGATTACGGCGGCAACCGGCACGGTTTCCTGGCCTTCGCCGAAATCCATCCCGACTATTATCAGATACCGCTTGCCGACCGTCAGGCGCTGCTTCGGGCCGAAGCCGAGGAGCATCGCCGCGACGAAGACGTCGAGCATGTCGAAACCGCGCCGATGGTCGATCTTTCCAAGCAGGATCAGCCGGATGTCGGCATCGCGCCGGAAGCGGCTGCCGTAACGGAAGAGACCGCAGCGGTAGAGGCCGCGGCATCGCCCGAGGCCGCCGAGGAAGCGCCGGCCAAGAAGGCAAGGCCGCGTCGCAGCCGCAAGAAGGCAGCCGAACCGGTTGCCGAAACGACCGCGACCGAGGACGCTGTTCCCACAGACGTCGAAGCCGAAGGCGCGTCGAGCGTCGACAATGAGGATGACGGTTCGACCGGCGGCGCGATGGCCGCGATGGTGGAAACCGACTCGATCTCCGAGGACGTCGATACCAGCAAGCGTCGCCACGATGACGACGACGATGATGACGATCACGGTGAAGAAGAAGTCATCGAATCCGTCGGCGCCGAAGACGCGATGGAAGAAGTGCCGGACCGCGTGCAGCGCAAGCCGCGCAAGCAGTACCGCATCCAGGAAGTCATCAAGCGCCGCCAGATCCTGCTCGTGCAGGTCGCCAAGGAAGAGCGCGGCAACAAGGGTGCAGCCCTTACCACCTATCTCTCGCTCGCCGGCCGCTATTCGGTTTTGATGCCGAACACGGCGCGCGGCGGCGGCATTTCCCGCAAGATCACCAATCCTGCCGACCGCAAGCGCCTGAAGGAAATCGCGCGCCTGCTCGAGGTGCCGCAGGGCATGGGCGTCATCCTTCGCACCGCCGGTGCCAACCGCACCAAGGTGGAGGTCAAGCGCGACTTCGAATATCTGATGCGCCTTTGGGAGAACGTGCGCACGCTGACGCTGGCGTCCACCGCTCCCTGCCTCGTCTACGAGGAAGGCTCGCTGATCAAGCGTTCGATCCGCGACCTCTACAACAAGGATATCAGCGAAGTCATCGTTTCCGGCGAAGAAGGCTATCGTGAAGCGAAAGACTTCATGAAAATGCTGATGCCGAGCCATGCCAAGGTGGTTCAGCCCTATCGCGACATCCATCCGATCTTTTCGCGTTCCGGCATCGAGGCTCAGCTCGACCGCATGCTGCAGCCGCAGGTGACGCTGAAGTCCGGCGGCTATCTGATCATGAACCAGACCGAAGCGCTGGTTTCGATCGACGTCAACTCCGGCCGCTCGACCCGCGAACATTCGATCGAGGACACCGCGCTGCAGACGAATCTGGAGGCTGCAGACGAAGTCGCCCGCCAGCTTCGCCTTCGCGACCTTGCCGGCCTGATCGTCATCGACTTCATCGACATGGAAGAGAAGCGCAACAACCGCGCCGTCGAGAAGAAGCTGAAGGAATGCCTGAAGAACGACCGTGCCCGCATCCAGGTCGGCCGGATCTCGCATTTCGGCCTGCTCGAAATGTCGCGCCAGCGCATCCGCGCTTCGGTTCTCGAATCGACGACGCAGGTCTGCTCGCATTGCGGCGGCAGCGGCCATGTGCGTTCGCAGTCCTCCGTCGCCCTGCATGTCCTGCGCGGCATCGAGGAATATCTGCTCAAGAACACCACGCACAACATCACCGTGCGCACCACGCCTGACATCGCGCTCTACCTGCTCAACCACAAGCGCCAGACGATCATCGATTATGAGAGCCGCTTCGGCGTTGCGATCATCATCGATGCGGACGGCTCGGTCGGCGCGCAACATTTCGCGATCGATCGCGGCGAGCCGGTGGAAAACCCGGTCAAGATTGAAACCCTCTTCAACTTCGCAGCCATTCCCGAGGATGACGACGACGACATCGTCATCGAAGTGGATGAGGAGGAAGACGAGGAACTCGAGGAAAAGCCGGCCGTTTCCGAGCGGCCCGTCGCGGCCCGCGCGGAAAGCGAAGCCGACGGCAATCGCAAGCGCAAGCGCCGCAGGCGCCGCCGCGGCCGCAACGGCAATGCCGAACAGCCGCTATCAGCGACAGGCGAAGCCGGCGACGAGGATGAGGACGGCGACGACGAGGGTGGCGAAGGTGATGAAAACACCGAAGCCACGCCCGAGACACGTGCCGAAAGCGAGGAATCGCAGCGCCGCAAGCGGCGCCGTCGCGGCAAGCGGGGCGGCCGTCGCAATCGCGCCGAGGATGGTTCGGAACTGACGGCTGGCGAAGCCGGTGAAGACAATGGCGGCGACGAGGACGAAGGCGACGACGTTTCGAACGACGGCGCTCCGAGCGAAGCCGTAGCGGTCGAGGCGATTGCCGAACAGGCCGACGAAGGCCAGGCCGCGATGGCAGCCGTCGAGAGCGCGCCTGTCATAACCGAAGAGGTGAAGCCCGCCCGTGCCCGCGGCCGCCGCAAACCGGCCGCAGCGCCGGTTGAGGAACCGGTTGCAGAGACGGCCCCTGCGGTCGAGGCCGAACCCGAACTGGTAGAAGCCTCCGCCGATCTCGAAACATCGGTTCAGGAAGAGGCAAAGCCGGTTCGCGCCAACCGCGAATCCAACATCTCCTCCTCCGAGCCGACGGTGAAATCCACCCGCGTCGAGAATGTCGAAGGCGATGACGGCAAGCCGAAGAAAGCCGGCTGGTGGCAGCGCCGTGGCTTCTTCTGAACGCTGATTTTTGGACGTAAACACTGAAATCCGGCCGCGGCGACGCGGCCGGATTTTCGTTTATGGCGATGACATCGTCGCCGAGCTTGAACTGCCGTGACGTGGATGTGTATCTCTATGATAATCATACTCATGGGGCGCGATCATGCGGACGAATATCGGTATCGATGATGCCTTGCTCGACGCAACAATGACCACCACGGGACAAAAAGGCCACCGTCGACCAGGCTTTGCGAAGCCTCGTTGAGAGGCACCGCCGGAAAAATCCGATCGTAGATCTTGCAGGGATAGGCTGGGAAGGCGACCTCGGCGCGATACGTCGCGACCGGCCGGACGATAAACGATGATCGCCGTAGGACAATCCGATGGCCGAGCGTCTTGGCCTCGGGATCGCCTACCCCGCTGCGGTCAGGCCGCTGGCGGATAGAGCAGGTCGACGATGTAGCTGGCGTCGAAGCGGGAATCGAGCATGCCGTAGGTGGATCGCCAGCCGCCGGCAAGACGCGTCTCGATGAAGGCATCGGCAATGCGCCCTGCCCCAAGGCGATAGAGTTCGGCTGCACCGGCGGCGAGCGCCAGTTGCTCGACGAGCAGGCGCGCGGCGCCCTCGTCCTGTTCGCAAAGCGCGATTGCAGCGCGCAGCACGTCGATCGTCTTCTTGCCAGCAGGGCCGAGATCGCGGGCAAGGCCGGCGAAGACCGTTTCGAACAGATCCTTGCCGCGGTTCAGCACGCGCAGCACGTCGAGCGCCATGACGTTGCCGGAGCCTTCCCAGATGGCGTTGACCGGAGCCTCGCGGTAATGGCGGGCGATCGGACGCTCTTCGATGTAGCCGTTGCCGCCGATGCATTCCATCGCCTCGTAGATCAGCGCCGGTGCGATCTTACAGCACCAGTATTTGGCGACAGGCGTCATGACGCGGGCATAGGCCGCGTCCTCGGCGTTGCCGCGCGCCTTGTCGAAGGCGTCGGCTAGACGGAAGGACAGTGCCGTCGCGGCGGCAACATCGAGCGCCATGTCGGCGAGCACGCGCGTCATGATCGGCTGGTTGACGAGCATTTTGCCGAAGACGCTGCGGCCGCGGGTGTGGTGCACGGCTTCGGCGAGCGAGGCGCGCATCATGCCTGACGAGGCCAGCGCGCAGTCGAGCCGCGTCAGCGTCACCATGTCGAGGATGGTGCGGATACCGGCATCCGGACCACCGAGCAGAAAACCGAACGTGTCTGTAAACTCGACCTCGGAGGAGGCGTTGGAGCGGTTGCCGACCTTGTCCTTCAGCCGCTGGAATTGCAGCCCGTTGGCGGAACCATCCTCCAGAAGGCGCGGCACGAGGAAGCAGCCCATGCCCTCCTTCGTCTGCGCCAGCATGATGAAAGCATCGCTCATCGGTGCCGACATGAACCACTTGTGCCCGGACAGCCGGTAGATGCCCTCGCTGACCTTTTCGGCAGCGCTCCTGTTGGCGCGCACATCCGTGCCGCCCTGCTTTTCCGTCATGCCCATGCCGATGGTCACGGCGGATTTTTGCATGGCGGGCTTGTTCGACGAATCATATTTGCGCGAGAGAATTTTGGGCGCCCAGTCCTTCTGGACCGCGGGCGAAGCCGAGAGCGCCGCAACGGAAGCGCTCGTCATCGTCAGCGGGCAGAGATGGCCGGATTCCAGCTGTGACGTCAGATAAAACCGCGCGGCGCGAACCTTGTGGGCCTCGTCCTTGGCATCGGTATCGGCCTGGGGATCCCAGACGGAGGAATGCAGGCCGACCGACATCGAGCGCCGCATCAGCGCATGCCAGGCAGGATGGAATTCGACGACGTCGAGGCGCTCACCGCGTGGACCATGAGTGCGCAGCTGCGGCGTGCCCTGGTTTGCCATGCGCGCCATCTCCTGCGCCTCTGGCGAGGTGACGTAGCGGCCCATGTTTTCCAGGTCTTCGCGGATGCCGCGCGGCAGGGCCGCCGTCAGATCGACGATCAACGGATCAGATCGATAGGCATTGATGCCGGACCACAGGCTCGGCTGGTTGAGTTCTGCGAGTTTGTCATCAGTCCGGTTGGCGGAGGTCATAATTCGCTTCTAGTGTAAGAACCCGGCAAAGGGAAACCGGAAGTTATGATTCGGTTCATTCTGCTCTATCGGAATTCGGGCGAAAATGCATGGGGACATAAGCCTTTGCCCACAGCACATGCTTGCCCCGGCGGGCAGCACTCTTTATAGACCCGCCAGAGACAGCAAGAGGCAGGGTCATGGTCTTTTTCCCCCACCGCCACCTCATCGGCATCAAGGGCCTCACCGAGCAGGATATCACCTATCTTCTCGACAAGGCGGACGAGGCCGTCAAGATCAGCCGCCAGAGAGAGAAGAAAACGTCGACGCTGCGCGGACTGACGCAGATCAACCTCTTCTTCGAGGCATCAACCCGCACACAGGCCTCCTTCGAGCTTGCCGGCAAGCGGCTCGGCGCCGACGTGATGAACATGTCGGTTGGCAATTCCTCGGTGAAGAAAGGCGAAACGCTAATCGACACGGCGATGACGCTGAATGCGATGCGCCCCGACGTGCTGGTGATCCGCCATTCGAGCGCCGGTGCCGCCGCCCTTCTCGCCCAGAAGGTCTCCTGCTCGGTCGTCAATGCCGGCGACGGGCAGCACGAACATCCGACCCAGGCACTGCTCGACGCGCTGACGATCCGCCGCGCCAAGGGCAAACTTTCGCGCATCATCGTGGTGATCTGCGGCGACGTGCTGCATTCGCGGGTGGCGCGCTCCAATATCCTGCTGCTCAACGCCATGGGCGCCCGCGTGCGTGTCGTCGCGCCCGCGACCCTCCTGCCGGCCGGCATCGCCGAGATGGGCGTCGAGGTCTTCCATTCGATGAAGGAAGGGCTGAAGGGCGCCGACGTGGTGATGATGCTGCGGCTGCAGCGCGAGCGCATGTCCGGCGCCTTCGTGCCTTCGGTGCGCGAATACTATCACTTCTACGGGCTCGACGCCGAAACGCTGAAAGCGGCGAAGGAAGATGCGCTCGTCATGCATCCCGGCCCGATGAACCGCGGCGTCGAAATCGCTTCGGAAGTGGCGGACGGGCCGCAGAGCGTCATCGCCGAACAGGTGGAAATGGGGGTCGCGGTGCGCATGGCCGTCATGGAGACGCTGCTCGTCTCGCAGAACCAAGGCCCCCGAAGCGATGGAATGATGGCATGAGCAACCCGATCGTCCTCAAGAACGTCCGCATCATCGACCCGTCGCGCAATCTCGACGAGGTGGGGACGATCATTGCCGAAAACGGCGTGATTCTCGCCGCCGGCGGCAAGGCGCAGAACCAGGGCGCGCCTGATGGAGCCGTCATCCGCGACTGCACGGGCCTTGTCGCGACGCCCGGCCTCGTCGATGCGCGCGTCCATGTCGGCGAACCCGGCGGCGAACACCGTGAGACGATCGCCTCGGTGAGCCGGGCGGCCGCCGCCGGCGGCGTCACCTCGATCATCATGATGCCGGACACCGATCCCATCATCGACGACATCGCACTCGTCGAATTCGTCAAGAAGACGGCGCGGGATACGGCCGCCGTCAACGTCTATCCGGCAGCCGCCATCACCAAGGGCCTTGCCGGCGAGGAGATGACGGAGATCGGCCTGTTGATGCAGGCAGGCGCCGTCGCCTTTACCGATGCCCATTCCAGCGTCCACGACACACAGGTGCTGCGCCGGATCATGACCTATGCGCGCGAATTCGGCGCCGTCATCTGCTGCGAAACACGCGACAAATATCTCGGCGCCAACGGCGTCATGCATGAGGGGCTTTTCGCCAGCTGGCTCGGGCTTTCCGGCATTCCAAAGGAAGCCGAGCTCATCCCGCTCGAACGCGATCTGAGGATCGCGCAGCTGACGCGCGGCCGTTATCACGCCGCGATGATCTCGGTGCCGGAATCGGTCGAGGCGATCGAGCGCGCCCGCAGCCGCGGCGCCAAGGTGACCTGCGGCATCTCGATCAACAATCTGGCGCTCAACGAAAACGACATCGGCGAATACCGCACCTTCTTCAAGCTCTATCCGCCGCTGCGCCCGGAAGACGACCGGGTGGCGATGGCCGACGCCCTTGCGAGCGGCGCGATCGATATCATCGTCTCCTCGCACGACCCGCAGGATGTCGATACGAAGCGCCTGCCCTTCGGCGAGGCGGAGGACGGCGCGATCGGCCTCGAAACCATGCTAGCGGCAGCCCTCAGGCTTCATCATGGCGGCCAGGTGAGCCTGATGCGTCTGATCGACGCCATGTCGACCCGTCCCGCTCAGATTTTCGGCCTGAATGCCGGCACGCTGAAGCCGGGCGCTGCGGCTGATATCGCGTTGATCGATCTCGATGAGCCTTGGCTTGTCGCCAAAGACATGCTTCTCTCCCGCTCGAAGAACACTCCGTTCGAGGATGCGCGCTTCAGTGGGCGGGCGGTTGCGACATACGTCTCGGGAAAGCTTGTCCACGCAATTTAGAACCGACACTATCGCCGTCCATCCCCCAGCGGGAGAAGGCTGACTCGAGGATAGGCCACGTAGAGGCTGAGGGGGCAAATGTTATCCAATCTCATGTCATGGCAGATCACGCTGCCGATCGCGCTTGCCGCCGCCATTATCGGCTATCTCTTCGGCTCGATCCCTTTCGGCCTGATCCTCACGCGCGCCGCCGGCCTCGGCGACGTGCGCAGCATCGGCTCCGGCAATATCGGCGCGACCAATGTGCTGAGAACAGGAAACCGGACGCTCGCCGCAGCGACGCTGCTGCTCGATGCGCTGAAGGCATCGGCCGCGGCCTGGGTCGTCGGCTATTTCCTCGGCGAGGAGGCCGCGATCATCGCCGGCTTCTTCGCCTTTATCGGCCATCTCTTCCCGGTGTGGATCGGCTTCAAGGGCGGCAAAGGTGTCGCCACCTATATCGGTACCCTGCTCGGCGTCGCGCCGATCATGGTCGTGCTCTTCGCTGCCGTCTGGCTGGCGGTCGCTTTCACCACCCGTTACTCCTCGCTGTCGGCGCTGGTCGCCATGCTTGTCATTCCGATTGCGCTATGGATACTGGGTAACGAAAAGGTTGCGGCTGTCATGGCGATCATGACCCTCATCTCCTACTGGAAGCACAAGGCGAATATTTCCCGCCTGATGAGCGGGACGGAAAGCAAAATCGGGGCAAAGGGATAATGGATGCGCTGAGCGCCGGACCAAAAGGCGTCGCGCTGACCGAACGGCAAAGAATTGCCTGGCTGCGCCTTATCCGTTCCGACAATATCGGCCCTGCCACCTTTCGCGACCTCATCAATCATTTCGGCTCGGCCGAGGCAGCGCTAGCCGCACTGCCGGAGCTTTCGGCGCGCGGCGGCGCCACGCGGGCAATCCGCATAGCCAGTGAGGCCGAGGCGCATCGGGAACTCGAGGCGGCGCGTCGCTTCGGCGCCCGCTTCGTCGGTATTGGCGAACCGGACTACCCGCAAGCGCTGAAGCAGATCGACGGCGCGCCGCCGCTTCTGGCCGTCAAGGGCGCGCTTGCCGCCGCCAATCGGCCGGCCGTCGGCATCGTCGGCTCGCGCAACGCCTCGATCGCAGGCGCGAAATTCGCGGCGATGGTGGCGCGCGACTGCGGCCGGGCGGGTTACACAGTGGTCTCCGGCCTGGCGCGCGGCATAGACACCGCTGCCCACCGGGCAAGCCTCGACACAGGCACGATCGCAGCGCTCGCCGGCGGCCTCGACCAGCCCTACCCGCCGGAGAATATCGGCCTTCTCGAAGAGATAACAGGCGGCAATGGCTTGGCGGTGAGCGAAATGCCCTTCGGCTGGGAGCCGCGCGCCCGCGACTTCCCGCGCCGCAACCGGCTGATCGCCGGCATCGGGCTTGGCCTCGTCGTCATCGAAGCGGCGGCGCGTTCAGGCTCGCTGATCACGGCGCGGCTTGCCGGCGAGTTCGGCCGCCTGGTGTTTGCCGTGCCCGGCTCACCGCTCGATCCGCGCTGCCATGGCACCAACGGCCTGCTGAAGGACGGCGCTTCGATCGTCACCGCTCCCGCCGATGTCGTCGAGGCCTTGGCGCCGCTTGCGCAATTCGACCTGTTCCCGTCATCGATGGCGGAGGAACCCGCCCCTGATGGCAAGCCGATGTCGGTGCCGCCCGGGGATTCCGATCGAAACCGCATCATCGATGCGCTCGGGCCGACGCCGGTCGAGATCGACGACGTCATCCGCCATACCGGCCTATCGGCATCCGCGGTCTATCTCATCCTTCTGGAACTCGATATATCAGGCAGGCTGCACCGGCATCAGGGCGGCCTCGTCTCGCTTTCCGATTGAACCTGGGCACGACATCGGGCGGCGGCTTTCGAATTGCCGAACTCTGAGTCGAAAACCTTCGATAGCATATCTAAAATTGTATTTTGCCGATAATCTTCCTTTGGCTGCAGCGGACACAAGAGGTAAAATTGTAGCAAACCCCTTGACCGCAGCGATTTCCCTGTCCATGTCGGAGGGCCGATATCCATGTTGCGGTGTGTGTCGCGCTGGCTTCAACGCTGGCGTCGTTTCCTTTTTAGAGAATCATCATGAATGTTGTAGTGGTGGAATCGCCTGCCAAGGCCAAGACGATCAATAAGTATCTGGGTCCGGGATACAAAGTGCTCGCCTCCTTCGGCCATGTGCGCGATCTGCCTGCCAAGGACGGCTCCGTTCTTCCTGATCAGGATTTCGAAATGCTTTGGGAGGTCGATAGCGCCTCCGCCAAGCGGATGAAGGACATTGCCGACGCGGTGAAGTCCGCCGATGGCCTGTTTCTCGCGACCGACCCGGATCGCGAAGGCGAAGCGATTTCCTGGCACGTTCTCGACATGCTGAACAAGAAGCGCGTGCTGAACGGCAAACCGGTCAAGCGCGTCGTCTTCAATGCGATCACCAAGAAAGCGGTGCTCGACGCGATGGCCGATCCGCGCGACATCGACGTGCCGCTGGTCGATGCCTATCTCGCGCGCCGCGCGCTCGACTATCTCGTCGGCTTCAATCTTTCGCCGGTGCTGTGGCGCAAGCTGCCCGGCGCACGTTCGGCCGGCCGCGTCCAGTCTGTGGCGCTGCGTCTCGTCTGCGACCGCGAATCCGAGATCGAGCGCTTCATTTCCGAAGAGTACTGGAACATCTCAGCGCTCCTGAAGACGCCGCGCGGCGACGAGTTCGAGGCAAGACTGGTTTCGGCGAATGGCAAACGACTGCAGCCGCGCGCAATCGGTAACGGCGAGGATGCCGGCCGGCTCAAGGCCTTGCTCGAAGGCGCGAGCTACGTCGTCGACTCTGTCGAGGCGAAACCGGTCAAACGTAATCCCGGACCGCCCTTCACGACCTCGACGCTGCAACAGGCCGCCTCCTCCAACCTCGGCTTCTCGGCCTCGCGCACCATGCAGGTTGCCCAAAAGCTCTATGAGGGCGTCGATATCGGCGGCGAGACGGTCGGTCTGATCACCTATATGCGAACCGACGGCGTGCAGATGGCGCCCGAGGCGATCGACGCGGCGCGCAGTGCCATCGTCGACCAGTTCGGCGAACGCTACATGCCGGAGAAGCCGCGCTTCTATTCGACCAAGGCGAAGAACGCCCAGGAGGCGCACGAGGCGATCCGTCCGACCGATTTCGACCGCTCGCCCGACCGTGTCCGCAAATTCCTCGATGCCGACCAGATCCGGCTCTACGAGCTGATCTGGAAGCGCGGCATCGCCAGCCAGATGGCGTCGGCCGAGATCGAGCGCACGACGGCTGAAATCACCGCCGACAACAAGGGCGAGAAGGCCGGGCTTCGTGCCGTCGGTTCGGTCATCCGATTCGATGGTTTCATCGCCGCCTATACCGACCAGAAGGAAGATGGCGAGCAGAGCGACGATGGCGACGAGGATGGCCGTCTGCCGGAGATCATTGCGCGCGAGGCGCTCGCCAAGCAGAAGATCAATTCGACGCAGCATTTCACCGAACCGCCGCCGCGCTATTCGGAAGCGACGCTGATCAAGAAGATGGAAGAGCTCGGCATCGGCCGCCCCTCCACCTATGCCGCGACGCTGGCAACGCTGCGCGACCGCGACTATGTGACGATCGACAAGCGCAAGCTGATCCCGCAGGCCAAGGGCCGGCTGGTGACGGCTTTCCTCGAGAGCTTCTTCACCAAATATGTCGAATACGACTTCACCGCCGATCTCGAAGAGAAGCTTGACCGGATTTCCGCCGGCGAGTTGAACTGGAAGCAGGTGCTGCGCGATTTCTGGAAGGATTTCTTCGCCCAGATCGAGGACACCAAGGAACTGCGCGTCACCAACGTGCTGGATTCGCTGAACGAGGCGCTGGCACCGCTCGTCTTCCCGAAACGGGAGGACGGCAGCGACCCCAGAATCTGTCAGGTCTGCGGCACCGGCAACCTGTCGCTGAAGCTCGGCAAATACGGCGCCTTCGTCGGCTGCTCGAACTATCCGGACTGCAACTACACCCGCCAGCTCTCCTCCGAAAACGGCGGAGATGCGGATGGTGCTGCGCTCAACGAGCCGAAGAACCTCGGCACCGATCCGACCACCGGCGAGGAACTGACGCTGCGTTCCGGCCGCTTCGGCCCCTATATCCAGCGCGGCGACGGCAAGGAAGCCAAACGGGCCTCGCTGCCGAAGGGCTGGAAACCCGAGGACATCGATTATGAAAAGGCGATGGCGCTGATCTCGCTGCCGCGCGATATCGGCAAACATCCCGAATCGGGCAAGATGATCTCGTCAGGCATCGGCCGCTATGGGCCGTTCCTCCTGCATGACGGTTCCTATGCCAATCTGGAAACCGTCGAGGACGTGTTCTCGGTCGGCCTCAACCGCGCCGTGACTGTTATCGCCGAAAAGGCGAACCAGGCACCCGGCCGGGGCGCGCGCGGCACACCGGCGGCACTAAAGACGCTCGGCGATCATCCTGATGGCGGCGCCATTACCGTTCGCGACGGCAAATACGGCCCCTATGTCAACTGGGGCAAGGTCAACGCCACACTGCCGAAGGGCAAGGATCCCCAGGCGATCACCGTCGAGGAGGCGCTCGCCTTGATCGCCGAGAAGGCCGGAAAGACACCTGTGGGCAAAGCGGCCAAGACGAAAGCCAAGCCGAAGGCAGCGGCCGCCGAAGCCAAGAGCACCAAGACGGCCGCCAAACCGAAGGCAACGAAGGCGAAGGCGCCTGCGAAATCGAAAAAGAGCTGACGTGAGCAGGATACCGCGCCAGAGAACGAACCCTGCGGGCAAGCGCCCGGGCAAGACCGGACACGCCGGCAAGGATGCTCCCACCGTCGAGCCGCTCAACATCGTCCATGGCGCGCTGCCTTCGCGCGAGGTGGTTCTGCGCTTCATCGCCGATCATCCGCAGAAAGCGTCCAAGCGTGAACTGGCCAAGGCTTTCGGTCTGAAAGGCGATAGCCGCGTCGAACTCAAGCAGATGCTGCAGGAGCTTGAGCAGGAAGGCATGCTGCAGAAAAACCGCAAGTCGCTAATCCGGCCCGGTGCGCTGCCGCCTGTCACCGTTCTCGATATCACCACGCGTGACAAGGACGGCGATCTGATCGGCCGGCCGGCGGAATGGCCGGACGACCAGGGCGTAGCACCGGCTGTCGCCATCCGCCAGCAATCGCCCGCAGGCCGCCAGGGCAAGGGGAAGGCGCCCGTCGCCGGGCTCGGCGACCGTATCCTGGCAAAAATCTTCCCGGCCGTCGATCGCGGCGGGCCGGCCTATACGGCGCGGATCATCAAGGTGATCGACAGGCGCCGCGGCGCCTCGATGGGCGTTTTCCGCACTGCACCTGATGGTGGCGGCCGGCTGCTGCCGATCGAACGGCGCGGCGAGGAGATGGTGATCGATCCCGACTTCACCGGCGGCGCCACGGATGGCGATCTGGTCGAAGTCGAAATCGCCCGTCTCGGCCGTTTCGGCCTACCGCGCGCCAAGGTGCTTTCCGTCGTCGGTTCCGTCGGTTCGGAAAAAGCGCTCTCGATGATCGCAATCCATGCCCACGGCATTCCGCATGTCTTCCCGCCGGCCGTCATCGCCGAAGCGGAAGCTGCAAGGCCCGCCACCATGTCGCATCGCGAGGATTGGCGCGACGTACCGCTGATCACCATTGACCCGGCCGATGCCAAGGACCATGACGACGCTGTCTATGCCGAGCTCGATCCCTCGCCCGACAATCCCGGCGGCGTCATCGTCACCGTCGCGATTGCCGACGTCTCCTGGTATGTCCGCCCCAATTCACCGCTCGACCGTGAGGCACTGAAGCGTGGCAACTCCGTTTATTTCCCCGATCGTGTCGTGCCGATGCTGCCGGAGCGCATCTCCAACGATCTCTGCTCGCTGAAGCAAGGCGTCGACCGCCCGGCACTCGCCGTGCGCATGAGCTTTTCCGGGGAAGGCCGCAAGATCGGCCATATCTTTCATCGCATCATGATGAAGAGTGCAGCCAAGCTCTCCTACCAGCAGGCGCAGGCGGCGATCGACGGAAAGCCGGACGATCAGACCGGGCCGATGCTCGAGCCGATCCTGAAGCCGCTCTGGCACGCCTATGAGGTGATGAAGCGTGGACGCGACCGGCGCCAGCCGCTGGAACTCGACATGCCGGAGCGCAAGATCCTCCTGAAGCCCGACGGCACGGTCGACCGGGTCGTCGTGCCGCCACGGCTCGATGCGCATAAGCTGATCGAAGAGATGATGATCCAGGCGAATGTGTGCGCCGCCGAGACCTTGGAAAAGAAACGTCAGCCGCTGATCTACCGCATCCATGACGGCCCGACGCTTGCCAAGCAGGAGATCCTGCGCGAGTTCCTGGCCACGCTCGGCATCTCGCTTGCCAAAGGCGGCAACATGCGCGCCAACAACTTCAACGGCATTCTGGCGAAGGCGGATGGCACGCCGCATCAGACCATGGTGAGCGAGATGGTGCTGCGTTCACAGAGCCAGGCGATCTATGGCCCGGAGAATATCGGGCATTTCGGCCTCAACCTGATGAAATACGCCCACTTCACCTCGCCGATCCGCCGCTACGCCGACCTCGTCGTGCATCGCGCCCTCGTCGGCTCGCTCGGCTTCGGCGAAGGCGGCATCACTCCTGACGAAGAGGCAGCACTTGACGATATCGCGGCTGAAATCTCGACATTCGAGCGCCGGGCCATGGCAGCTGAGCGCGAGACAGTCGACCGGCTGATCGCGCATCACCTCAGCGGCCGGGTCGGCGAGGAATTTCCCGGGCGGGTTTCGGGCGTGACGAAATCGGGGCTTTTTATCGCCCTGCCGGACTATGGCGCCGACGGTTTCGTCCCTATATCTACGCTCGGCAGCGATTACTTCATCTATGACGAGGCGCATCAGGCGCTTTCCGGTGAAAAGACGGGGCTCGGCTATCGCCTGGGCGATAGCGTCACCGTGAAGCTTGCCGAAGCGATCCCGCTTGCCGGCGCGCTGCGTTTCGAAATGGTCAGCGAGGGTCGCGAGATGCCGGCGGCAGTGCGCTCCTTCCACAAGGCGGGCCGCCGCGACAGGGGCCAGGTCCGCAAGAAGCCCGGAACGAGGCCGCCGCGCGGACGGCACTAAAGCGCGTCGCAATCGTTCAGATTGGCTCCCCGCGCCGTAGGTCCTTGTTTTTACGCATGTCGTTATCGCGAAACCGCAGCACAGTTTCGCGCGACATGCTTTAGATCCGAAGAGGAACATGCGATGAGCACACCGACCGATCCGGTTGCCCGCTACGGGGATACGCCCCAGGTCGAGCGTCCGCTTGGGCGCTCCATTATGCGCGGGTTGATGAACCGCTGTCCTGCCTGCGGCAACGGCAAGCTCTTTCGTGCCTTCCTGAAGCCGGTCGATCATTGCGCGGCCTGCGGCGAGGCGATGCATCACCAACGCGCCGACGACCTGCCACCCTATATCGTCATCCTCGTCCTCGGCCACGTCGTGGTCGGCGGCTATATGCTGACCGACATGACCTTCGTGCTGCCGGTCTGGGTCCATCTGGCCATCTGGGCGCCGATCACCGTTATCGCCGCGCTTGCCTCGATCCAGCCGATCAAGGGCGGGGTCATCGGTCTGCAATGGGCACTGCGCATGCACGGCTTCGGCGGCGAGAGTGATGGTCCGGACGATTATGACATCCCCGGCCGGCCGAATTAGCCCCTTCACCTTCCAGACATATTTAACGTGTAGTGCCAGCCCTCCACCGACCACCACCCAAATGCGGGAGCCAAGGATCCTCAAGACCTGACATGGTTAGCATTTCTTGCCCGAACGGGCTTTACATTCCGCAGATGGTCACTCACATCGGAAATACTGCGAAGCGGCATCCGTCACCTGGATTTGGCACGTCCGTGTCTATCTATCTGACGGGATCGGCCGATTCGTTCGCGCACCTCTCTAAGGATGGATAAATGTCTCAGCCGAGAACCGGCACACCGGGCGATGTCGAAGAAATCCATTGGCCTTCTCTGGTGGCAGCCATCTCGTCCATATCAGCCGTTGGCATAGCAATCGGCCTCGGTCTGCCCCTCCTCAGCATCATCCTCGAAAAACGCGGTATCTCGTCCACCCTGATCGGACTCAACACGGCGATGGCCGGGGTCGCGGCGATGGCCGCCGCACCGATCACCACCAAGCTCGCCCATAAATACGGCGTTGCGCCGACGATGATCTGGGCTGTGCTGATTTCGGCGCTGAGCGCGCTTGGTTTCTATTACGCCCAGGATTTCTGGATGTGGTTTCCGCTGCGTTTCGCCTTCCACGGCGCGACGACGACGCTGTTCATCCTCTCCGAATTCTGGATCAACGCCGCTTCGCCGCCTTCCAAGCGCGGCTTCGTGCTCGGCATCTATGCGACGGTGCTTTCCCTTGGCTTCGCGGCCGGACCGCTGCTGTTTTCGATCCTCGGCAGCGACGGCATCTTCCCCTTCCTGATCGGCGCCGCCGCCATCCTGCTTGCCGCCATCCCGATCTTCATCGCCCGCGACGAAAGCCCAGTGCTCGAGGAAAAACCGGAGCTGCATTTCATGCGCTACGTTTTCCTGGTGCCGACGGCGACGGCGGCGGTCTTCATCTTCGGCGCCGTCGAAGCGGGCGGGCTGTCGCTTTTTCCGATCTTTGCCGTGCGCGCCCATTTCACCGAATCGCAGGCCGCACTGCTGCTCACCATGATGGGTGTCGGCAACGTCATCTTTCAGATCCCGCTCGGCCTGCTTTCCGACCGCATCGCCGACAAGCGGCCGCTTCTGGCCGGCATGGCGCTGATGGGCTTCATCGGCTCGATGATGTTACCGCTGTTGCTCGACAACTGGCTTCTGATGGCCGGGCTCCTGCTTTTCTGGGGCGGCTGTGTCTCAGGCCTTTATACGGTCGGCCTCAGCCATCTCGGCTCGCGGCTGACCGGCTCCGATCTTGCGGCGGCCAATGCTGCCTTTGTCTTCTGTTATGCGATGGGAACCGTGGCCGGGCCGCAGGCCATCGGCGCGGCGATCGATGTCGCTGGAAATAACGGTTTTGCCTGGGCGATTGCGGCTTTCTTCGGTCTTTACGCCCTACTTTCCGGCATCAGACTGATGTTCATTCGAAAACGGGCTTGACTTTTCGGGCGGGATTCGTAGTTTCGCGCCAGGATTTGCCGTGGAGCCCATCCGGCTTCCACGGCTTTCATTTTCTTAAAGGCAGGACGACCATGGCCAAGGCTACAACAATCAAGATCAAGCTGCTGTCGACAGCCGACACCGGTTTCTTCTACGTCACCACGAAGAACAGCCGTACGATGACGGACAAGATGACGAAGACGAAGTACGACCCGGTTGCGAAGAAGCATGTCGAGTTCAAGGAAACCAAGATCAAGTAATCACTTGGCCTGACGGATTTCAAAAAAGCGCGCGCCTTCGGGTTGCGCGTTTTTTATTGCCCGGATTGATCGTCTTTAAAAGATGATAGCGCAAACAGAAAAACGCCGCCCTTCCATCTTCGGGAAGTGGCGGCGTTTTCTTGAAAGGGGGTCGGCCAGCATGCAAAACGGCACGAGGAACCGCTATAACTTGCCTACTAGCCGACCGACCCCACGACCCAGGAGATGCGGCGGACCTGAGCATCATGGGGTATCGACAACTCCTCAACGGGAGCGCTTCTCTTATGAGCCGATAATTTGCGCAAAAATGAAAGAAAATCAACAAATTCTTAATGGTGAATGTTTGCAGCTTGATTCTATGGTTAAAAGTCCAGATTTGGGACATACAAAGATTTGTCGGCTCTGCTTGGACTCGAAGCGTAGCGCCTGACCTTTCGAAGAAATTCGACAATATAACTGAATAACTTACGCCTCCCCTCCCCTACGTGAGGTGACGTCGCCGCAATCTATTTGCCCCTGTTGGCGGCAGGCAGTTTTTATATTTTCCATTTCATTTTGAGCTACGGGCTGATGCTCTCAAGACTGTCGCGCGGCAACACATCCGCAGCAACGCAGCGAGTCCATTTTTGGGCTATTGAACTGCAAATTTTTCGTTCCGCCTTGCACAGGCGAAGATTAAAAATCGGTAACAATTGGCTTACCGCGGTGGAAAACCCGCAAATGGCGCATATGGCGGCAAATGATTCGTCACGCGGCCGCGGCGACCACACGGTTGCGGCCGGTATTCTTGGCCTCGTAAAGAGCCAGATCCGCCTGTTTCATCAGCTGGCCCGGGGTCAGCACCGACGCAATACGCGAGGCGATGCCGAAGGAAGCAGTGACGCTCAGCGCTTCCCCGGAGTGTTTCAGCATGAAGGGAGCACTTTCGATCGCCGCGCGGAGGCGCTCGGCGACGGCGGCGGCAATTTCCGGCGAGGTGTCGGGCATCACGACGACGAATTCCTCTCCACCGTAGCGGCAGGCGAGATCGGCACCGCGGATGGTCGAACGGACGCGACTTGAAAATTCGCGCAGCACCTCGTCGCCGCCGTCATGACCGTAGGTGTCATTCACATGCTTGAAGCGGTCGAT
The DNA here is from genome assembly GCF_048551595.1 of Rhizobium sp. CRRU65. NCBI lineage: Bacteria > Pseudomonadati > Pseudomonadota > Alphaproteobacteria > Hyphomicrobiales > Rhizobiaceae > Rhizobium > Rhizobium sp. CRRU65. Next base: position 414,894 of record NZ_JBLYZH010000004.1, on the reverse strand, counting down.
ATCGGTGATCAGCACCGAAAGCGGCCGGCCCCGCGCCATCGAACGGTTGAAGAGCACGTTCAGGTGATTGTCGAGATAGCGCCGGTTATAAAGGCCGGTCAGCGGATCGGTCACGGCAAGCTCGATCGTCTGCTTGACGCTGGCGCGCAGGCGGTCGTTATAGCGCTTGCGGCGGATCTGCGTCAGGCTGCGGGCAACCAGTTCGTTGGGATCGACCGGGCGGATGATGTAGTCGTTGACGCCGAGATCGAGCGCGCGCACCACCATTTCGTCAGCGCCCTGCTCGGTGATGATCAGGATCGGCAGGAAGCGGGTGCGCTCCAGCGAGCGCAGCTGCGAGCAGAGGCGAAGCGGATCGTAATCGTCGAAGTTGGCATTGACGATGACGAGATCGAACGCGCTTTCGGCGGCCTCGAAGAGGGCGGCCTGCGGATCGGAGAGGGCAAGCACGTCGGCGACGGGCTTCAGCGCCTTGACGATGCGCTCCTGCGAATTGGCGCGACCGTCGACGAGCAGGACCTGAGCGGTCTCGTCGGCGCGGCCCTCGCCTGCCCGTGTGAGGTCATCGATGCCCATCGTATGAGCGGTGTCGGCGCGGATGCGCAGCTCATCGCTCAACGTCTTCAGCCGCAGCAGGCTCTTCACCCGGGAGATCAACTGCAGATCGTTGACCGGCTTGGTGAGAAAATCGTCAGCGCCAGCCTTCAGGCCGCGTACGCGGTCGGTCGGCTGGTCGAGCGCGGTGACCATGACGACTGGAATATGGGCGGTCTTCTGGCTGGCCTTCAGGCGCTCGCAGACCTCGAAACCGTCTATGCCGGGCATCATGATGTCGAGCAAGATGAGATCGACCTGGTTGCGCTCGCAGATCGCCAGTGCCGTATAGCCGTCGGCGGCGGTCATCACGTCAAAATACTCCGCAAGCAGCCGCGCTTCGAGCAGCTTCACGTTGGCCGGAATATCGTCAACCACCAGTATTCGCGCAGTCATCAGCGTCTTTCCGATGCGTCAGGCATCGCCCAGATAGGTCTTGATCGTCTCGATGAATTTCGGAACCGAGATCGGCTTGGAAACATAGGCCTCGCAGCCGCCCTGGCGGATCCGCTCCTCGTCGCCCTTCATCGCGAAAGCCGTAACGGCGATGACGGGAATCACGTGCAGCTCGTCGTCTTCCTTCAGCCATTTCGTGACTTCGAGGCCAGAGACCTCGGGAAGCTGAATATCCATCAGGATGAGGTCGGGGCGATGCTTGCGCGCCAGATCGAGCGCCTCCATACCGTTTCTGGTCTGGATCGTCGTGTAGCCGGACGCCTCGATGAGGTCGCGAAAGAGCTTCATGTTGAGCTCGTTATCTTCTACAATCATCACCTGTTTGGGCATGACAAGCTGTCCCTACGTCCGTTCGCGCAGCGGTTCGTCCCATGAGAAAGGCACATGCGGACAAATAGCTCGTGAAACCGATAGCGCACGCTACCGGTATTTGGTTGAAGAAAAGGTAACTTACCCAGCGAAATGCAAAGCAACTTCAAGACTTCGAAACAACAGGCCGCCGACCCGCACGAGACAGCGATCGCCGTGCTCGGCTGGCTTGCCGACGATCCCGACATGTTCGGCCGCTTCCTCGCCCTGACGGGTGTGGCGCCCGGCCAGGTGCGCAACGCCGTAAACGATCCGGGATTCCTTGCCGGCTTGATGGATTTTCTGATGAACCATGAACCGACGGCCATGGCCTTCTGCGCGGCGAGCGGAATCAGCCCAGAGACCGTGACGGCGGCCTGGCGGCATTTCTCGTCACCGGGCCTCGATTCCGGAGAATACTGACCGTGACCTCCGGGGAATTCGACATCTCGCATATCCACCTCGGCGAACGGCCGTTGATCGTCTGCGACGTCGACGACGTCGTGCTGCAGTTCATAGGTCCCTTCCAGCTTTTCCTTCAGAGCCAGGGTCACGCGTTTCTGCCGCGATCGTTCCGGCTGCACGGCAACATCGTCTCGCAAGCCGACGGCGTGGAGATCGAGGATCAAGAGGTCAGCCGGCTGATCGAGGAATTCTTCGAGGCACAAGAGCTGTGGCAGACGCCGCTCGACCGCGTCGTCGAAACGCTCGACCGGCTTTCGGAAGAGGCCGATGTGCTTTTCCTGACAGCCATGCAGCCGCGGTTCCAGAACCAGCGCCGTCGCCTGCTCGACAGGATGGGCCTGCTCTTTCCGCTGCTTGCCACCGAACAACCCAAGGGGCCGATCGTTCACGCATTGCATGCCAGCCGCTCCCTTCCCGTCGTCTTCATCGATGATATGGCGCGCAATCTGCATTCCGTTAGGGATCACGTCGCCGATTGCCTGCTGATTCACCTGATGCCGAACTCGCCCGTCCATCGTTTCGCACCGGCCGCCGCTGGCGACATCACCCGCGCCACCGACTGGACGCATGCGGCCGAGCTGATCAAGGCGCATTTTGTTTCCGGCACCTTCACGCACGCAGTTCCAGCCGCATGAGCGGCCGACCGTCCTTGCGCCGTGCTATCGCCTCGAAACCGGCGGCATGGAAGATCGCCGTCGAGCCGATGCAGAGTGTCACGGATTTCGACTGCTTCACATGATCGATCGGACAGGCTTCGAGCAGCCGCGCTCCCTGGCGCCGCGCATGGTCGATCGCGCCGGCGAGCAGACGGTGGCTCATTCCCTTGCCGCGCAGTTTGGGCAGCAGGAAGAAGCAACTGACGGCCCAGATGGATGGATCATGCGCATCGCCCTCCTCCAGCGGCCGCGAGACGGTGCGCGGCGAATTGAACTGCGACACGTCGTGGCGCGGCCCGACCTGCACCCAGGCGACCGGCGCGCCTTCGGCATAACAGAGGATGCCAGGCGGCGGACCCGCCTTGATCCGCTCCCGCATATGCGCCTTGCGTTCGTCGGCCGCCATCTTCGTCCTCACCGCATGCGGCAGACGCAATGCGACGCACCAGCAGTTATAGAAGGCACCCTGCGGCCCGAACAGGGTTTCGAAATCGTCCCAGCGTTCTGCTGTCACCGGCTCGAAACGAAGGTCGTTATCCAAAGGCAAAGCTTCCACCCTCTCTTGTGACTCGGAAGCTTAAGGCGTAATCTCAGAATGTTCAATCTTTGTTCCCATGATGACGCCCACGCCTGACAAGACACCCGGCTTCTGTCGCGACTGCCTTGCCGAGCAGAAGAGCGAGGCGCGCCGTTGCGTTTCCTGCGGCAGCCCGCGCCTCGTGCGCCATCGCGAACTCTACGCATTGACGCTTGCGCATATCGACTGCGACGCCTTCTACGCAGCCGTCGAGAAACGCGACAATCCCGAGCTTGCCGACAAGCCTGTCATTATCGGCGGCGGCAAACGCGGCGTCGTCTCCACCGCCTGCTATATCGCCCGTATCCATGGCGTGCGGTCGGCCATGCCGATGTTCAAGGCGCTGGAAGCATGCCCTCAAGCGATCGTCATCCGCCCCGACATGGAGAAATATGTCCGGGTCGGACGGCAGGTGCGCGCCATGATGCAGGATCTGACGCCGCTGGTGCAGCCGCTATCGATCGACGAGGCCTTCCTAGAGCTCGGCGGCACCGAGAGGCTGCATCACGATCCGCCGGCGCGCACGCTGGCCAAATTCGCCCGCCGTATCGAAAGGGAGGTCGGCATCACCGTTTCGGTCGGGCTTTCCTATTGCAAATTTCTCGCCAAGGTCGCCTCCGATCTGCAGAAGCCGCGCGGCTTTTCGGTCATCGGCCGCGAGGAAGCGGTCGAGTTCCTGGCGCCGCGTCCCGTCACCACGATCTGGGGCGTCGGCAAGGCCTTTGCGGCGACGCTGGAGGCGGACGGCATCCGCACCATCAGCCAGTTGCAGCAGATGGAAGAAAACGACCTGATGCGCCGCTACGGCAGCATCGGCCAACGGCTCGCACGGTTGTCGCGCGGCATCGACGACCGCGAAGTGCATCTCAACGATGCCGCCAAGAGCGTTTCGTCGGAGACCACCTTCTTCGATGACATCTCGCGTTATGACGATCTGGTGCCGATCCTGCGCAACCTCTCCGAAAAGGTCTCCTGGCGGCTGAAGAAAAACGGCATTGCCGGCCAGACCGTGGTTCTGAAGATGAAGAGCGCCGATTTCAAATCGCGCACCCGCAACCGCAAGCTCGAAGACCCGACCCAGCTTGCCGACAAGATTTTCCGCACCGGGCTCGAGCTTCTTGAAAAAGAGACTGATGGTACGAAGTTCCGTCTGATCGGCATCGGCGTCACCGATCTCGGCGATGCCGCCCGCGCCGATCCGCCGGATCTGATCGACCAGCAATCGGGCCGGCGTGCGGCGGCCGAAGCGGCGATGGATAAGCTGCGCGACAAGTTCGGCAAGAAGACGGTCGAGACCGGCTATACGTTCGGCAACAGCAAGCGCGATCACTAACGCGTGAGGCCTGCCAGCCAGGCGGCCCATAAAATCTTCCTTAAACTTCGTCCCATAATGTGCCGGGCAAGTATTGCGTATGGTTGGGTCTCATGTTCTCGCGTCTCGTCTTCGGCCTCGGCTTGCTGTCGGCCACCGCACTCGTGCACCCCGCTCTTGCCGCGGATGCTGCGCGCACGCTGCAGATCTTCGTCTCGAAGGACAAGCAATCGCTTGCGGTCTATGATGGCACCGAGGTCGTCGCGACCTCGAAGGTCTCGACCGGCAAGGACGGCCACACGACGCCGAGCGGCATCTTCTCGGTGCTGGAAAAGCAGAAATACCACGAATCCAATCTCTATTCGGCGGCGCCGATGCCGTTCATGCAACGGCTGACCTGGTCCGGCATTGCGCTGCATGAATCAAATTCCGTGCCGCGTTATCCAGCCTCGCATGGCTGCGTGCGTATGCCCGGCGCCTTCGCAAAAATGCTCTATGGCATGACCGACCTCAGTGTCCCCGTCATCATCAGCGACGGTGAGCTGGTGCCGCGGCCAATCGAGCATCCGACCCTTTTCCGTCCAGATACGCCGACGGCAATGCCGCTGCTTTCGGATGTCGAACTGCGGCCCTCGATGCTCGACAGCCCCGAGAAGCCGGTGCAGGTGGCGATGAACGATACCGCTGCGATGCCGATGCCGGCAGTGCAGCCGATTGCAGCGACAGAACCAGAGCCGCCGTCCGAGCCGATCAGCATGCTCGTCACGCGCCGGACGCTGCGCGAGACGGTGATCGACATCCAAACCCTGCTCAACCAGCTCGGCTTTTCCGCCGGCAGTCCGGACGGCTTGCTCGGTCCGTCGACGGTGCAGGCGATCAAGGCTTTCAAGACGCTGCGGCCGGCGGAATTTGCCGCCGACAGGAGCCTGGTTTCCGACACGCTCCTCAGAGAAGCCTATGCCGCGGCTGGCAAGGGAGAGCCGCCCAACGGCGTTATCATGGTGCGGCAGTCCTTCAAGCCGATCTTCGAAGCGCCGGTGACGATCGCCGATCCGGGACTGGCGCTCGGCACACATTTCTTCACGCTGCATGCAGTCGATGAAAAGGCCGGCACCGCCGACTGGCTCGGCATCACGCTCGAGAACAATCTCTCCCGAGAAACGATGAAGCGGCTCGGCATCACCAATCAGGAAAGCTCGATCATTACAGGCAAGCCGATCGCCCGTTCGCTCAGCCGGATTACCATCCCCGATGAGACCCGCCGCAGGATCGACGCCCTCATCGCGCCCGGCTCGACGCTGACGATCTCCGATACAGGCCTCGGCCGGGAAACCGGCGAAGGCACGGATTTCATCACAATCACCCGCGGGTGACGCGGGGCTGATCAAACCAGTTCGACGTCGACGACGCCGGGGGCGGCACGAAGGGCGGCGGCGATCTCCGGCGTGATGCGGTATTTCTCCGACAGCGCCACTTCCACCTCGCGTTTGCCATCCTCCTTGATGACGATGAAGGAAACGAGGCCGTCGCCCTTGGCGTTCAGATGGCCGGCAACCATCCGCAGCGGTCCGGAATCGCGGACATAGACGCGCAGCGCCTTCTGCATCTGCAGCGACTTTTCCTCCAGCGACTGGATCGTCTGGATGCGCAGGCCGATGCCCTCCGGCCGCTCCTCGCCTGTCGCGGTCAGCACGAAGGATTTTCCCGACTCGAGAACGTCGCGATACTGGTTCAGCATTTCCGAAAACAGCACCGCTTCGAACTGGCCCGAAGAATCGGAGAAGACGATGATGCCCATCTTGTTGCCGGTGCGGGTTTTGCGCTCCTGCTTCGAGATGACGGTACCGGCAAGGCGCGCATTGGCCGCGCCCTGTTTGATGGCGGCGGAAAATTCGGCAAAGGTCTGCACCCGCATCTTCTGCAGGATGTTGTTGTAGGAATCGAGCGGGTGGGCCGTCAGATAGAAGCCCAGCACCTGGAATTCCTTGAGCAGCCGCTCGGAGGGGAGCCAGGGCGAGAACGGCGGCAGGGAGATCTTCTCAGGCCCCGACGTCAGCGTGCTGCCGAAAATGTCCGACTGGCCGCTCAGCTTGTTCTCCTGGGCACGCTGGGCATAACCGAGAACACGGTCGAGGCCGGCTGCCAGCTGGGCGCGGTCCATGTCGAAACAATCGAAGGCGCCGGCATAGATCAGGCTTTCGAGCACGCGACGATTGACCTGACGCGGATCGATGCGCAGGCAGAAATCCTCAATGCTGGCAAAGGGCTTGTCGCCGCGCACCTCGACGATATGGTCGACGGCGGATTCGCCGACACCCTTGAGGGCGGCGAGCGCGTAATAGATGCGGTTGTCGCCGGTCTCGAAATGGCGGAAGGAGCTCTGCACCGAGGGTGCGATCACCTCGATGCCGAGGCGCTTGGCATCCTGGCGGAAATCATTGACTTTTTCGGTGTTGGACATGTCGAGCGTCATCGAAGCGGCGAGGAATTCGACCGGGTAATGCGCCTTCATGTAGGCCGTCTGGTAGGAGACGATGGCATAGGCGGCGGCATGCGACTTGTTGAAGCCGTAATTGGCGAACTTCGCCAGCAGTTCGAAGATATTGTCGGCCTGCGGCTTCGATACGCCATTCCTAACGGCGCCAACGACGAAGCGTTCGCGCTGCTGGTCCATCTCAGCCTTGATCTTCTTACCCATGGCGCGACGCAGAAGGTCGGCTTCCCCCAGCGAATAGCCTGATAGTACCTGGGCGATCTGCATCACCTGTTCCTGATAAACGATGACGCCCTGGGTTTCCTTGAGCAGGTGGTCGATCATCGGATGGATCGATTCCAGCTCTTCGTCGCCGTGCTTGCGGGCATTGTAGGTCGGGATGTTCTCCATCGGGCCGGGACGATAGAGCGCCACCAGCGCGATGATGTCCTCGATGCAGTCCGGCTTCATGCCGATCAGCGCCTTGCGCATGCCGGCACTTTCCACCTGGAACACGCCGACCGTCTCGCCGCGCGACAGCATCTCGTAGGTCTTCTTGTCGTCGAGAGGAATGGCCGCGAGATCAACCTTGACGCCGAGCTTGGCGACGAAATCGACGGCGACCTTCAGCACCGTTAGCGTCTTCAGGCCGAGGAAGTCGAATTTGACCAAGCCCGCCTGCTCGACCCATTTCATGTTGAACTGGGTGACCGGCATATCGGAGCGCGGATCGCGATACATCGGCACCAGCTTGGAAAGCGGCCGGTCGCCGATGACGATACCGGCGGCGTGAGTCGAGGCGTGGCGGTAAAGCCCCTCGATCTTCTGGGCGATATCGAGCAGGCGCGCGACAACAGGTTCCTTCGCCGCCTCCTCCTGCAGCTTCGGCTCCTCCTCGATCGCTTTGGACAGCGGGGTCGGATTAGCCGGGTTGTTCGGTACGAGTTTGCAGATCTTGTCGACCTGGCCATAGGGCATTTCCAGCACACGGCCGACGTCACGAAGGGCGGCGCGCGCCTGCAGCGAACCGAAAGTGATGATCTGCGCCACCTGCTCGCGGCCATACTTGGCCTGGACGTAGCGGATCACCTCTTCGCGGCGGTCCTGGCAGAAATCGATGTCGAAGTCCGGCATCGAGACGCGTTCCGGATTGAGGAAGCGCTCGAAGAGCAGCGAAAAACGCAAGGGATCGACGTCGGTGATCGTCAAGGCATAGGCGACCAGCGACCCGGCGCCCGAACCACGGCCGGGACCGACCGGAATGTCATGCTGCTTGGCCCATTTGATGAAGTCGGCAACGATCAGGAAGTAACCGGGAAACCGCATGCGCTCGATGACGCTAAGCTCGAAATCCAGCCGTTCGCGATAGTCCTTTTCCTCGTAACCCGCCGACATGCCGAGCGTTGCAAGCCGCATGTCCAGCCCTTCGACCGCCTGGCGGCGCAGCTCGCTCGCCTCGGCGCGTTCGGCCTCCTCGGCATCGTCGGTCGCACCGGTGAAGCGTGGCAGGATCGGCTTTCTGGTCTTCAGCACGAAGGAGCAGCGCGTGGCGATCTCGATCGTATTTTCCAGCGCTTCCGGCAGGTCGGCGAAGAGCTTGACCATCTCGGCCCGGCTCTTCAGATAGTGATCCGGCGTCAGGCGAAAGCGGCTGTCGTCGGAGACGATGGCGTTGTGCGCGACCGCCATTAGCGCATCATGGGCGTCGTAATCGTCGCGGGTCGGAAAGAAGGCCTCGTTGGTCGCAACCAGCGGCAGGTCGTGGGCATAGGCGAGCCCGATAATCTTCTGCTCGTGCCGCTTGTCATAGGTGCCGTGCCGCTGCAGCTCGACATAGAGCCTGTCGCCGAAGAGACGCTTCAGCGTGAGCAGCCGGGCTTCCGCCTGAGCGGGATGGCCTTCCTTGATGGCCACGTCGACCGGCCCGGTCAGCGCGCCGGTCAATGCGATCAGCCCTTCCGTGCCTGCCTCCTCCAGCCAGGAGGCACTGATATGAACGGCCTGGTTGCTTTCGCCGCCGAGATAGGCCCGACTGACGAGATCGACCAGCCGTTCGTAACCGGCATCCGTCGCAGCGAGAAGAACGATCGCCGGCAGCTTGACCAGGGCCTGCTGGCCGCCGCGCTTTTCCGTTTCCAACCCGTCTCCCATGTCGATCGAGACCTGGCAGCCGATAATCGGCTGCAGGCCTTCCTCCATCGCCTTCTGGGAGAATTCGAGGGCGACGAACAGATTGTTGGTGTCGGTAATTGCAATCGCCGGCTGGCTGTCGCCGGTCGCCTTATAGAGGATCTTCTTCAGCGGCAGAGCGCCCTCGAGAAGCGAATAGGCGGAATGGACCCTCAGGTGGATGAAACCCGGCGTACCGCCGATCGCCTCACCCGTTGAACCCTTTGCCGTATCCGCCATGACATGCCTTCCCAATCACCCGAATGAATCGGACGCATTGTCGGCATAGAGGGCGATGATGTCCAGAAGAAGTCCCGCGTCCGGACCGCATGATTGCCATGCGGTTCCCCTGAAAACTTTAGAGCGCCATGACGATGAGCGAGAAGCTGGCAACGAACATTGCGATGGAGGTGAATGCTGCGATATCACGGATCATGTCAGTCATCGGGCTCTCCTTTACTCGTTATGTTTTCAATTTGTTCCATGTATGTTCTATTGTCAACAGGAATCTTTTCCTCCTTTCTTGTGTTTGAACATCCCAGGAAATAGGCGACGAATCGGCTAGAGGGCCGGCGATCGAGGTGATCGGCAGCAGCCTTGCCCTTTCCCGATCCGCCGCTGATCGGTCATGGTGCTCAGGCGGCAGCCCTCCTCAGAGCGACTCCACTACTCCCGGCCTATGTTCACTTTCTGTTCTTTACATGCCAGGGATTATTTGCCAACATCGGGCCGAGAGGAGAATGACATGCTCGATATTGCGATGCTGAACGAATTCATCGTGGAGGCGAAGGCTACGACCTATGTGGGCGGCGGCGCGGCGCGCGCGCCCTGCCGGCCGAGCTCCCACGATATCGGTTACGAACGCGGCGACTGGCGCTATCTCGACAGCTATTTCGGCGGCACGGATTTCGCCGGACAGGAAGTGGTGTGGCTTGCCGACGAGCCCGTCTGGGCGATGAATTATTTTGGCTGCGTCATTGCGCCTGATCTCATCGACGGCGCAGCAGCCGGGACGGTGATCAAGACAGCACTTTCGGCGATGTATCGAGAGGGGCGGTTTCTTGGCGGAATGGAATTCGACCATCCGCTCGGCCGCTATATCGACCGCAGCGAAGGCAGCTGCGAGCGGTTCAGCGGCAGTGAATGCATCATGGTCGATGGCCAGAAGGCCTATATGCTCGACTACCGCGGCGGACTGGTTATCCCCTGATCGTGGCCCACTGCTGTCCTGTTAAGTGCATAATGTCCCGCCAGGAGGTCGGCGAGATCAGCCACTCGTCCGGCTGCCGCCACCTTTCTCCCCGTAAACGGGGCGAAGAGGATATGCCGCGACCCTTCAGTTCCTCGCCAATCTCTCGCATGGCACGTCCCCTCGCCCCATTTACGGGGTCCGAAAGACGGGGCGAGGCCAGTGGCTCGACCCCGGTAGGTTAGTTCTGAGGGGCAATCATCGGCGTCAACCTGACAGCCATGGACCGCAGTCTCAGAAATCGACGATCTTGCCGTCAGAGATCGTCACACGCCGATCCATGCGGCGGGCGAGCTCGTGGTTATGGGTAGCGATAAGGGCAGCAAGGCCCGACTGGCGCACCAGCGCTTCCAGCGCCTCGAACACGTAGCTTGCCGTTTCCGGGTCGAGATTGCCGGTCGGCTCGTCGGCAAGAAGCAGGGTCGGCGCATTGGCGACGGCACGGGCAATCGCAACGCGCTGCTGCTCGCCGCCGGAAAGCTCGCCGGGGCGATGCGAGCCACGATGGCCGATGCGCATGTAGTCGAGAAGCTGGCCGGCCCGCTCTCCGGCTTCCTTCCAGGAAAGCCCGGCGATCAGCTGCGGCATCATGATATTTTCGAGTGCCGAAAATTCCGGCAGCAGGTGGTGGAACTGGTAGACGAAGCCGATTTCGCTGCGGCGGATGGCGGTGCGTTTCTCATCGCTCAAGCCGTCGCAGGCATGGCCGTTGATGTTGACTTCACCGCCGTCCGGATGCTCCAGCAGGCCGGCGATATGCAGCAGTGTCGACTTGCCGGTGCCGGAAGGGGCGACGAGAGCGACAGTCTCCCCTTTCGATATCGAAAAATCTGCGCCCTTCAGGATCGAGAGCAGCGTATCGCCCTGCCCGTAATGGCGCTCGACGCCGGTAAGCTTGAGAACGACGTTGCGTTTCATGAAGGCGGCATTCCTTATTCGTAGCGCAGGGCCTGCACCGGATCGAGCCTGGAGGCACGCCAGGCCGGGAAGATGGTCGCGATGAAGGAGAGCGTCAGCGCCATGGCAACGATCGAGATCGTTTCGCTGAGATCCATCTCGGCGGGCAGCTGGCTGAGGAAATAGACCTGCGGATTGAAGAGCACGGTGCCTGAAATCCAGGAGAAGAACTGGCGGACGGATTCGATGTTGACGCAGACGAGAACGCCGAGCAGCACACCGGCAACGGTGCCGACGATGCCGATCGCCGCGCCGGTCATGAAGAAGATGCGCATGATTGCGCCGGCGCTGGCACCCATGGTGCGCAGGATGGCGATATCGCTGCCCTTGTCCTTCACCAGCATGATGAGGCCGGAGATGATGTTCAGCGCCGCGACGAGCACGATCAGCGTCAGGATCATGAACATGACGTTGCGCTCGACCTGCAGCGCCGAGAAGAAGGTCTGGTTGCGCTGGCGCCAGTCGGTGATGGCGATCTGGCGGCCGGCCGCCTCCTCCACCTTGGGCCGCAGATTGTCGATATCGTCAGGGTGATCGACGAACAGCTCGATCGACTGCACCAGTCCCTCGGCATTGAAATAGAGCTGCGCTTCCTCGAGCGGCATGAAGATGATCGAGGAGTCATATTCCGACATGCCGATCTCGAAGAGGCCGGAGATCTTGTAGGATTTGATGCGAGGGCTGACGCCCATCGGCGTAATGTCGCCATCCGGTGACGTCAGCGTAATGAGGTCGCCGACGCGCAGACCGAGCTGATCGGCCATGCGGGTGCCGATCAGCACACCCTGGCCGGAGGCATAACCCACCATGTCGCCTGATTTGATGTTGTCAGAGATCGTCTTAAGCTTGGTCAGGTCCTCGGCGCGGGCGCCGCGCACCAGAGCGCCGGTGCTGCCGCCGGCCTGGGCCGAAGCGAGCACCTGACCTTCCACCAAGGGGAGCGCCATCTTGACGCCCGGCACCGCGGCGAGCTTGCTGCTGAGGACAGGATAATCGGTGAAGGGGCCGTCGACCGGCTGGACGATCATGTGGCCGTTAATGCCGAGGATGCGCGAGACGAGCTCGGTTCGGAAGCCGTTCATGACGGCCATGACGATGATCAGTGTCGCAACGCCCAGCATGATGCCGACGAAGGAGAAGCCGGCGATCACCGAGATGAAGGCCTCCTTGCGACGGGCGCGCAGATAACGCCACGCCACGAGGCGTTCGAAGGTGGAAAATGGCTTGCCAGCCGGACCCAAGCCGGATTTTGAACTCCGGTCCACTGCTGCGTCTGCCATTTCGCCTCCGTTTCCTTAAGCCACGAACCGGTTGATCGCCGCTTCGATGGTCATCGTTTCGCGGGCGCCGGTCTTGCGGTCCTTCACTTCAACTTCGCCGTTGGCGACCGCGCGCGGGCCGGCGATGATCTGGACGGGCACACCGATCAGGTCGGCGGTCGCGAATTTCGTACCGGCCCGATCATCGGTATCGTCGTAGAGCACATCCTTGCCGGCCTTGGTCAGCGCGGCATAGATCAGCTCGCAAGTATCGTCACAGGCCTGATCGCCCGCCTTCATGTTGATCACAACGATATCGAAGGGAGCGACCGATGCCGGCCAGATGATTCCGTTGTCGTCATGCGATGCTTCGATGATGGCGGGAACAAGGCGTGTCGGGCCGATACCGTAGGAACCCATGTGAACGAAGTGTTCCTTGCCATCAGGTCCCTGCACTTTCGCACCCATCGGCTCGGAATATTTCGTGCCGAAATAGAAGATATGGCCGACCTCGATGCCACGCGCCGACAGGCGGTCGCCTTCCGGAACGGCGTTGAAGGCCGCCTCGTCGTGCATTTCCGAGGTCGCAGCATAGAGCGAGGTCCATTTGTCGAAGATCGCCTGCAGGCCCTCGACACTGTCGAAATCCGTGTGTGCACCAGGAATATCGAAATCGACGAAATCCTTGTGGCAGAAGACTTCGGATTCGCCGGTGTCAGCGAGGATGATGAACTCATGGCTGAGCTTGCCGCCGATCGGGCCGGTGTCGGCGCGCATCGGAATGGCGCGCAGGCCGAGCCGGTCGAACGTGCGCAGGTAGGCGGCGAACATCTTGTTATAGGAATGCTCCGCCCCTTCGCGCGTCAGGTCGAAGGAATAGGCATCCTTCATCATGAATTCGCGCGAGCGCATGGTGCCGAAGCGCGGGCGGATCTCGTCGCGGAACTTCAGCTGGATGTGATAGAGATTGAGCGGCAGGTCCTTATAGGATTTGACGGAAGAGCGGAAAATATCCGTCACCATCTCTTCATTGGTGGGACCATAGAGCATCGGCCGATCCTGGCGGTCCTTGATGCGCAGCATCTCCTTGCCGTAGGCGTCGTAGCGGCCGCTTTCCTGCCAGAGTTCGGCCGATTGCAGGGTCGGCATCGACAGCTCGATGGCGCCGGCGCGGTTCTGCTCGTCGCGGATAATGGCGTTGACCTTGTCGAGCACGCGCTTGCCGAGCGGCAGCCAGGAATAGATGCCCTGCGACTGCTGGCGGATCATGCCGGCGCGCAGCATCAGCCGGTGGGAGACGATTTCCGCTTCCTTGGGGTTTTCCTTGAGGATGGGCATGAAATAGCGGGACAGACGCATGGCGGATTCCGGAGCGGTTGAGATCCCGCAGCAGGCGGAATCGAAAGACCATTGTTAATGTCGGGAGCGTTCATAGCCGCTTCGCGGCAGGAAGGAAACCCGCAACGGATGCCGGCAACCTCCCGGAAGCGCATGTTCGCACCCGCAAAATGAAAGGGCATAAAAAAGCGCGTGTTTATAAGGACTTGAACCAAAATCTTGTCAACAGAAAAATTTTGCTAGAGTGTAGCAAAAATGCAAAAAAAGCTGATGACAAAGCCCAATGTTTGAGCTAGTTTTAGCTCACAAAACAGGCAGGAAGTTAAATTCTTGCCGAATTCGCGGTCAAGTCTTGGGAGGATCAGATCTTAGGCGCGCTCGTCGCAGCCCCGGCAACGGTTACAGATCACGCGATACTTAAAACAAGGCTTTTAGCCTTGTTTTTTTTTGGCTTTTCGGCCCCATCCCATCCAGAAATCCAGCCGACTTCCGTAAGGGGATGGCCATCATTCCGTTACGAGAGCTCTTTGCCGCAACAGTATGACACTGGTATGACGAAATTTCGCTTTCAATAAGTTTACATCTGCTCAAAGTTTGAGCAAAAGCCACGCTTAATAGAAGCTCGGGCCGAGTTGCGGCAGCGCATCGAAGCCCCAGCCGAAATAGGTGTCGCAGACGTACCAGAGGCCGTAGACCACGGCCGAAATCAACGTTGTCAGCGAAAACACGAAAGCGGCGCGAAACCGGGTTGGCGCGCTCGGAACCGTGCCGAGCACGACGTCGTTGTCGTCCGCCTGGGTGCGCAGGCCGATCGGCAGGACGGCAAAAAGCGTCATCCACCAGATGATGAAGTAGACGGCAAATCCCTGAAGAACGATCTGGAGCATTATGGTTCCCGTTGATGCCGCGCTGATATCGCGTCCTTATACGGCGGAATGGCGACCAATTCAAAGCCGGCGAAACGTTTAGCCGCCCTCGGGTCACTCTGCCGCAGCAGGGCTCAGGCCTGTTCGAGTTCGATCAGCGTGCCGAAGAAATCCTTGGGGTGCAGAAAGAGTACCGGCTTGCCATGCGCGCCGATCTTCGGCTGGCCATCGCCAAGCACCCTTGCGCCCGCCGCGACCAGCCGGTCACGGGCAAGAAGGATATCGTCCACCTCGTAGCAGATGTGGTGCATGCCACCGGATGGGTTCTTTTCGAGGAAGGCTGCGATCGGCGAAGTATCGCCGAACGGTTGCAGCAATTCGACCTTGGTGTTCGGCAATTCGACGAAGACGACGGTGACGCCGTGTTCCGGCAGAGTCTGCGGCTGCGATACGGCAGCGCCCAGCGTATCGCGATAGGCGGCCGTCGCCGCGGCCAGATCGGGCACGGCGATGGCGATATGGTTGACCCGGCCGAGCATGGTCAGACCTTGGTGACGAAGGCGGTGACAAGAGGTTTCTTGCCCCAGGTGTTGTTCGCGGCCGAGCGGATGGCGCGGCGCACGGCCTCCTGCAGCATGTCGATATCCTTGCGGCGGGCGCGCGGAATGCTCTCGATGGCGCTGACCGCCGCGTCGAAGAGCGTATCCTCCATATCCTCGCCCTCGTCATCGTAGGTCGGCAGGCCGATCGAAATGAGGTCGGGTTCGCCGACGATGTCATAGCGGGCGTCGAGCACGACGTTGACCGCGACATGGCCGACATAGGAGAGCTTCTTGCGCTCGCCGATGCCCATCTCGTCGAAATCGCCGATCAGCGTGCCGTCCTTATAAATCCGGCCATGCGGCGCCTCGCCGATCACCTCGACGGGACCCGGCGCCAACCGTAGGATATCGCCGTTGCGCACTCGCGGCACCAGTGCGATGCCGGATTGCTCGGCAAGTTCCTTATGCGCCGTCAGATGTGTTGCCTCGCCATGCACCGGCACGACGATCTTCGGCCGCGTCCACTCATACATCCGCTGCAACTCGTTGCGGCGCGGATGACCGGAAACGTGGACCAGCGCCTCGGTATCCGTGATGATGTGCACACCCTGCTCGACGAGGCCGTTCTTGATGTCCTGGATCGCCTTCTCGTTGCCGGGAATGGCGCGCGAGGAAAAGACGACGATATCGCCTGCCGCAAACGCCACATTGCGCATCTCGTCGCGCGAGAGCTTGGCAAGGGCAGCCCGCGCCTCGCCCTGGCTGCCGGTCAGGATGACGACGACCTTGTCGCGCGGGATGTAGCCGTATTCGTCCTCGGAGATGAAGGGCTTCACGCCTTCCATCAGGCCGATATCCTGGGCGACGTTGACGACGCGCTTCAGCGAACTACCGAGCAGCAGCACTTCGCGGCCTGCCGCCTCGGCAGCTTCGGCAACGGTGCGGATACGCCCGACATTCGACGAGAAGGTGGTGATCGCCACCCGGCCCTCGGCATTCTCGATGATCTTGCGCAGGCTTTCCGACACATCCTTCTCGGAGGGCGAAACACCGTCGCGCAGCGCATTGGTGGAATCGCACATCAGCGCTAGCACGCCCTCATCGCCGAGCTGGCGGAAACGTGTCTCGTCGGTCAGCGGCCCGAGCGAAGGCTCGTGGTCGATCTTCCAGTCGCCGGTATGGATGACATTGCCGACCGGCGTGCGGATCATCAACGACATCGGCTCGGGGATCGAATGGTTGACGGCCACACCTTCGATGCTGAAGGGGCCGACATTAATCGTATCGCCGGCCTTGAACGGCGTCACCGGCACTTCGCCGATCTTAGACTTCTCGAAATTACGCTTGGCTTCAAGCAGACCTGATGTAAAACCAGAGGCATAGACCGGCACGTTGAGGCCGGGCCAGAGGTCGGCGAGCGCACCATAGTGGTCTTCATGCGCATGGGTGATAATGATCGCCTTGAGGTTCTTTCGTTCGCTGGCGAGGAAGCGGATATCGGGCAATACGAGGTCGACGCCCGGCAGGTCAGGCCCAGGAAAAGTGACGCCACAATCGACCATGATCCACTGGCGATGCTCGGGCGGGCCGTAGCCGTAGAGAGCGAGATTCATGCCAATCTCACCGACACCGCCCAGAGGCAGGAATACCAGTTCGTCCTGTTTCGCCATAATTTTCGTTTTTTCCGCTAACCAAAAAACACATCACCGGCAGCAATGGGCATTATCCTGCCAGCGCCGGTATCGAGCATCAACAAGCCATTATCATCAATTCCGGCGAATTGTCCGGAAATCGATCGGTCCGGCAAATTGACCGTAATCTTTTCGCCGATGCCGCAGGCGATGGCGCGCCAGAGCGTCGTGATCTCGCCGACGCCACGGCCCTGATCCCATATTTCAAGCACTTCCGCCGCGGCGGCGAAGAGATGCGCGAAGAGTTCTTCCGGCGAAGCCGCACTTCCCTGCTGACGCAGACAGGTAACGGGGTAGAGCGGATTGTCGGGCATTACCGAGATATTGATGCCGATGCCGACGATCAGCGCGTAACGGCCATCCGGGAGCCCCTCGCCTTCAACGAGAATGCCGCAGGTCTTCTTTCGGCCGATGAGGATATCGTTCGGCCATTTGACCTCGAGCGGTTCGGCGCCCAGTGGCAACACCCTGCGGATCGCCTGGTGCACGGCAACGGCGATCGCCAGCGGCAGCGAGCCCAGTCGCTCCATAGGCGCCGGGTCGATCAGGAGAAGAGAAGCGTAGAGATTGCCGCGCTCGGAAACCCAGAGCCTGCCGCGGCGGCCGCGACCGCCCGTCTGCCTCTCGGCGGTCACCCAGAGATTACCGCCATCGCCCGCCCGAGCCCGGGCGAGGCATTCGCTGTTGGTAGACGATGTTTCCGACAGAGCCTCGTGCCTGAAATCGCCGAGCGATATCCGGCGCCGTCCGTCGGAAGCCATCAAAAGAGCGTCGCAGCGGCAAGCTCTGCCGCGCCGCCGATCGGGCCGCCGATGAGGACATAGGCGGTGACGAAGAAACCGGAGAGACCGAAGACCAGACGCAGCGCTCCGGAGA
The DNA here is from genome assembly GCF_048551595.1 of Rhizobium sp. CRRU65. Classification (NCBI taxonomy): domain Bacteria; kingdom Pseudomonadati; phylum Pseudomonadota; class Alphaproteobacteria; order Hyphomicrobiales; family Rhizobiaceae; genus Rhizobium; species Rhizobium sp. CRRU65. The sequence goes on along the minus strand of NZ_JBLYZH010000004.1, from coordinate 397,066 downwards.
CACGGGCGAATTCGCCGGTCGCCTCATCGAACCACATCAGTTTGATGACGCGCAGATAGTAGTAGGCGCCGACGACCGAGGCGAGAACGCCGATGATGGCGAGCGCATAGAGCTTGGCTTCGATAGCGGCAACGAAGACGAAGTACTTCGCGAAGAATCCGGCGAGCGGCGGGATGCCGGCGAGCGAGAACATCAACGCCGTCAGCACCACGGCCATGAACGGGTTGGTTGTGGAGAGGCCGGCGAGATCATCAACATTTTCGACAACGGTGCCGTCCTTGCGGCGCATCGACATGATGATCGCGAAGGTGCCGAGCGTCATGACCATGTAGATGACCATGTAAAGCATGACGCCGGTGACGCCGGTCTGGTTGCCGGCGGCAAGACCGACCAGCGCATAACCCATGTGGCCGATCGAGGAATAGGCCATCAGTCGCTTGATATTCTTCTGGCCGATCGCAGCAAACGAGCCGAGCAGCATCGAGGCGATCGAGATGAAGACGACGACCTGCTGCCAGTCCGCCAGAACCGGCTGGAAGGCGGTGATGACGATACGGGTCATCATCGCCATGGCAGCAACCTTGGGTGCTGCGGCAAGGAATGCGGTGACCGGTGTCGGCGCGCCTTCGTAAACATCCGGCGTCCACATATGGAAGGGAACGGCCGAGATCTTGAAGGCGATGCCGGCGAGGATGAAGACCAAGCCGAAGATCAGGCCGAGCGAACGCGCGCCCTCGACGGACAGCGCCTGGGCGATTTCGGAGAAGTGGGTGTGGCCGGTGAAGCCGTAGACCAGCGACATGCCATAGAGCAGCATGCCGGAGGAAAGCGCGCCGAGGACGAAATATTTCAGACCGGCTTCGGTCGACTTCAGGCTGTCACGGTTGATCGCTGCGACGACATAGAGCGCCAGCGATTGCAGTTCCAGCGCGAGATAGAGCGAGATCAGGTCGTTGGCCGAGATCATCAGCAGGATGCCAAGGGTCGCGAGCACCAGGAGAACCGGGAACTCGAACTTGTCGAGCTGATTTTCACGGGCGTGGCCGATCGACATGAATATGGCGACCAGCGAACCGATCAGCGCCACCAGCTTCATGAAGCGCGAGAAGCCGTCGGCCATGTAGACGCCGCCATAGGCAAGGCCTTCTGCGGGCACGAAGAGCAGCCACAGGCCGGAGGCCAGGAGCAGGACGATCGCCAAGCCGGTGACGACAAGGCCCGACCGCTCGCCTGAGAAGACGCCGACCATCAACAGGACAAGGGCGCCGACCGCGAGGATGAGCTCCGGCACGGAAAGATGCAGACTGAGGAGAATTGTTTCAGCGGTCATGTCCAATAAGTCCCGTCATCATTTCATAGACAGCGCAACATTCTGCGCTGCGTGCACGGCGGCCGTGTAGTTGTTGACCAGCAGATCCACCGAGGCGGCCGTCGCATCGAAGACCGGAGCCGGATAAACGCCGAAGAAGATGGTCAGCGCGACCAGAGGGTAAAGGATCAGCTGCTCGCGTGGAGAAAGATCGAGCAGCGCCTTCAGCTTTTCCTTCTCCAGCGCGCCGAAGATCACCCGGCGATAAAGCCAGAGCGCGTAGGCAGCCGAGAGGATGACGCCGGTGGCGGCAAAGAGCGCTACCCAGGTGTTGACGCGGAAGACACCGATCAGCGTCAGGAATTCGCCGACGAAGCCCGACGTGCCGGGAAGCCCGACATTGGCCATGGTGAAGACCATCATCGCCACGGCATATTTCGGCATGTTGTTGACGAGGCCGCCATAGGCGTTGATCTCGCGGGTATGGGTGCGATCGTAGACGACGCCGACGCAGAGGAAGAGCGCGCCGGAGACGATGCCGTGCGAGAGCATCTGGAAGATCGACCCCTGAACACCCTGCATGTTGGCGGCAAAGATGCCCATGGTCACATAGCCCATGTGCGCCACCGAGGAATAGGCGATCAGCTTTTTGATATCGTCCTGCATCATCGCCACCAGAGAGGTGTAGATGATGGCGATCACAGACAGTGCGAAAACCAGTGGCGCGAAATAATCGGACGCCACCGGGAACATTCCGAGCGAGAAGCGGATGAGACCGTAGCCGCCGAGCTTCAGCAGCACACCGGCCAGGATTACCGAGCCAGCCGTCGGCGCCTGAACGTGGGCATCGGGAAGCCAGGTATGGACCGGCCACATCGGCATCTTCACCGCGAAGGAGGCGAAGAAGGCAAGCCATAACCAGGTCTGCAGCGCCGGCGGGAACTTGTAGGCGAGCAGCGCGGTGATATCGGTCGTGCCGGCCTGCCAGTACATCGCCATGATGGCGAGCAGCATCAGCACCGAGCCGAGCAGCGTATAGAGGAAGAACTTGTAGCTCGCATAGACGCGGTCCTTGCCGCCCCAGACGCCGATGATCAGGAACATCGGAATGAGGCCCGCCTCGAAGAAGACGTAGAAGAGCACGATATCGAGCGAAACGAAGACGCCGATCATCATCGTTTCGAGGATGAGGAAGGCGATCATGTATTCCTTCAGGCGCTTCTCGATCGAGAGCCAGCTCGCCAGCACACAGAAGGGCATGAGGAAGGTCGACAGGATGACGAACAGCATCGAGATGCCGTCGACGCCGAGGTGGTAGCCAATGCCGGTGCCGAGCCAGTCATGCTTCTCGAGCATCTGGAAGCCCGGATTAGCATTGTCGAAGCCGATCCAGATGAAGAGCGAGACGACGAAGGTGAAGACGGTAGTGATCAGCGAGATCCACAGCACGTTCTTCCGGCCGGTTTCGCTCTCGCCGTTCATCAATAGCAGGAGCACCACGCCGACGAGCGGCAGGAAGGTGACCGTTGAAAGAATAGGCCAATCGGTCATCAGAAGGAACTCCCGAGCATCATCCAGGTAACGAGCGCCGCAATGCCGATCAGCATGGCGAAGGCGTAGTGATAGAGGTAACCGGTCTGCAGGCGGACCACGCGATCAGTGACGGCGACGACGCGAGCGGCGACGCCGTTCGGGCCATAGGTATCGATGACTCCGACATCACCTTTCTTCCACAGGAAGCGGCCGAGCGCCTTGGCGGAGCGGACGAAGAGGAAGTCGTAGAGTTCGTCGAAATACCACTTGTTCAACAGGAACTGGTAGAGCACGCGGTGCTGCTGCGCCAGGATGCGCGGCGTCTGCGGCGAGCGGATATACATGTACCAGGCGGTGACGAAACCGAGCACCATGGCGATGAACGGGCTCAAAGCCACGAGCGCCGGAACATGGTGGAACTCTTCGACCAGTTCGTTCTCGGCGCCGGTAAAGAGCGCCCCCTTCCAGAACTCGGCATATTCCTCGCCGTAGAACCGGCCTTCAAAGATCACGCCAGCAAGCACTGCGCCGATCGCCAGCAGATAGAGCGGCACAAGCATGACCTGCGGCGACTCATGCACGTGGTGCATCACCTCGTGCGAGGCGCGTGGCTTGCCGAAGAAGGTCATGAAGATCAGGCGCCAGGAATAGAAGCTGGTGAACAGAGCCGCGATGACCAGCAGTGAGAAGGCAAAGCCCGAGACCGGCGAATGCGATGCATAGGTCGCCTCGATGATCACGTCCTTGGAGAAGAAGCCAGCGAAGCCGATCGGCGTGAAGGGAATGCCGACGCCGGTGATCGCCAGCGTGCCGATGATCATCATCCAGAACGTCACCTTGATGTGCGGCCGCAGGCCGCCCATGTAGCGCATGTCCTGCTCACCATCGACGGCATGGATGACCGAGCCGGCGCAGAGGAAGAGCAGCGCCTTGAAGAAGGCGTGCGTGAAAAGATGGAAGATCGCCGCGCCATAGGCCCCTACCCCGAGCGCTACGAACATGTAGCCGAGCTGCGAGCAGGTGGAATAGGCGATGACGCGCTTGATGTCGTTCTGCACCAGGCCGACGGTTGCCGCGAAGAAGGCGGTGATCGCGCCGATCACGGTGACGACAACCAGCGCATCCGGCGACAATTCGAAGAGCGGCGACATGCGGGCGACGAGGAAGACGCCGGCGGTGACCATGGTGGCGGCATGGATGAGGGCCGAGACCGGGGTCGGGCCTTCCATGGCGTCAGGCAGCCAGGTGTGCAGCAGGAACTGCGCCGACTTGCCCATCGCGCCCATGAAGAGCAGCAGGCAGATGCCGGTCAGCGCATGCGCCTTGTCGAGCTGCATGCCGAAGAGATTGAGGATCACCTCGCCCGCTTCGCCGCCGCCTTCATGCGGGGCGAAGTTCGAGGCATTGGCGAAGATCGTGTCGAGGTTGATCGAGCCGAACAGCACGAAGACGCCGGCAATGCCGAGCACGAAGCCGAAGTCGCCGACGCGGTTGACGATGAAGGCCTTCATCGCCGCGGCCGTCGCCGACGGCTTCTTGAACCAGAAGCCGATCAGCAGATAGGAGGCGAGACCGACGCCTTCCCAGCCGAAGAACATCTGGGCAAGGTTGTCAGCGGTCACCAGCATCAGCATGGCGAAGGTGAAGAGCGAGAGATAGGCGAAGAAGCGCGGGCGATGCGGATCGGTATGCATGTAGCCGATCGAATAGACATGCACCAGCGTCGAGACCGTGTTGACGACGATCAGCATGACGGAGGTCAGCGTATCCACGCGCAGCGACCACGAGACGTCGATGCCGCCGGACTGGATCCAGCGCAGCACCTCGACCTTGATCGGGCCGCCTTCGGCATGACCCATGCCGACGGTGAAGAAGACGACCCAAGACAGGATGGCGGCGATGATCATCAGGCCGCTGGTGACATATTCCGAAGCCTTGGCGCCGATGGCGCGGCCGAAAAGGCCGGCGACGATCGCACCGATCAAGGGAAGAAAGACGATAGCCTTATAGAGGAACATGAGCCACTCAGCCCTTCATCATATTGACGTCTTCGACCGCGATCGAGCCGCGGTTGCGGTAGAAGACAACGAGAATTGCAAGACCGATCGCCGCTTCGGCAGCCGCGACCGTCAGGATGAACAGCGCGAAGACCTGGCCGACGATGTCGTTCAGGAAGGAGGAGAAGGCGACCATGTTGATGTTGACGGCGAGCAGGATCAGTTCGATCGACATCAGGATGACGATGACGTTCTTCCGGTTCAGGAAGATGCCGAAGACGCCGAGCGTGAAGAGGATGGCGCTGACCGTCAGGTAGTGGGAAAGTCCGATGACCATGTTCTTTGTTCCTTGACCTGCCTTTAGACGCCCTGCCCGGGCTTGACCGAAACCACCTCGACGGCGGTGGCGGGCGTGCGGGCAACCTGCCTGGGAATATTCTGCCGCTTGATGTTGGTGCGGTGTCTCAACGTCAGCACGATCGCACCGATCATGGCGACCAGAAGCACCAGACCGGCGATCTGGAAGAAATAGACGTAGTTAGTGTAGAGCACGTCGCCGAGGGCGGCCGTATTGGTGCGCTCGCTTAGCGCCGGGATCGGCATGGCGACTGATTTGGCGATCTCAGGCGAGATGACGCTGCCGCCGATGACGACGATCAGCTCGGCTGCGAGGATCACCCCGATCAGCCCGCCGATCGGCGCATATTCGAGAACGCCGGCCCTCAGTTCGGTGAAGTCGATATCGAGCATCATCACCACGAAGAGGAAGAGGACGGCGACGGCGCCGACATAGACGACAAGCAGGATCATCGCCAGGAATTCGGCACCGAGCAGCAGGAAGAGGCCAGCCGCATTGAAGAACACCAGGATCAGGAACAGAACCGAGTGAACCGGGTTCTTCGCCCAGATAACCATGAACGCCGACGCCACCGCGACAAAGGCGAAAAGATAGAAAAATAGAGCCTGCAGACCCATGTTGGTGCCTTTTTCATCTTCCCCCGGGCAGCCGGGAGTTTCCCTGCCCGATGGAGCTTTCGCTGGCGCTAACCGGCAAAAGCTCCTGTGCATATTGACCGCGACAGGAGCAACTGCGCTCCACCGCGGCATTTCAAAATCTCAATCAGCGGTACGGCGAGTCGATCGCGATGTTGCGAGCGATTTCGCGCTCCCACCGGTCTCCGTTGTCCAGAAGCCGCGCCTTGTCGAAGTAGAGCTCTTCGCGGGTTTCCGTCGCAAATTCGAAATTCGGGCCTTCGACGATCGCGTCGACCGGGCAGGCTTCCTGGCAGAAGCCGCAATAGATGCACTTCACCATGTCGATGTCGTAGCGCACCGTGCGGCGCGTGCCATCATTGCGGCGCGGACCGGCCTCGATGGTGATCGCCTGGGCAGGACAGATCGCCTCGCAGAGCTTGCAGGCGATGCAGCGTTCTTCGCCGTTCGGATAACGGCGCAACGCATGCTCGCCGCGGAAACGCGGGGAAACCGGACCCTTTTCGAAGGGATAGTTGATCGTCGCCTTCTGGCGGAAGAAATAGCGCATCGACAGAAAGAACGCGCCGACGAATTCCTTGAGAAACAGCGAGCTGATGGAGCCGGACAAGCTTGCCATCTTCAACCTCCAATTTTGCCGGAAACGAGAGTGGGCATGATCATGCCCAACCCATCAGTTTCAGCACGAATGCAACGATGACGACCATGGCGAGCGACAGCGGCAGGAATACCTTCCAGCCGAGGCGCATGAGCTGATCGTAGCGGTAGCGCGGAACGAAGGCCTTGACCATCGCGAACATGAAGAACACCAGGCAGGCCTTCAGCGTGAACCAGATGATGCCTGGGACCCAGTTGAGGATCCAGATATCGACCGGGGGCAGCCAGCCGCCGAGGAAGAGGATCGTCGTCAGCGCGCACATCAGGCAGACGGCCGCATATTCGCCGAGCATGAACATCATGTATGGCGAGGAGCCGTATTCGACCATGAAGCCGGCGACGAGTTCCGATTCGGCTTCCGGGAGGTCGAAGGGCGGGCGGTTCGTTTCGGCGAGCGCCGAAATGAAGAAGATGATGAACATCGGGAAGAGCGACAGCCAGTGCCAGTCGAGGAACGACGCCGGCAGGCCGAGCATGGTGCCGAGGCCGGTATGCTGCGCATTGACGATATCGGTCAGGTTCAGCGAGCCGACGCAGAGAAGCACGGTGACGATGACGAAGCCGATCGAGACTTCATAGGACACCATTTGCGCCGCCGAGCGCAGCGCGCCGAGGAACGGATACTTCGAGTTCGAAGCCCAGCCGCCCATGATGATGCCGTAAACCTCGAGCGAGGAGATCGCGAAAATATAGAGGATGCCGACATTGATGTTGGCGATCACCCATCCGTCGGCCAGCGGCACCACCGCCCAGGTGGACAGCGCCAGAAGCACCGTCACCAGCGGGGCAAGCAGGAACACCGCCTTGTTGGCGCCGGCCGGAATGACCGGTTCCTTGAAGACGAACTTCAAAAGGTCGGCGAAGGACTGGAACAGGCCGAAGGGACCGACGACGTTCGGGCCGCGGCGCAGTTGCACGGCCGCCCAGATCTTGCGGTCGGCGAGCAGTACATAGGCGATGAAGACGAGCAGGCAGACGAGAAGCAGCAGCGACTGACCGATCATGATGATCGCCGGCCAGACATAGGTCGAAAAGAAAGAATCCATAGTCCCCTGCCCTTACTCTGCCGCGACTTTGAAGTTGTTGCGGGCCAATGCCGAGCACTCCGCCATGACAGCCGAGGCACGCGCTATCGGGTTCGTCAAATAGAAGTCTTTCACCGGCGACGCAAACCCGGATTTGTTCATCTTGCCGGCTTTTTTCGCAACTGCGGCAATTTGGGCGCTATCGGTTTCGGCGATCTCGTCGATGGCAGCGAAATGCGGGAAAGCGGCATAGAGCCGGACACGCAATTCGCTGAGCGAATCGAAGGGAAGCTTCTTGCCGAGCACGTCGGAAAGGGCGCGGATGATCGCCCAGTCCTCGCGGGCATCACCCGGCGCAAAACCTGCGCGGTTGCCCATCTGGACGCGGCCTTCGGTGTTGACCCAGGTGCCGGACTTTTCGGTATAGGCTGCCGCCGGCAGGATGACGTCGGCATGGTGCGCGCCGTTATCGCCATGCGAGCCGATATAGACGGTGAGCTTGGCCTTCTTGGCGGTGAAGTCGAGTTCGTCGGCACCGAGCAGGAAGAGCACGTCCATCGCCGTCAGCATCTCGGCGGCATTGACGCCCTTGGCGCCCGGCACGAAGCCGAGGTCGAGACCGCCGACGCGCGAGGCAGCGGTATGGAGGACGGCAAAGCCGTTCCAGCCTTCGGCGACCACGGCGACCGAGCCGGCGAGCTTGGCAGCACTGGCGAGAACGCCGGCGCCGTCGGTGCGCGCCAGCGCACCCTGGCCGATGATGATCATCGGCTTGGCGGCATTCTTCAGCACGTCCGCGAAGGCGTGGGTACCGTCGACCAGATCCTTCAGCGTGTCGGGACCGCCGCCGAGGTAATCATAGCTGTAGCGCAGTTCAGCACGCTCGCCGATGACGCCGATCGGGAACTTGCCGCGGCGCCAGCGCTTGCGGATGCGGGCGTTGAGGATGGCTGCCTCGAAGCGCGGATTGGCGCCGATGATCAACAGCGCGTCGGCCTGGTCGATGCCCGAGATCGTCGGGTTGAACAGGTAGCTAGAACGGCCGAGCGACGGATCGAGTGCCGCCCCATCCTGGCGACAGTCGAGATTGACCGACCCCAGCGACTTCACCAGTTCGGAGAGCGCATACATTTCCTCGACGGAAGCGAGGTCGCCTGATATCGCGCCGATCTTGTCGCCCGAGGTGGCGCCGACGGCGGCCTTGATTACGCCGAAGGCTTCGGCCCAGGTGGCGGGCTGCAGGCGGCCGTCGCGGCGAACATAGGGCCGGTCGAGGCGCTGGGTCTTAAGGCCGTCCCAGATGAAGCGGCTCTTATCGGAGATCCACTCCTCGTTGATCGCTTCATTGACGCGCGGCAGGATGCGCATGACCTCACGGCCGCGAGTGTCGACGCGGATTGCCGAACCGACGGCGTCCATGACGTCGATCGATTCGGTCTTGTTCAATTCCCACGGGCGCGCGGTGAAGGCGAAGGGCTTCGAGGTGAGTGCGCCAACCGGGCAAAGGTCGACGACGTTGCCCTGCAGCTCGGAGGTCATCGCCTGTTCGAGATAGGTGGTGATCTCGGCATCCTCGCCGCGGCCGATCAGGCCGAGTTCGGAAATGCCGGCGACCTCGGTGGTGAAGCGGACGCAGCGCGTGCAGTGGATGCAGCGGTTCATCACCGTCTTGACGAGCGGGCCGATATACTTGTCCTCGACGGCGCGCTTGTCTTCCTGATAGCGCGAGGTGTCTATGCCGAAGGCCATCGCCTGGTCCTGCAGGTCGCATTCGCCGCCCTGGTCGCAGATCGGGCAATCGAGCGGATGGTTGATCAGCAGGAATTCCATCACACCTTCGCGGGCCTTCTTGACCATCGGGGTGTTGGTGAAAACCTCAGGCAGTTCGCCGTTCGGGCCGCCGCGGATGTCGCGCACGCTCATGGCGCAGGAAGCCTGCGGCTTCGGCGGGCCGCCCTTCACCTCGACAAGGCACATGCGGCAATTGCCGGCAACCGACAGGCGCTCATGGAAGCAGAAGCGCGGAACCTCGGCACCGGCATCCTCGCACGCCTGCAATAGCGTGAAATGATCCGGAACTTCGATCTCGTTGCCGTCAATCCTCAGTTTTGCCATCGTCGCTCAGTCCTGTTTCCCGTTTGCCTGATGACGGCAAACAAACCTATTTTTGCAACACTCTCATTGCCAAGCCGGATCTTTCGTCCTGCCGACATCTGATGTCGCCCAAATTCTCTGTCGCGCATTCCAGATCCGGAACCCGCACCGGCATCTTCAGGCCCCCGCCCGTCCGCCGACCTGCCCATCTTTCCGGCCGATCGACACGGCCGGATAGTTCATTTCTTTCTGCGGCTCCGCCCCGCCAGAACTTTCGCCTGGCCGGTCCAGTCGTCACGGCCGATGCGGCCGTTGAAGCCGAGTTCAGCGTCGAACCCGGCGATTTCCTCGTCGGTCCAGGCAGCGATCTCGGCAAAGCTGCGAACGCCCTTGGCGTTCAGCACCTGCTCCAGCTTCGGGCCGATGCCGGCAATCAGCTTGAGATCGTCGGCCTTCCCCCGCGCAACCGGTTTTGCCTTCACCGCCGGCTTTGGCTGGCTGGTCTTCGTTTGGCTGGGTGGGATCGACTCGCTGACCGGCTTGACGACAGTCAATGTCGGCCTTGCCTTCTTGTCGGCCGGCGGCTTGGTGAAAGCCTTGACCTCCGAGCGAATATTCTCCGGCCGGATATCGACATCGGGCTTCAGTTTGTCCGGCGGCGTGTCATCGAGGGCGGCGGCGACCTTGCCGGTCGTTTCCAGGGCGCTCTGCCAGGCACCGAAGAAAGCGCCGGCCATCTGGGTCGAGAAACCAAAGCCGATCGCCGTTGCGGCGGCAAAGGCTGCCGCGGGCTGCGCCATCAGCGGATGCACCGGCATCGCCCGTGCATTTTCCAGCATCTCGGCGGCTAGACGGCCGAAACCGGCCGCGAAATCGGCGACTTCTTCCTTCTTCCCACTCTTGGATGCGTTGTCCGCCATGATTATTCAGCCGCCTCCAGAACCGCACCGTGATCAAGCGCGCTCGCCGTATACTGGTCGATGCGCTTTTCGATCTCGGGACGGAAGTTACGGATCAGACCCTGCACCGGCCATGCCGCGGCATCGCCGAGCGCACAAATGGTGTGGCCTTCGATCTGCTTCGTCACCTGGAACAGCATGTCGATTTCGCGCTTCTGGGCATTGCCCTTGGCCATGCGCTCCATCACACGCCACATCCAGCCCGTGCCTTCGCGGCAGGGCGTGCACTGGCCGCAGCTCTCATGCTTGAAGAAGGCGGAGATACGGGCGATCGCCTTGATGACGTCGGTGGACTTGTCCATGACTATCGCGGCGGCCGTACCGAAGGAAGAGCCGACGCCGCGCAGGCCGTCGAAATCCATCGGGCAATCGATGATGTCCTTGGCCGGAACGATCGGGCAGGATGCCCCGCCTGGAATGACGGCAAGCAGGTTATCCCAGCCGCCGCGAATGCCGCCGGCATGGCGGTCGACCAGTTCGCGGAAGGTGATGCCCATTTCCTCTTCAACCGTGCACGGCTTGTTGACGTGGCCGGAGAGCATGAACAGCTTGGTGCCGACATTGTTCGGACGGCCGATGGCCGAGAACCAGCCGGCGCCGCGGCGCAGGATGGTCGGCGCAACAGCGATCGATTCGACGTTGTTGACCGTCGTCGGGCAGCCGTAGAGACCCATATTGGCCGGGAACGGCGGCTTCAGACGCGGCTGGCCCTTCTTGCCTTCAAGGCTTTCGAGCAGCGCGGTTTCCTCGCCGCAAATATAGGCGCCGGCGCCGTGATGGACGAAGATATCCATGTCCCAGCCGAGCTTGTTGTTCTTGCCGAGCAGGCCATAATCATAGCATTCGTCGATCGCCGCCTGCAGCGCTTCGCGCTCGCGGATATATTCGCCGCGCACGTAGATGTAAGCCGCATTGGCGCCCATCGCGAAACTCGCGATGACGCAGCCTTCGATCAGCGTATGCGGATCGTGGCGCATGATGTCGCGGTCTTTGCAGGTGCCAGGCTCGGATTCGTCGGCGTTGACGACGAGATAATGCGGCCGGCCGTCGCTTTCCTTCGGCATGAAGGACCATTTGAGGCCGGTCGGGAAACCGGCGCCACCACGACCGCGAAGGCCTGACGCCTTCATCTCATTGATGATCCAGTCGCGGCCCTTTTCGAGGATCTGCTTGGTGCCGTCCCAGTGGCCGCGACTCATCGCGCCCTTCAGGGATTTGTCCTTGAGGCCGTAGATGTTGGTAAAGATGCGGTCTTTATCTTGTAACATGCTTCACCTCTTACCGCGGCTTCTTGCCGAAGACCTTGATATATTCCGCTTCCCCGCCCTTGGCGAGCGCCTTGGCCTGCTTGACCCAGTCATCGCGTTCGATGCGGCCGCGGAAATTCAAATAGCCATCGACCCATTCGCGTTCGGCCTTCTTCCAGCCTGCGACCTGCGCGAAGGTGAAGATGCCGATTTCGTTCAACGTCGCCTCGATCTTCGGGCCGACACCCGAGATCATCTTCAGATCATCAGGTGCGGCGGGCTTTTCGATGCCGGCCGGCCGATTCTTGTCGGTCAGAGCAGGCTTTTCCGCCGAGGCGGCTTCAGCCTTGACGGCAGCTTTCGGCGCCGGTTCGGCAGCCGCCGTGCCTGATATCGGCTGCTGCTCGGCTGCCTTTGCGTTTTTCGCAGCCGCCTTCGGCGCCGTCGCCGGAGTCTTCAGGGCAGCATTGGTCTCGGCATCGGTGCTCTTCGGGCGGGCGGCCTCGGAGGGAGGAACCGGCGCGGCGTCGACTGGAGCCGATACGGTTTCGGCATCGGCCTTCTTGGCACGCGTCCTTGCCTTCGGCTCTTCCGTCGTCAGCGAGGTCAGGCCGCCTTCGGGCGCCGAAAACACCCGGTCGATCTGGGTGCCGGGCTTGATGCTGGCGCCATTGCCGGCGGCAAAGACGTCGATGATCTCTTCGAGACGCGCGGGCGTCAGGTCTTCATAGGTGTCCTTGCCGATCATCACCATCGGGGCGTTGACGCAGGCCCCGAGACATTCGACCTCTTCCCAGGATAGCGTGCCTTCGGCATTGCGCTCGAAGGCATGGGCATGGATCTTGCTCTTGCAGACCGACATCAGCGCTTCCGAGCCGCGCAGCATGCAGGGCGTCGTACCGCAGACCTGGACATGGGCGCGGGTACCAACCGGATGCAGCTGGAACTGCGTATAGAAGGTCGCGACCTCGAGCACGCGGATATAGGCCATATCAAGCATGTCGGCGATCTTTTCGATCGCCGCGCGCGTGACCCAGCCGTCCTGCTCCTGCGCCCGCATCAACAGCGGAATGACCGCCGATTGCTGGCGGCCGGCGGGGTATTTCTGGATCGTCTTGTCCGCCCAGACCGCATTCTCATCGCTGAAGGCGAATGCGGCAGGCTGAAATTGATCTTCGGCTAATCGACGAACGGACATTCTTTCTCACGCCTTGTCAGTTTAAGGTTCCACACCGCGAAGCGGTCAAAGACTGCATTTCGCAGGCATAGGCCGACTGGTCTTTTTGCATAAACACTACGAATTTGCTGCCGTTCGGAATGGCAGCCTTGATCTGATAGCCCTTGGACAAAAGCTCACCCATGGACGATTGCTGCGCCGGCGGCGTCTCTTCCTTATGGCCGAGCGGCGTGCCGAGGCTATCGGATTCCTGAGCCGAAACCCCGGATGCCGAAAGAAGGATAACGACGGCCAGCGGCAGAAGCTGCATCAGCGATCCACCTCGCCGAAGACGATGTCGAGCGAGCCGAGGACGGCCGCGACGTCGGCAAGCTGGTGGCCGCGGCACATGAAGTCCATCGCCTGCAGATGGGCATAACCGGGCGCGCGGATCTTGCAGCGATAGGGCTTGTTGGTGCCGTCGGAGACGAGATAGACACCGAATTCGCCCTTCGGCGCCTCGACGGCGGCGTAAACCTCGCCGGCCGGCACATGGTAGCCTTCGGTGTAGAGCTTGAAGTGGTGGATCAGCGCTTCCATCGAGCGCTTCATCTCGCCGCGCTTCGGCGGCACGACCTTGCCGTCGATCGACGAGAAAGGACCGGTCCTGGCATCCGAGAGCAGGCGGTTGACGCATTGCTTCATGATGCGGACCGATTCGCGCATCTCGATCATGCGGATCAGATAACGGTCGTAGTTGTCGCCATTCTTGCCGATCGGGATATCGAATTCGAGATCGGAATAACATTCATAGGGCTGGGCGCGACGCAGATCCCAGGCCGCACCCGAACCGCGCACCATGACGCCGGAGAAGCCCCAAGCCCAGCATTCCTCCAGCGAGACGACGCCGATATCGACGTTGCGCTGCTTGAAGATGCGGTTGCCGGTCAACAGGTTGTCGATGTCATCGAGCGCCTTCAGGAACGGATCGCACCAGGCGCCGATATCCTGCACGAGCTGTTCGGGCAGATCCTGGTGGACGCCGCCCGGACGGATATAAGCGGCATGCATGCGCGAGCCGCTGGCGCGCTCGTAGAACACCATCAGCTTTTCACGCTCTTCGAAGCCCCAGAGCGGCGGCGTCAGCGCGCCGACGTCCATGGCCTGCGTCGTGACGTTCAGAAGGTGCGACAGGATGCGGCCGATTTCCGAATAGAGAACGCGGATCAGCTGGCCGCGAATCGGGATCTCGATGCCGAGCAGCTTTTCGACGGCCATCGCATAGGCATGTTCCTGGTTCATCGGTGCGACGTAGTCGAGGCGATCGAAATAGGGCACGGCCTGAAGATAGGTCTTGGTCTCGATCAGCTTCTCGGTGCCGCGATGCAAAAGGCCGATATGCGGATCGACACGCTCCACAATTTCGCCGTCAAGCTCCAGGACAAGACGAAGAACGCCGTGCGCCGCCGGATGCTGCGGTCCGAAATTGATATTGAAGTTGCGGACGTTATGTTCTGTCATGGCGATGGGCTCGCGTTCTCAGATAACTAGTGAATGGCGGGCTAAGCCCACCAACCACCTTGAATTATTGCTTCGCTTTTTCGTCGCCCGGCAGCACATACTCCGTGCCTTCCCATGGCGACATAAAGTCGAAGTTGCGGAATTCCTGCTTCAGCTCGACCGGCTCGTAGACGACGCGCTTTGCCGCGTCGTCGTAGCGCACTTCAACGAAGCCGGTGGTCGGGAAATCCTTGCGCAGCGGATGACCTTCGAAGCCGTAGTCGGTCAGGATGCGACGCAGGTCCGGATGGCCGGTGAAGAGCACGCCGTACATGTCCCAGGTCTCGCGCTCGAACCAGTCGGCGCCCGGATAGACGGGGCAGGCCGACGGGACCGGCGTATCTTCATCCGTTGCGACCTTGACGCGGATACGCAGGTTCTTCTTCGGCGACAGCAGGTGGTAGACGACATCGAAACGCAGCTCGCGCTGCGGCCAGTCGACGCCGCAAATATCGGTCAGGTTGACGAAACCGCATTTGGCGTCGTCGCGCAGGAAGGTCAGAAGTGCGACCAGGTTTTCACCCGTCGTCGTCAGCGTCAGTTCGCCATACTTCATCTGCGATGCGGCGATCAGGTTGCCGCGCGCTTCGCCAAGGTAGGACGCAAGCTCAGTCAGGGCTTCACTCATATGCCTTGTCCTTAACCCTTAGCGTTCGATCGTGCCGGTACGACGGATCTTCTTCTGCAGCAGAAGCACGCCGTAAAGCAGCGCCTCTGCCGTGGGGGGACAGCCCGGCACGTAGATGTCGATCGGCACGATGCGGTCACAGCCGCGCACCACCGAATAGGAATAGTGATAATAGCCGCCGCCATTGGCGCAGGAGCCCATCGAGATGACATAACGCGGCTCGGGCATCTGGTCGTAGACCTTGCGCAGCGCCGGCGCCATCTTGTTGGTCAGCGTGCCGGCGACGATCATCACGTCGGACTGGCGCGGCGAGGCGCGCGGCGCAAAACCGAAGCGCTCGACGTCATAACGCGGCATGGACAGCTGCATCATTTCGACGGCGCAGCAGGCAAGCCCGAAGGTCATCCACATCAGCGAGCCGGTGCGGGCCCAGTTGATCAGTTCGTCGGTCGAGGTGACGAGAAAACCCTTGTCGGCGAGCTCGTTGTTGATCTCACCGAAAAATGGGTCGTTGCTGCCGACCGGCTTGCCGGTCGAGGGATCGATGATCCCCTTCGGCTGCTGGGCGACGAGCGGCTGATTGCTCACAGGGGCTACTCCCATTCCAGGGCTCCCTTCTTCCATTCATAGATAAAGCCGATGGTCAGCACGAGAAGGAAGACCATCATTGACCAGAAGCCGAACCAGCCGATGGCACCGAAAGACACGGCCCAGGGAAAGAGGAAGGCGACTTCGAGATCGAAGATGATGAAGAGAATCGACACGAGGTAAAAGCGGATGTCGAACTTCATGCGGGCGTCATCGAAAGCGTTGAAGCCGCATTCGTAAGCCGAGAGCTTTTCCGAATCAGGCGCTTTGAAAGCCACGGCGAACGGCGCGATGAGCAGCGCCAGGCCGATGACGAGCGCAATAGCAATGAAGATAGCGATCGGAATATAAGAACTGAGCAGTTCAGTCATCATGTTCATCCCTGCTTGCCGGTGACGCCAGGCGGCGCATTTGGGCAAATGCCCGGCAAGCGAACGTGCGTTGCAACAAGCCGTGGTTAGCGCAGCCGAGGCCCCGGCGCAAGACTTTTACAGAGGCAATTCGACGCGTGTCGCGCGGACATTATCAAGCAGATGCAACGATGTCGCGACAAATCCGTGCAAGCCGTTTGAACCTGCATGCCTGACCATTGGAAACTGCATGGCTTTCGGAAGAAATGGCGCGAGTGACGGGGCTCGAACCCGCGACCTCCGGCGTGACAGGCCGGCACTCTAACCGACTGAGCTACACCCGCGCATTGATCGGCCATTTTGCGGCCGCGAGGATAAAGACAACCGGACAAACGACAAATCGCATTTGCGTTTTACAAGACTTGAAATGGCGCGAGTGACGGGGCTCGAACCCGCGACCTCCGGCGTGACAGGCCGGCACTCTAACCAACTGAGCTACACCCGCAATTCATTTCAAGCAGTCCGGATGCCCTAGCACCCTCTCCAAAACGGCTGCCCGTTTCGATGAGCGGCTAACTACGGGGTTCGCCTTTTAGTGTCAAGCAGGTTTGGAGACAAAACCATGACAGTTCGCGAATTGTTTCGGCGGGTTGGGTGCCAGACGAACAAAAGCCGGCACTTCCGTCTTCTGCAGCGATGCTCAGGCGCAGACGCAGCGCCTTCGAAACGAAGATGCTCGCCACCCTCCCCTCACTTTTCCACAGCCGAGCCGAACCTGAGCGGCATTGCAAGACGCGGGACACCACCAAAAAAATCAAAAAATCTTCACAAACACTCTTGCGGTTTTGCCGCGATCCGCATAGATCACGGCCACCAACGCGGCAGGCCGATCCGGCTTCGTTTGCGATGGGCGATTAGCTCAGTTGGTAGAGCGCCTCGTTTACACCGAGGATGTCGGCGGTTCGAGTCCGTCATCGCCCACCATTTCCAAACCTTCCTGCTGCTTGTTCATCAGACTTAGGCTCCCGAATTAGCTCGCTAATCCGGTCACGATCTGCGCAAGGTGTTTCGTCAGGAGACACCTCATGAAAACCGTTGCGATCATCTCTGCGCTGCTTCTCGCCAGCGTGGCTGCGCCACCGTGCATTGCCAGAGAGCCGGCGCTAGAGGTTTTCCTGTCTGCCGCAAACCAGACGATCACGACCTCGGGAGAAACCCCGGCGCGTGAAGCCAGGACCTATCTCCTGAGAATGCCGTCAGATCTGCCGATTAATTTTTCGGTCGATGCCGACAATTCAGCCTGCAGCCTGGAAATCAAGAAAACCAGCCAGCGCGGCGTCTTAAGCACAATCAGCCGATTCCCCGCGTCTTTCAAAGACAGCGGTCAAAGCGGCGATGAATATACGTTTTCGTTTTTCCAAAACCGCGTTTCATTTATGAGCGGCGCCCGATGCGCCTTCTCATTTTCTCTGACGCAGATGTGACATCGTGATCGCTATGCGTCGCCTCCTACGAGGCCTCGCGACAGGGTTGGCTCCCACACGTTCACCTACATCTGCAGAGACTGTCGACCACGAATTCGAGGCAGCGTTCGGCAACACGTTCCAGCGCAGCAAGGCGTCACGCCGGCAAGTTCAGATGCGGCCCGCCGCCTGAAAAGCCAGCGCTCTACCAAAACGGACTACTCCCGGCCGCCGCGCCACCTCCTATTGGGCGAATGGATAGGGGCCGGCAAAAGTGGGAATATTCGCGGCCCGGAAAGTCTCCGCGCTTGAAGGTTCATCACGCCTGGAGGTGTGCCATGAGGACCCTGCGCTCCGCATTGATGCTGTGCATCGCGATTGCCCTTGGCGCGCCAAGCGCCACATACGTCACCCTGCCCGGATATGCATTCAAGACGAATCCGCAATGTCAGCGCCACGAACCAAAGACGAAATTCGACAAGAGGTGTGACTGGCCGAGAGTGGGCTTCAAGGACTTTACGCCCCCGCTTGTGACCGTGCTTGGGATCTGAGGATCTTGGAACGGCGCCGGATGCGCTTTCTCGTTTTCTCCGACTGAGATGTGAGAGCGTGATCGGAGCGATGAGCATCCCGCTGTCCGGTGGGTGCTCATCGCCCTCCATTCATGCCTTCGCGAGTTCTTTATCCACAGCGGAAACCAGCCGCGAATCATCCGCCGTCACATCCGGCGCGAATCGGGCGGCGACTTTGCCGTCGCGGCCGATCAGGAATTTTTCGAAGTTCCAGAGGATGTCTTCCTCATCTCCGCCGGTCAGCCCATGGGATTTCAAGCGTTCGCGCATTGGTCCGTCACCCGTCGTCTTCACGCCCGACTTGGTCAGTTGCCGGTAAAGCGGGTGCTGGGCCTCGCCCTTGACCGAGATCTTCGAGAAGATCGGGAAGGTGACGTCGTAGGTGCTGGTGCAGAAATCGAGGATCTCGGCGTCGGTGCCGGGCTCCTGGCCCTTGAAGTCATTGGCGGGAAAGGCAGCGATGACAAAGCCGCGCTCGCGCTTTTCCCCATAGAGTTTTTCCAACCCCTCATATTGGACGGTCAGCCCACATTTCGAGGCGACATTGACGACCAAGAGCACTCTGCCCTTGTATTCGTTGAGCGCGGTCTCACGACCATCCACAGTCTTGACCGGGATATCCAGCACATTGCCCGTCACGGGAACCTCCAATTTCGTAAGGATATGGTTCGCCAAACTTAGCGATATCGCCGCCGTTGTCATCAGCGGCGGGATCAACTCGGCGTCAACAGAAGACCGGTGCCGTGGCCGGCACCGGATCTGAGCAACATCAAGCGGGGGATGTTTCCTTCACGTCATCGAGCAGGAAGTGCACGACGAGATAATCCGTCTTGTAATGGCGGCCGCTGTCCGACACGGAATCGACGCTGCCGCCGTCCTTCGGGTGCCAGGCGTGGTAATGGGGATTGGTGGTGATCAGCGTGATGGCCTTGCCATCTCTTTCGCCAAGCCGGAAGCGCATTTCGGCGAGCGGCCAGATCCGCTCGTAATCCTGCATGGTGATTCGCGCCTTCAGCGCCTTGCGCTGCAGCGGCGCTTCGCCGGCCTCGGCTGGTGTTTCCAACATCACCTCCTCAGCTCCGCTGATGATGGCGTTGAATTCTTCAGGCCACATGCGTTTCATGAAATCGCTCCTCCCGAGGCTTTTTCGTCAGTTCACAGATGGAACTTAGCGGTTTGTTCGAAAGAAGCAAATTCCTGTCATGCGGTTGTCATCGGTGCCGGCTGCTCCTACCATCCCGTCAAACCGCATCAGGGCCGCCGTCAGTCGCCCGCAATCCCGAGATCAGAGATGAAGACACGTGAAGAAAGGCAGGCGCTCCGGGCGAGCATGCCGCGCACCCCGCTCAGCGCCCACCACATGGAAAATGCCCGTCTGCTGCCGGATCGCGGCGAGCTGCTCTATCGGATTCCGAACGGCGGCATCGGCGTCGAGGTGGGAGCAGCCTTCGGCGAATATACGGCGGAGATCCTGGAAAAGAACCGCCCGGCGCAACTCTACCTCATCGATCCCTGGTCGATGGATCGCTACAGCTCCGGGCTCGACTCGATCCACACGAATTTCGCGGCCGAGATCGAGGCCGGCCGGCTGCACCTGATGCAAGGGACCTCACTCGAAAAGCTTGCCGAATTCGAGGACGATTTCCTCGACTGGGCCTATATCGATACCGATCATTCCTTCGAGCTCACCTGGCAGGAACTGCTGCTCTGCGAAAAGAAAGTGAAGCGGACGGGGCGCATTGCCGGGCATGATTTCTGCACCGGCAATACGGTCAAGCCGATCGTCTACGGCGTCGTCGAGGCGGTCACCAAGTTCTGCAAGGATTACGGCTGGCAATTCGAGTTCCTGACGGTCGAATCGCACGCGCATTTTTCCTATTGCCTGAAGCGACTCTGATCAGCTCAAATTTTACCGGAATATTGCTCGTCGCTGACCTTTTCCATCCAGTCGACGTGGCTGCCGTCCAGCGCTTCATGGATGGCGATATGCGTCATCGCCGTATCCGGGGCAGCACCGTGCCAGTGTTTTTCGCCCGGCGCGAACCAGACGGTATCGCCGGCGCGGATCTCGCGGATGTCCCCACCCCAACTCTGGGCGAGGCCCTTGCCTGATGTCACGATCAGCGTCTGGCCGAGCGGGTGCGTATGCCAGGCCGTGCGGGCGCCGGGTTCGAAGGTGACGGAGACCGCCCTCGCCCGTGCCGGCGCCGGCGTTTCCATCAGCGGATCCTGGCGAACGGCGCCGGTGAAATAATCGGCCGGTGGCTTCGTCGAGGGGCGAGAGCCGGCGGGTTTGATCTCCATGATCTGTCCTTTTCCATCCATTGCGGTTGAAGCCTTATATCGCGACGTTATTTCATCGAGGCGACCAATCAAAGCCGGATCGACAATTGCCGCAAAGTCACCCGGCTGATAGTGCCATTGTCTTTCATCAGTGCGTCGCATCTTGCTTGAATCATCCGACGCGCTTTGGCTCTTTGTTTTTATGCATGTCGTTGTCCCCACACACTTCTGGGCGACATGCTGTAGGGAGGATTTTTCATGAAACACCATGCTTTTGGCCGCATGCCTTTCACCGTCACCAATGTCGGCTTCGGGGCCTGGCAGATCGGCGGCTCCTGGGGCGATATCAGCGAGGCGGACGGACGCGCGGCGTTGAATGCCGCGCTCGATGCCGGCATGACATTCATCGATACGGCCGATGTCTATGGCGACGGCCGCTCGGAAAAGATCATCGCCGACGTGCTGAAGACGCGTGGCGGTGAACGGCCGATGGTCGCCACCAAGGCCGGCCGCCGCCTCAACCCGCATGTCGCCGAAGGCTACACAAAGGCTAATCTCGAAGGCTTTATCGACCGCAGCCTGACGAATCTTGCCGTCGACAGCCTCGACCTCGTGCAGCTCCACTGCCCGCCGCGCGACGCGCTTTACCGGCCGGAGATCTTCGAGGGCCTGAACGCGCTGCAGAAGGCCGGCAAGATCAAGGGTTACGGCGTCAGCGTCGAAAAAGTCGAAGACGGGCTGAAGGCAATCGAATATCCCGGCGTCGTCAGCATCCAGATCATCTACAACATCTTCCGCCAGCGCCCCGACCATCTGTTCTTCCAGGAAGCACGCCGCAGGAATGTGGCGATCATCGCCCGTGTGCCGCTCGCAAGCGGTCTTCTCTCCGGCAAGATCACCCGGGACACACATTTTGCCAGCGACGACCACCGCAATTTCAACCGCAACGGCGAAGCCTTCGATGTCGGCGAGACCTTTGCCGGCGTTCCCTTCGAGGTCGGCCTGCAGGCGGTGGAAGAGGTGCGCAAGCTGGTGCCCGAGGGCGCGACCATGGCTGCCTTCGCGCTCCGCTGGATCCTGATGAGCGACGCCGTCACCGTCGTCATCCCCGGCGCCCGCAATGCCGAGCAGGCCAAGGCCAACGCGGCCGCCGCCGACCTTGCGCCGCTTTCGGCCGATGTCATGGCCGCAACGCGCGAGATCTACGAGCGGCTGATCGCGCCGCATGTGCATCAGCGCTGGTAGGAATCCAATACTCCGAAACGAAAAAATGGCCGGGTTTTACCCGGCCATTTTCATGTGGTGGAACCGTCAGAAGCTCAGTTCGTGCCGACCAGGTCGACCGGGAAGAACAGGGTCTCGCCGGAGGAGTCGCTGACGCCGTCATTGTCGGTGACCGCGTAGGGCTTGCCCGATGCGTCGAAGGTGAAGCCTTCGAGCTTGTCCAACACATAGCCGTTGGTGGCAGACTTCAGCTCGCCGAGGAAGTCGTGGGCTTCGGTCTTCTTGACGACCGGCAGCTCACCGCCGAGCTTGGCGGGCTTCAGCTCTGATATCGCGACCTTGTAGAGCTTCTTCAGCCTGGCGGCATCGCCGACGAGGTTGTCGCGCTCGATGATGTAGACGCTGTCGCCCTCGGCCGAAATTTCCGACAGACCGACCCAGCCGCTTTCCGTCTTGTCGAGCGGATAGCGAACGGCACCCCATTCCTTCTTCTTCGGATTGTAGGAGACGAGCTTGACGAAGCCCTTCTCGTCGTCGCTCCACTCGCGCTGGACCGCCATCCAAAGCGTGGTGTCGTCGCCGGTGCCGACAATGGCCACGCCTTCGAAGCCGTAGCGGATTTCGTTGGCGACGAGCTCCTTCGGCAGCGCGATCTCGGCCTTGATGTCGCCCTTGGCATTGACGTTGTAGAGGGCGTGCGGGACGAGACGCTCGCTGTAGCCTTCCGAGGCGAGCCAGAAGGAGCCATCGGCGGCAGCCGCGATGCCTTCGATGTCGAGCTTCTGAGCCGGGGCACCGTCACGCTTGACGACGAGGGCGTCGGTGATGACGGCCGGCTTCTTGCTGGCGTCGATCGTGTAGATCGTCGGCTGCGAGCCCAGAACGCTGTCGCTGACGGCGTAGAGCATGCCTGGCTTGCCCGGAACGGCGGCGAGACCCGAAAGGGCAGCAAAGCCGATCGGATTGCCATCCTTCTCGGCGGAGACGATCTGCGGATAGGCCTTCTCGCCTTCCGAACGCTCGTAGATCATCACATGCGAGCGCGTGCCGCCGTCCTTGCCGAGATCGAGCTCGTTGGCGGTCGCAAGAAGATTGCGGGCGGGAATGGCGATCGCGCCTTCCGGCGAAATGCCTGATGGCAGCAGCTGGACGAGTTCGGGATCGGCGCCGGTATCCTTATAGACGCCGACGACCGAGGCACGTTCGGCGAGCAGGAAGAAATACTTGTCGTCGCCGAACTTGGCGGCTTCGAGGCCTTCCGGCTCGACGCCCTTCGATCCCGAACGGCTTTCCGGATAGTGGCCGATATGGGCGACGGCGCGTTCGAAGGATGCGCCCGATTCGTAGAGAAGCTTGCCCGTCCTGTCGAAAATGGTGAAGCCGCGCGAGCCGCCCTGGTAGTCGCCTTCATTGGCGACGACGAGGCGGTTGTCGTCAAGCCACTTCACGGCATCGGGCTCGCGCGGCACGCCCTTGGCTTCGCCCGAGAATTTCAGGGCGCCGTCACGCTTGGTGTCGATGCCGGTGAGATCGACGCTGCCGGCGGAGAAATGCGTCTTCACTTCAGCCGTGTTGGCGTCGATGATGACGATCTCGTTGTTTTCCTGCAGCGTCAGGGCAATCTCGTTCAGGCTGTTGAAGGCGACGAATTCCGGCTCCGGATCTTCAGGGGCGACGCCGGTAAGCCCGGCCAGCGTCACGTGCTTGATGGTGCCGCAATCGACGGTGCCGTTCTTGACCTGGAAGACGACGAGATCGCCGGCCGGCATCTGCGGGATCTTGCCGTCATTGATGTCTTCGTCGCGTTCATTTTCGATTGCGATGGTGCCTAGCGTCTTGTCCTTGTTGAGGGCGATCGAATCCGGCTGACCACCGAGATCGCAGGTGTTTTCGATCTTCTTGGTCGCCACGTCGACGATCGCGAGACGGCCCGAGGGCTTGGCCTTGCTTTCGGAGGTGTTGACGGCAACCAGTGCCTTGCCGGCGCTCCAGGTGACCGATGTCGGCTCGCCGTCCATCATCAGCGCGCCGCCGGCCTTCGGGGCCTTGGCATCGGTAATGTCGATAAAGCCGATCGCGCCGAGCGGGCTGTCGCTATAGATCAGCGTGTTGCCGTCTTCGGTCGCGGTGATGATCTCGGCGGAGCTCACCGAAAGCTTGTCCTTATCAACAGGCAGGTTCTCTGCGACCGGGAAGGAAGCGATGCGGTTGAAAACCGGCTCGGCCGCGGCCGGAAAGGCGACGGATGCGAGAAGCACGGCAGCGAGCGCTGCCTTGCGCGATGAAATTGTCATGAAATCCCCCATGTGTCGAACATTCGAAACATGAGTTTTCTGCGCGAGCGGCATGACAGAGGCATGACAGATGCGGCATTTTGCGTCAGATCATGTCAGGCTCTGGTTTGCGCTCCCGGCGCATCTCGTTTCGCATGATGAACAGCGAAGCAGACAAGATGAGAGCCGCTCCCAGCCAGAGATAACCCGCCGGCGCATAACCGAAGAACAGCCAACCGGCCAGCACGTTCAACGGCAGCTTCAGATCGTCGAACGGCTGGACATAGGCGGCATCCGCTGCGGCATAGGCTAGCGTCAGGAAATACTGCGCTACCGCGGTCAGCAGCCCCGCCAGCAGGAACAGGGCAAGGGTTGCGCCCGTCGGCACTGCAAAGCCTGCCGCAAGCGCCAGCCCGCCATTTATCGGCGTCAGCAGAACGAGCAGCCAGACGGTGATCGTCTCTGGCCGTTCGATGCCTGTCAGGCTCTTGGTGATCAGCGACGAGGCGCCCCACAGCAGCGCCGAAAGCACAGGCAAGAGAGCCGCCCAGCCAAAACCATCAGACCATGGCTGCAGAATGATCATCGCTCCGGTGAAACCCGCTGCCGTCGCGGCCCAGCGGGCCGGGCCCACGCGCTCCCCGAGGAAAAGCCGGGCGCCCAGAATGATGAAGAAGGGCGAGGTCATCACCAGTGCGATCGCCTGCCAGATCGGCACCGTGGCAAGGCCGGCGACCCAGGCCTCGACGCCGAGCGCGGCAAGCGCGACGCGCGCGAGGTGACGCCAAGGATAGTGCGTGCGCATCGCCGCAAGGCCGAGCCTCTTCAGGAACGGCAGCGAAAACAGGAAGGCGAAGCCATATTGCCAGAAGGCTGCGGACGCCGAGGGAAAGGCAAGCTTCATCGTCAGCCATTGGGTGACGACGTTGAGAAGCGAAAAGGCAATGCCGGCAAGGACCATCCAGATGGCACCGACAACGGCGCGGGACGGCTCGACGGCAACAGAAGTCTGATTCATGTCTTTCATCCAAAACAGGGACCAACATAAATCAGGACGCATGAGCCACGACCAAGCGACACAGGGCAACCCTGCCCTCCGCGTGGCCGACACTCATTCTCTTCCATCCGGACTTTAACCGTCGGCTCCGGAATCACACCGGATCTGCTGACCCCTCCTCCGCATGGGCGCGAAAGAAGGCGCTCGCGGGCTCAGGCCGAAACCCTTACCGCCGGTGGGGAGTTTCACCCCGCCCTGAGAACAGAACTGTCGTAGATCAAAGCCCCCGCGACGGCAAGATCCGCCCAAACAAAAGGGGTCCGGCAAAGCCGAACCCCTCTCAAATCCTACACAACCGGTCTCGTTTCCGGCTGGCGGATAATCTCAGATCAGCCGTTGACGGCGTCCTTCAGGCCCTTGCCGGGCGTGAATTTCGGCACGTTGCGAGCCGGAATGTCGACTTCAGCGCCCGTCGACGGGTTACGGCCCTTCGATGCGGCACGATGAGAAACGGTGAAGCTGCCGAAACCCGCGAGGCGAATGTCGCCCTTGTTCTTGAGTTCAGCCTGGACAACGTCGAAAACCGCGTCAACAGCGGAAGCCGCGTCAGACTTCGTCAGTCCTGCCTTTTCGGCTACTGCGGACACGAGTTCATTCTTGTTCATGTTTCCACCCCTTTCTAAATGGTATGAAACGACTCAAAAGTAAGCTAGGCGCAGAATAGGTTTCATCAGGCCCGCCGAAAACCCAAAAGCCCTGCAAATCAAGGAAAAGCAAGCGTCTACATGACGTTTTCACAAAAAAGGCTGGCGTTTCCGCCAGCCTTTTTCCGTGTTTTGGGCCAATTGGGCATAAATGTGGCAAAGGCCACTCAATGCGCTATGGTTGCGCCTGTCTCATCGAGGCCTTCGACCGATGTGATGACCGGCGTTTCCACCGTGCCATCCCATTCGATTGGCTCCGGCCGCCGGATCAGCGCGTGCTTGATCACCTCGCCCATGCGGGATACCGGGATGATCTCCATGTTGTTCTTCACGTTGTCAGGAATCTCCGCCAGGTCCTTGGCGTTTTCCTCCGGAATCAGCACCTTCTTGATGCCGCCGCGAAGCGCTGCGAGCAGCTTTTCCTTGAGACCGCCGATCGGCAGCACACGGCCACGAAGCGTGATTTCACCGGTCATGGCCACATGCCTGTCCACGGGGATGCCGGTCATGATCGAGACGATCGCGGTTGCCATGGCGACACCAGCCGAGGGACCATCCTTCGGGGTTGCGCCTTCCGGCACGTGCACGTGGATGTCGCTCTTGTCGAAGCGCGGCGGCTCGATGCCGAAATCGACAGCGCGCGAGCGGACATAGGAGGCCGCTGCCGAGATCGATTCCTTCATGACTTCCTTCAGATTGCCGGTGACCGTCATGCGGCCCTTGCCCGGCATCATCACACCTTCGATGGTCAGCAGCTCGCCGCCGACTTCCGTCCAGGCAAGACCGGTCACGACGCCAACCTGATCCTCGCCCTCTGCTTCGCCATGGCGGAAGCGCGGGACGCCCAGATAGTCGGAGATGTTGGCAGCCGTCACGTGAACGGCCTTCGTCTTGCCCTTGATGATCTCGGTGACCGCCTTGCGGGCGAGTTTCATCAGCTCGCGCTCGAAGTTGCGGACGCCGGCTTCGCGGGTGTAATGCTGGCTGATCGACATCAGGGCGTCGTCACTGACCGAGAATTCTTCCGGCTGCAACGCATGTTCCTTGATGGCCTTCGGCAACAGGTGCCGCTTGGCGATTTCGCGCTTTTCATCCTCTGTGTAGCCGGCGATACGGATGATCTCCATGCGGTCCATCAGAGGCGCTGGAATGTTCAGCGTATTCGCCGTCGTGATGAACATCACATCCGACAGGTCGTATTCGACTTCCAGATAGTGATCCATGAAGGTCATGTTCTGCGCCGGATCGAGCACTTCGAGCAGAGCCGAAGACGGATCGCCGCGATAGTCCTGGCCGAGCTTGTCGATTTCGTCGAGCAAGAATAGCGGGTTGGACTTCTTAGCCTTCTTCATCGACTGGATGACCTTGCCGGGCATAGAGCCGATATAGGTGCGGCGGTGACCGCGGATTTCGGCTTCGTCACGAACGCCGCCAAGCGCCATACGCACATACTCACGGCCGGTCGCCTTGGCGATCGACTGGGCGAGCGAGGTCTTGCCGACGCCCGGAGGGCCGACGAGGCAGAGGATCGGGCCCTTGATTTTGGTGGCGCGGGCCTGCACGGCCAGATATTCGACGATGCGCTCCTTGACCTTGTCGAGACCGAAGTGATCGGCTTCGAGGATCTTCTCGGCATTGTTGAGATCGGCCTTGATCTTCGACTTCTTGCCCCAGGGAATGCCGAGCAGCCAGTCCAGATAATTGCGCACCACGGTGGCTTCCGCCGACATCGGGCTCATCTGGCGCAGCTTCTTCAGCTCCGCATCGGCCTTTTCACGGGCTTCCTTGGACAGCTTGGTCTTGGAGATGCGCTCTTCCAGTTCGCTCATCTCGTCGCGGCCTTCTTCGCCGTCTCCGAGTTCCTTCTGGATCGCCTTCATCTGTTCATTGAGGTAGTATTCGCGCTGGGTCTTTTCCATCTGGCGCTTGACGCGCGAACGGATGCGCTTTTCGACCTGCAGGACCGAGATCTCGCCTTCCATGAAGCCGAGAGCCTTTTCGAGGCGCTGCTTGACGCTGGTGGTCTCCAGCATCTCCTGCTTCTCGGTGATCTTGATCGACAGATGCGAGGCAACCGTATCGGCGAGCTTGGAATAGTCGTCGATCTGGCTGGCGGCGCCGACCACTTCGGGCGAAATCTTCTTGTTGAGCTTCACATAGCTCTCGAATTCGGAGACGACCGAACGCGACAGGGCTTCCAGTTCGACCGGATCGTCGTGCGGCTCCTCGAGCACATGGCCGAGCGCCTCATAGAAATCCTCGCGGCTGGTATAGGTGTCGATCTCGGCGCGGGCGCGGCCTTCCACCAGAACCTTCACGGTGCCGTCGGGCAGCTTCAAGAGCTGCAGCACGTTCGCCACGGTGCCGACATTGTGGATCGCGGAAGGATCCGGATCGTCGTCGCTAGCATTGATCTGCGTTACCAGCATGATCTGCTTGTCGGAACCCATGACCTCTTCGAGCGCACGGATCGACTTTTCCCGTCCGACGAACAGCGGCACGATCATATGCGGGAAAACCACGATGTCGCGCAGGGGCAGAACAGGGTAGGCGGTGCTGCTCGCTACAGACGTTTTCTTCGTCATTTTATGTCCTTTCCATCGTCCCGTTGCCGGGCTCTCTGCACGGCCGCTTGGGACCGGCCGGCAATCTCACTTGTTGCTACAAGTGGAGGTTCTGACTACGCTTTTCAAGCCACGCTAACGCCCGCGTCCCTCGGATGTGACAGCTTTATTACAACGGAACGCCAACACTATGAAGCGCGTGGCTGGACCGGCGCTTACCACTTCCGACCCGGCTAAAATGCAAACGCCAGCAAGAGGCTTACGGATCATTGCATCATTGCCAAGCACGACCCCTTCCGCAACATCGGCAAAGGCAATTTCGGTTCCCACCGGCAAATACTAACAGCGCTTCGCATGGTTTTTCAAATAGAAAGGGGCCTGCCAATGGCAAGCCCCCAAAATAATCACACGAAAGCCCAAGCTCACGCCGAAGCGTTGGCCTTTTCTTCCTGGCGATCGGCATAGATGTAAAGCGGACGGGCCGAACCGCGCACCACTTCCTCGGAGATGACGACCTCGCGCACGCCTTCCAGCGTCGGCAGTTCGAACATCGTGTCGAGCAGGATCTTCTCCATGATCGAGCGAAGGCCGCGGGCGCCGGTCTTGCGCACGATCGCCTTGCGGGCGATTTCGCGAAGAGCGTCCTCGTGGAAGTTCAGTTCCACGTCTTCCATCTCGAACAGGCGCTGATACTGCTTGATCAGCGCATTCTTCGGCTCGGACAGGATCTGGATCAGCGCGTCCTCATCGAGGTCCTCGAGCGTCGCCAGAACCGGCAGACGGCCGATGAACTCAGGGATGAGGCCGAACTTGACCAGATCTTCAGGCTCCAGTTCGCGCAGGACCTCGCCGACGCGGCGGTCATCCTGCGACTTGACCGAGGCGCCGAAGCCGATCGAGGTCTTCTCGCCACGGGCAGAGATGATCTTGTCGAGGCCGGCAAAAGCGCCGCCGCAGATGAACAGGATGTTCGTCGTGTCGACCTGCAGGAATTCCTGCTGCGGGTGCTTGCGTCCGCCCTGCGGCGGAACGGAAGCGACCGTACCTTCCATGATCTTCAGCAGCGCCTGCTGCACGCCCTCGCCCGAGACGTCACGGGTGATCGACGGGTTGTCGGACTTGCGCGAAATCTTGTCGACTTCGTCGATGTAGACGATGCCGCGTTGCGCACGCTCGACGTTGTAGTCGGCCGACTGCAGCAGCTTCAGGATGATGTTTTCGACATCCTCGCCGACATAACCGGCCTCGGTCAGCGTCGTCGCGTCGGCCATGGTGAAGGGAACGTCGATGATGCGGGCGAGCGTCTGAGCAAGATAGGTCTTGCCGCAGCCGGTCGGGCCGACGAGCATGATGTTCGACTTCGCCAGCTCGACTTCGCCGTTCTTGGAGGCGTGCGCCAGGCGCTTGTAATGGTTGTGAACGGCAACCGACAGGATCTTCTTCGCCTGCCGCTGGCCGATGACGTATTCGTCGAGGACCTTGATGATGTCCTGGGGCGTCGGAACGCCGTCGCGGGACTTGACCATCGAGGACTTGTTCTCCTCGCGGATGATGTCCATGCACAATTCGACGCATTCATCGCAGATGAAGACGGTCGGTCCGGCAATCAGTTTCCGGACTTCGTGCTGGCTCTTTCCGCAGAACGAACAATAAAGAGTGTTCTTGGAGTCGCCGCCGTTGCTGCCGCTGACCTTGCTCATATCACTTTCCTTCCAGCACGCCGCATTTCAAGGCGAAATCGCGGTCCACTCTATCAGCTCCTGGCGGCACTCCGTTTCCGGAGCCTTTGCCGAGAAGGGCTTCAGGGGCTACGAACCGGGCCCAACCAATCATGTCCTGGTCCCGGCGGCAACGAACTCCCCTTCGAATGCCGAATGCTATGTCATAAAAATTCAACATAGCATTAATAGCTACTATTAGCGTCTTCGTCGCCGTATGAAAGCCCTTGTTCAATCACAAATGGGATAGAACTGTGGCGAGGAAAACACCATCCCTATTAATTACTAGGCCTGTTCGCCTTCCATTTCGAGGCGCGACGTCAGAACCTTGTCGATCACGCCCCAGCTCTGGGCTTCGTCCGCATCCATGAAATGGTCACGATCGAGCGTCTTTTCAACTTCCTCGTAGGTGCGGCCGGTGTGCTTGACGTAGACCTCGTTCAGGCGGCGCTTCATCTTGAGGATGTCGCGGGCATGACGCTCGATGTCTGACGCCTGGCCCTGGAAGCCGCCCGATGGCTGATGCACCATGATGCGGGAGTTCGGCGTGGCGAAGCGCATGTCCTTGTGGCCGGCCGCCAGCAGCAGCGAGCCCATGGACGCGGCCTGGCCGATGCAGAGCGTCGAAACCGCGGGCTTGATGAACTGCATCGTATCGTAGATCGCCATACCGGCGGTGACGACGCCACCGGGCGAATTGATGTAGAGGGCGATCTCCTTCTTCGGGTTTTCGGCCTCGAGGAAAAGCAGCTGGGCGCAGACGAGCGTCGCCATATGGTCCTCGACGGTACCCGTCAGGAAGATGATGCGTTCCTTCAACAGGCGGGAATAGATGTCGTAGGAGCGTTCACCGCGGTTGGTCTGTTCCACGACCATCGGAACGAGGGCCATTGCGGTATCGACTGGGTTTCTCATGTGCGTCCTTTGTCAACGTCTCGCCGGCCGACGCCGGGAATCAAAGAAAAAATATCTTACCCTTACATAGAGTGTCCCGGCCCTCCTCTTCAAGACACGCATGCGGATAACGTTAAGAAGGCGGGGCAAGGCGGCTAAGCTCCTACTTTTCATGCATGTCGTTATCCCGGAACCGCGGCACACTTCCGGGCGACATGCATTGAACTTCGGCTCCTGGTAGCCTCTTTCCCCCAAACGCCTGTTAACGGCGAGCCCTTGGTACGGTCTCCCCCGGCTTTTCTCCATGACAGGATGAAGGAAGGCTTACTCCATTCGACTGTGCTTATACACGTTTACCCGACGGAAAGCCTACCGGCAGATATCGGCCTAAAACCATGCCGCAGCGCAGCAGCATTAAGGAAGTGGCGAGCTTCCTCGGCAAGGATGCGAACTGACAGACAAGGGGTTGCTGCCGTGTTCAATATTGCTACAGGTCTCGCCATCTGGTGTTCCGAGGCCATGACGCTCGCTTTGGTGCTGTTCGTCGCCTGGCGCCACAACGTCAGGAATGAGGCCTATCTCTATTGGGGCCTGGGCTTCCTCCTGACCGGCATCGGCTTTGCGATGGTCGCGCTGCGCGGCGAAATCCCCAGCGTGCTTTCCATAGAGGCGGGCAATGCCATCGCCCTGCTCGGCCAGAGCGCCTGGGTGGCGGGTTTTCTGGCGCTCGACCGCAAGCGGATCGAATGGTGGGCACTGCTGCCGCCGGCAATCTGGCTCGCCGGGGTCTTCCTGCCCTGGGTCAACAGCGATTATTCAAACCGGGTGGTGCTCTACAACCTTGCTTCGGCGACGGGTGCAACGGCACTCGCGATGGCGGTCGCCGCCGGCGACATGCGCCGTGAGCGTACCCGCATCAAGCTGATGGGCGTGTTCGTCATCCAGGGCTGCCTGTGCTTCGGCTCGGCAGTGACGATGGCGCTGACGCTGCCGAGCGATATCGAGGCGACCAATCTCGGCGGCGCCTCCGCCATGGCCAGCGCCTTCCTGCTGACCATCGCCTTCGCGTTCACCTGCCGGCTGATCATGGAGCGTTCCGAACGGCACCTGCGTGCCCTCACCCTGACCGATTCGCTGACCGGCGTGCTCAACCGCCGCGGCCTGCTCGGCTATTTCGACGGCATCCAGGAAAGAGCTCATAACGAGCAGCGCCAGGTCGCGGTGATTCTCTTCGATCTCGACCATTTCAAGCGCGTCAACGACCGTTTCGGCCACCAGTCCGGCGATGCCGTGCTGACCGCCTTTGCGCGCATGGCCCGCCAGTATATTCCAAACAACATCTTCGGCCGCATGGGCGGTGAGGAATTCGCCGCCTTCGCCGCAGTCGCGGACCAGACGGAAGCCGAGGCGATCGCCGAAGCGATCCGCACCGAATTCTGCCGTCTTCCCGTCAGCACCGGCGAAGCGATCGTTCCGGTCACGGTCAGCATCGGCATCGCGCTCGCCTCCTCGATCGAAGCCAATATC
Source organism: Rhizobium sp. CRRU65 (assembly GCF_048551595.1). Classification (NCBI taxonomy): domain Bacteria; kingdom Pseudomonadati; phylum Pseudomonadota; class Alphaproteobacteria; order Hyphomicrobiales; family Rhizobiaceae; genus Rhizobium; species Rhizobium sp. CRRU65. Next base: position 364,751 of record NZ_JBLYZH010000004.1, on the reverse strand, counting down.
GACAAGCTGATCTCGGCCGCCGACCGGGCGCTCTATGCGGCGAAGGCCGCCGGTCGCAACTGCACGGTCACCTTCGGCGAAGCGGAGGCCGCAACCCCTGCACCGGCCACGCCGAGCTGCACTGCCGGCGAACTTGTGCCGACGGTCGACGACCAGGTCGAGGCGCTACGACGCATGGGCACGCTGTCACGGGCCGGGTAGTCCGGGATCCCTCGCGCCTCACATCTTTCCGAGGTCCGGCAAATCCGATAAGGCTCGGCGCATGATGATCCCATCCTTTCTCTCGATCGACCGCGCCAACCGTCATGTCTCGCTTGATAGCCGCAACCCGGCTTTCTACGGCGACCCGAACGCCGTCTATGCCGCACTTCACGCCCACTGCCCGACCTTCTACTGGAGCGAGCAAAAACAGTGGTTCTTCACCGGTTACGACCATGTGAACGGACTGCTGCGCGACCGGCGCTTCGGCCGGCAGATCCTGCATATCGCCAGCCGCGAGGAGCTCGGGCTTGCCGAGCCGACGCCGCATCTTGCCAGTTTTGATCTTTCGGAACGTTATTCCCTGCTCGAACTCGAACCGCCGGAGCACACGCGGCTGCGCACGCTCGTCAACCGCGCCTTCGTTTCCCGCCATGTCGAGAAGATGAAGCCGGAGCTTGCCGAACTCGCCAACCGGTTGATCGACGGCTTCGCGGAGAAGCGTGAGCTCGAGCTGCTCTCGGCCTTTGCCGACATCATCCCGGTGACGATGATCGCCCGGATGATCGGCATCCCCGAGGAGATGGGACCGCAATTGCTTACCTGGTCGCACGCCTATGTCCGCATGTACATGTTCGGCCGTACGCGCGGGCAGGAGGAAGAGGCCGAACGGGCATCGAAGGAATTTTCCGACTACGTGAAGACGGTGATCGCCGAACGCCGCGCCGAACCGCGCGACGACCTGCTGACCCACATGATCCACACCGAGCACAAGGGCCAGTATCTGACCGAGGAGGAGCTCGTGTCGACGACGATCGTGCTGCTCAATGCGGGACATGAGGCGACCGTGCACCAGATCGGCAACTCCGTGCGCACCATTCTCGACAGCGGCGGCGATCCGGCGGAACTTTTCCGGGACGAGGCCACGACAGAGCGCACCGTCGAGGAAACCCTGCGCATCTGCGCGCCTGTTCATATCTTCCAGCGCTGGGCCCTGGAGCCGGCCGAAATCGACGGCATCTCCTTCAAGCGCGGCGACAAGGTCAGCCTCATCCTCGCCGCCGCCAATCTCGACCCGGCAAAATTCACCGATCCCCTCACCTTCAAGCCCGACCGCAACGAGGCGGCAAACCTCTCCTTCGGCGCCGGCATCCATTTCTGCATCGGCGCGCCGCTGGCGCGGCTGGAACTCAACGTCGTGCTGCCGATCCTGTTCGAACGGCTGGCCGGTCTGAGGCTGGCAAAGACACCTGTGGTCAAGGATGTCTACCATTTCCACGGGCTGGACCGGCTGGATCTGCAATGGTGATCCATTCCTCCCCCGGGGTCGCAGATCAGCCGTAGCGGCCGGTGATGTAGTCTTCCGTGCGCTTGACCTTCGGCGACTGGAAGATCTCGGCGGTCGGGCCGTATTCCACCAGTTCGCCCAGATACATGAAGGCGGTATTGTCGGAAATGCGGCTTGCCTGCTGCATGTTGTGGGTGACGATGACGATAGTGAACTCCGTCTTCAGCCGGGCGACCAGCTCTTCCACCTTGGCAGTCGAGATCGGGTCGAGGGCGGAGGTCGGCTCGTCGAGGAGAAGCACCTCGGGGCGAAGCGCCACGGCACGCGCGATACAGAGGCGCTGCTGCTGGCCGCCGGAAAGGCCGAGGCCACTGCCCTTCAATTTGTCCTTGACCTCTTCCCAGAGCGCTGCCGAGCGCAGCACCTGCTCGACGCGGACGTCCATCTCGGCCTTGGAGATGCGCTCGTGGTGGCGGATACCGTAGGCGATATTGTCGTAGATCGACATCGGAAAGGGCACCGGCTTCTGGAAGACCATGCCGACGCGGGCGCGCAGTTCGTTCATCGAATAGCCAGGGTCGAGGATGTTCTGGCCGTCGAGCGTGACGGAGCCGGTGGCGCGCATCTTCGGGTAGAGCATGTAGATGCGGTTGAGGATGCGCAGCAGCGTGGACTTGCCGCAGCCGGACGGGCCGATGAGAGCGGAGACCTGACGCTCGGGAAAGCTCAGGGTGACGTCGCGGATCGCGTGGGTTTCGCCGTAATAGAAGTTGACGCCGGTCAGCGCCATCTTGTCGACTCTTGTGGCCAGGTGGGCGGGACGAGGTTCGAAGGCTTTGTTCTCAAGCATCATTTCGTATTCCTGCGGTTGAGGATGGCGCGGGAGCCGACGCTGAGGAGAAGCACGATCGCCGTCATGACAAAGGCACCTGCCCAGGCAAGATTCTGCCATTGCTCATAGGGGCTCATAGCGAACTGGAAGATGACGACGGGAATATTCGCCATCGGCTGCGACATGTCCAAGCTCCAATACTGGTTGTTCAGAGCCGTAAAAAGGAGCGGCGCGGTTTCGCCCGAAATGCGGGCGATCGCAAGGAGGATACCGGTCAGGATACCTGTGGAGGCAGCGCGGTAGAGTATGTTGACCGTTACCTTCCAGCGCGGGATGCCGAGCGAAAGTGCTGCCTCACGCATGACATCAGGAACCAGCCGCAGCATCTCGTCGGTCGTGCGCACCACGACCGGCAGGAAGATGAAGGCGAGCGCGATGCCGCCGGCAAAGCCGGAGAAGCGTGACGTCGGGCGGACGACCAGTTCATAGACAAACAAGCCGATGATGATCGACGGCGCCGAAAGCAGGATATCGTTGACGAAGCGGATTGCCTCGCCAATCTTCTTGCCGCGGCTGAACTCCGACAGGAAGGTGCCGGCCAGCACGCCGATCGGCGTACCGATGATAACAGCGAGAGCGACCATCATCAGGCTGCCCATGAAGGCGTTGGCGAGACCGCCGCCATCTTCGCCGGGCGGCGGCGTCATTTCCGTGACGAGACTGGGGCTGAGCGCGGACAAGCCGTGTATCAGCGTCGTCCAGAGGATCCAAACCAGAAAGACCAGGCCGACCACGGTGGCGATGCCGCAGAGCGACAGTGCGATCATGCTGCCGATCTGGCGACGACGGTATAGGGAACCCGAATGAGTGGTCATGATTACTCTCCCCTCTGTCTTGCCATGCGCACCAGCATGAGCTTGGCGGCCGCCAGAACGATGAAGGTGACAACGAAGAGGATGAGACCGAGCGCCGAGAGCGACGACCTGTAGAGGTCATCCGAAGCTTCGGCAAATTCGTTAGCGAGCGTCGCAGCGATCGACGTGCCGGGCTCCATCAGCGACACCGCGATGTTATGGGTGTTGCCGAGTACGAAGGTGACCGCCATGGTCTCTCCGAGCGCGCGGCCGAGACCAAGGAAGATGCCGCCGACGACCGCGGTGCGGGTGTGCGGGATGACGATGTCGCGCACCACTTCCCACTTGGTCGAACCAAGCGCATAGGCCGATTCCTTCAACTGCGCTGGGACGACCAGGAAGACGTCGCGCGTGACCGAGGAGACGAAGGGGATGATCATGATTGCCAGCACGATGCCCGACGTCAGCATGCCGATGCCGAGCGGGGCGCCAGTGAACAATGCGCCGATTACCGGGATCGGGCCTAGCCAGTCGATCAGCACCGGCTGGACGTAGTCCGACATGAAGGGGGCAAAGGTGAAGAGACCCCACATGCCGTAAATGATGCTGGGGATACCGGCGAGAAGCTCGATGGCACCGCCGATCGGGCCGCGAATGGAGCGCGGCGCAACTTCGGTAATGAAAACGGCGATACCGAGGCTCACGGGAACGCCGATGATCATGGCGAGCGCCGAGGTGACCAGCGTGCCGTAAATCGGTACCAGGCCCGAGAACCGCTGGGCAACCGGATCCCATTCCATGCCGGTCAGGAAGCCAAAGCCGAAGGTCCGGAACGCGAGAAACCCGTCCCAGACCATGGAGAACGCCGCTGTGAAGAGTGCGACAAGAACAAACAGGCCGCAGCCGAAAACTATCCAGTAAAAAATACGATCGCCTGCGGCGCCGTCGCGGCGCTTCACGCCCGCGGTTGTGGCGGGCAGCGATGCCATTGCTTCGCTCATATCCGTACGCTCTGATGCTTTGAGGGGTGTCAAAGACATTCGGGGCGGAAAGCCTCGCTTCCCGCCCCGACCGCAGTTTCGTCAGGATCAGCCCTTGAACGAGGCCGTCCAGTAATCCTCGATCTGCTTCACGAGAGTTTCCGGAAGCGGAACGTAATCGAGGGCAGAGGCTTCCTTCTGGCCGTTTTCGAGCGCCCACTTGAAGAAGGCGAAGGCAGCCTTGGAGCGCGCCGCATCCTTCGGCTCCTTGTACATGATCGCCCAGGTCGTGGCGGTCACCGGCCAGGCTTTTTCGCCCGGAGCATTGGTCATGATCAGGTAGAAGTCCTGAGCCTTGGTCCATTCGGCGCTGGCGGCAGCAGCCGAGAAGCTTTCCGCATTCGGCTTCGGATACTGGCCTGCGGCGTTCTGGATCAGAACGTAGGGCAGTTTGTTCTGCAGGGCGTAGGCGTATTCGACGTAGCCGATCGAATCCTTGACGCGGGTGACGTAAGCGGCGACGCCTTCATTGCCCTTGCCGCCGATACCAACCGGCCAGTTGACGGCGGTCCCTTCGCCGACCTTGCTCTTCCAGTCTTCGTTGACCTTGGAGAAGTAGTTGGTCCAGTTGAAGGAGGTGCCCGAACCGTCCGAACGGTGGACGACGGCGATCTGGCTGTCGGGCAGTTTCAGGCTGGGATTCAGATCGGCGATGGCCTTGTCGTTCCACTTGGTGACATTGCCGAGGTAGATGTCGGCGAGAACCTTGCCCGTGAGCTTCAGTTCGCCCGACTTGATACCCTTGACGTTGATGACGGGCACGATGCCGCCGACGACGAGCGGGAACTGACCAAAGCCGCCAGTCGTCAAGTCTTCCGGCTTCATGGGAGCGTCGGAAGCGCCGAAGTCAACCGTTGCAGCCTTGATCTGGGCGATGCCGCCGCCCGAACCGATCGACTGGTAGTTCAGCTTGTCGCCGGTCTGCTTGTTGTAGTCCGCAGACCATTTGGAGAGGACGGGATAAACGAAGGTGGAGCCGGCGCCGGTGATATCGGCGGCGGACGCCGAAACCGCCAGAGCGGCAACCAGGCCGGCGCCGAGGCAGGCCGAAAGAAGTTTCTTGGTGAGCATATGAAGCGCTTCCCTAATGGATTTGAAAAACAACGAGACCAGCGCCATGGAGGGGGTGTCCATTGTCTGGGGCGCTGAAACGCTCGTCACAGCAGGCGGGCTAGGCGCGTTTTATTACAGTTTGATGACGGAATTTGACGGTTGCAACCGAACGTGAGGCCGTGCCTCAAATGCTGCAGTTGCGGCCTTTTCGTTGAATCGCGGACTTAACAAAGCCTTAGCAAAAACATTGGGATAGATTGACGCATGGCTGTGGTGGATTGCCGCAGCGACGCCTGGAAATGTCGTTTTCAGGATTTCGATATGCCGGGCCGCTCAGGCCCGATGCCGAATTCGTGGCCTTTACGAGATCACGCGGCCGACTCTTCTTGCAGCCTGCTGGATATGTCGCATGCCGACATGGGTTTTCCGAGCATATACCCTTGAAGCTGATCGCAGCCGGCGTCTCGCAAGATCGCCGCCTGACGGCTATTCTCAATACCTTCCGCGGTCACGGGAATCTGCAGAGCAGTCGCCAGGGAGATGGTTGCCCGAAGAATATCGGCGCCATTTGCGGTTTCATCGAGAGCGGACACCAGCGAGCGGTCGATCTTCATGCGATCAAACCCAAACTGCCGCAATGCACCGATGCTGGCGTAGCCGCAGCCAAAATCATCAAGAGCAAACTTTATGCCGACGCGCTTGAGCTGGTCTATCGACCGACGGGCCTGATCCGGATTTGTCATCAGAACGCCCTCAGTGATTTCCAGTGTCAGGCGGTTTGGATTGAAATCCAACTCCTGCAGGATCGTGATCACTTGGGCAGCAAATTCCGGATTGCAGAGCTGGATCGGCGAAACATTCACCGACAAAGTCAGACCGGGCCAGCTCTTGGCATGCCCGATCGACGTTCTCAGCATATGGACGCCAAGGGCATCGATGAGGCCGCATCTTTCAGCAAGAGGGATGAATATTTCCGGGCTGATGTTTCCCGTTGCAGTTTTCCAGCGCGCCAGTGCTTCAAGACCGGTGACAGCACCGGTCGAAGCAGAGACGAGAGGCTGGAAAACGGCTTCGATTGCGCCGCTGACGATGGCGTTTTTCAAGAGACCTTCCAGCTCGGCGACCCGTATGCGTTCCCGGTCCAGTTCGGGGTCGTATTCAATCGCCTGACCTTTGCCATTTGCCTTGGCACGATAGAGGGCCATGTCGGCTCTGCGAAGAAGCTCCAAAGGCGATATGTCTCCATCGCGCGCCGCAGCTCCGATGCTTGCGCCAACTTCGATCGTTCGCCCGTCAATTTTGAAGGGCTCGGCAAACAGCGCCAGAATCGCCTCTTCGATCTCTTCGCCTGCAGTGGATCCAACGTGCACCAGCGCGAATTCATCGCCTCCCAGCCGGGCCGCGGCCAGGACTTCGGGATGACTGGTCATCAGCGCGTTCGAGACGATCCGGATCAAATCATCCCCAACCGCATGTCCCCAAGCATCGTTGACCGCCTTGAAGCCGTCGAGGTCAACCAAGTAAAGCCGCGGCGATGAAGGATCCCGGCTCTCCAGATCCTCCAGCAGGCGGAGAAGCCCCTGTCTGTTCAACAAGCCACTCAAGCTGTCATGGCTCGCTTCGAAGCGAGCTGTTTGCGCCAGTTGGCGCAGGCGCCGCGCCTCGGATGCGCCAACCAACAGAACGCCGATCAAGAATAGTGAAAGGATGACGGTAGAAGCTGCAACATAGGGATAGACCTGATGAAACACGGCGCTTCCGGGGGCTTTGCTCGGCCAAACGAGATAGCCGATGACGGCTCCCTTCATGTCGGTGATCGGCGTGTTCAGGGATCCCGGCTTGGGGGTCGTCTCGAGGCTCAGCCCCTCGAGTTCATGTTCGTTGGAGAGAGTGTCGAGAACCTCCGACGTAAACTCCTTATAGAAACTCAGCACGCTGAACTTCGGAACCTCGGCGGCGGTCTCGAACGGCTGGATCGCCTGCGAGGCGATCAGCGCTATACCGCTTTCGGTCTTGATGAAATTGACCACCGGCGCCTTCGCCGGAGCGGCAGCAGCATTGATCTGCTGATAAAAAGCTTCCCCGAAAAACGTGCTCGGCTGGAAGGGCTTGCCTTTGGCATAGGCCGAGACGATCGAAGACCGGTCAGGGCCGGTCACGATCGCGCCGTCATAAAGCGCATAATCCTCGCTGGTTTTTCCCCAATTCTCATAGGCCCAATCCGCAGCGGCCGGAGATGAGACCGCACTATAGGCATCGTCCCATATGGCATTGTCCGTCGTTGTCCCGCTCAGGCGAGCCACAAAGGCTGCGACCGCCGCGCGGGCGGCGCGACTGGCCCTGGCATCGTCGATCTCGTTCACTGAGCGGGTCATGGTGACGACGACATGCGCCATCAGGCCAGTCAATACGAGGGCGACGACAAGGAAACAGACGGTTGTCGCAATGATGGAAGACGTTTGAGTCCGAACGTGCCTGGCTGCAAGATTCGACGACATGCAAATTCCGCAAAGATTAATTGCAAGGCCATGTCTGTGGGACGGCAGGAGACATCATGTCCGCAATGCGCTGCAGATAAGGTTTAGCATTTGCCGATGTAGGCCCGATTAATGGGTTTGGTTAAAAGCGTGCTATCCGGGAAAGAGGCGCCGCCATTCGCAGAAACGGGCCGTCATCGCCGCAAATCGGGACCGTCCGCCATCGTCAGCGTCGGTCTGCTGGCCCGCTCAAACCTTGATCACATAGTCCTTGCGAGTCGTTTCAACGACTTCCCACGTTCCCTTGAAGCCGGGTCTGAGGATCATCCGGTCGCCCGCCTTCAGATGAACCGGCTCACCGCTGTCCTCCGTCACGATCGAATGGCCGGACAGCAGGCTGAAATATTCCCACTCCTCGTAGACGATCCGCCACTTGCCCGGTGTCGCCTCCCAAATACCGGAATAGAGGCCGCCTTCGGCCTCCTCCAGATTCCAGGTACGGAAATGCGGATCGCCGGAGATAATCCGATCGGCTTCAGGGGCGCCGAACTCGGGTTCGACGCCGTCGATGCTGAAGGTGAGAAAGTTTGTCATGGTCACCATAGACTTCGTTGATCTCAGATCTTCGAGAGCGCCTGTTCGAGATCGGCGATGATGTCCTTGACGTCCTCGATGCCGACGGAAAGGCGAACCACGTCAGGCCCCGCGCCGGCAGCGATCCTCTGCTCGTCGGTCAACTGCCGGTGCGTCGTCGAGGCCGGATGGATGACGAGCGAACGGGTATCGCCGATATTGGCGAGATGGGAGAAGAGCTCCAGCCCCTCGACCAGCGTCTTGCCCGCCTCATAACCGCCCTTGACGCCGAAGGTGAAGACGGAGCCGGCGCCCTTCGGCGAGTAGCGCTGCTGCAAGGCGTGGTTCGGGTCGTCGTCGAGGCCGGCATAATTCACCCAGGCAATCTTGCTGTGCGCCTTCAGCCATTTCGCGACGGCGATCGCATTGTCGCTGTGGCGCTGCATTCTGAGCGGCAGCGTCTCGATGCCGGTCAGGATCAGGAAGGCATTGAAGGGCGAGATCGCCGGCCCGAGGTCGCGCAGGCCAAGCACGCGGGCAGCGATCGCAAAGGCGAAATTGCCGAAAGTCGCGTGCAGAACCATGCCGTTATATTCCGGCCGCGGGCTCGACAGCATCGGGTAATTGCCTGATTTCGACCAGTCGAAGGTGCCGCCGTCGACGATGAGGCCGCCCATGGAATTGCCGTGGCCGCCGAGAAATTTTGTCAGCGAATGCACGACGATGTCGGCGCCGTGTTCGATCGGACGGATGAAATAGGGTGTCGCCATCGTGTTGTCGACGATCAGCGGCAGGCCATGGCGATGCGCGACGTCGGCGATGGCGGCGATATCGACGAAGGTACCGCCGGGATTGGCCAGGCTTTCGATAAAGATGCCGCGCGTCTTATCGTCGATCTGGCTTTCGAAGCTTGCCGGATCGGCGGCATCGGCCCAGCGCACCTGCCAGCCGAAATTCTCGAAGGCGTGGCCGAACTGGTTGATCGAGCCGCCGTAGAGCTGGCGGGCAGCGATGAAATTCTCGCCAGGACGCATGATATTGTGGAAGACGATCACCTGCGCCGCATGGCCGGAGGCGACGGCAAGGGCTGCGGTTCCGCCCTCGAGCGCTGCGACACGCTCCTCGAGTACCGCCTGCGTCGGGTTCATGATGCGGGTATAGATATTGCCGAAAGCCTGCAGACCGAAGAGTGCGGCGGCATGATCGGAATCATTGAAGACGAAAGCGGTCGTCTGGTAGATCGGCGTTACCCGCGCCCCAGTCGTTGGGTCGGGCTGCGCACCGGCATGGATCGCCAACGTGTTGAATCCCGGATCGTTCTTGGCCATGTCGTCCTCCCGTTATTGCTGACGTCCAGGATCATAGCCTGTCGCTTGCGAAAGTTAATCGCGATCCGTTTCAACCCATGGGCGTTCCGTGGAAAATCCGTCTCCGCGGACCGCAACTCAGGCAATAAGACGAGGATACTCGATCGCCGGGCAGCGGTTCATCACCACCTGGATGCCGGCAGCCTCCGCCTTTGCCGCAGCCGCATCGTCGCGGACACCAAGCTGGGACCAGATGATCTTCGGCAGCGGGCTCAGCGCCAGTGCCTCCTCGACGACCCCATCCAGATATTCGGAGGCGCGGAATACGTCGACCATGTCGATCGGCACGGGAATGTCGGCGAGCCGGGCATAAACGGTGCGGCCCTGGATCTGTTTGCCCGCCTGCCCCGGATTGACGGGAATGACCTCGTAGCCGCGCGACAGCAGATAGCCCATGACGCCGTTGCTCGGCCGGGCCGGATTGGGCGAGGCGCCGGTCAGCGCTATGGTCTTTATCGAATGCAGGATTCCGGCGAGGTAATCATCCGTGTAGGCGTCGTGATTCATGTCCGCTTCTCCAACTCCCGAGAGCCCTTCGGCACGGCCGGCATGTTTTTTTGGGTTTCCATGAAACCGGCTGCTGTCTTTCCCGTATATATGAATTGGATACTTCCTGAGGATGATTCGATGAAAAAAATCGCTCTTGCCCTCATGCTCGTGCTCGCCGCATCGCCGGCGTCGGCGATCTCGCGCTACAATCCGCTCACCATGAGCTGTGCCAGCGTGCGTGCCGCCATCCACAATCAGGGCGCGGTCATCTTCCGCTACCAGTCTCCCCGTGGCTTGCCGCTCTACGATCGCTATGTCCGCAACAGCAATTATTGCGACGCGACCGATTATGCGGAATGGACGCATATCCCTTCGAAAGACACTCCTCGCTGCCAAGTGCTGAACTGCCAGAACATCGACAACCTTGACGGGATGCTCTTCGTTCCCAATCATCAGCTCTGATGTTTTTCGCCGTCATGGCGGACGCAGGAACTGCGCGCCTTTCGCGGTTGCGAAAGGTTTGTGATCAATCCCGCGGTGCGATTTCGTAACGATTGCACAATCAGGAGCTTTAATTTTCCCGTATATCAAAGTTATAGAATAATATCTATATTTCAGTACCATAGAATAAACGGTTCTCGCATTCCTCTAGAGATTTTCTCTTTTTGTTCGCGATACCATCGCTCTTTGTTCCCGCATCCATTAGAAACAGCTCATAGTTGAAAGGATCGCATGGATTGAACGCATGTCGCGCGCACGTAAAAATTGCTAAAATGAGTCGCCATTGTTCACATACTGAAAGAATGCTATTCGACATATGAACGCATAAGCGACCGCCGCCGCGCATTTTCGTGCAAATCCAAGTTGTCTTTTCAGGAATTTGAAACGCCGAAGGCGAGGTGTGTTCCTCTTCCTCTCATCCTTTCCGGATTACTCCCTTGCCTCTCGACGTCATCCTGCTCGTTCTCTTCGGCGCACTGCTGCACGCGACATGGAACGCCATCATCAAGGCGGGGAGCGATAAGTCCCTCGATGCGGCGCTGATCTCGGCCGGCGGCGCGGTTTCGGCACTGCCGTTCCTGCCATTCCTGCCGTTGCCGGACGCCTCGGCCTGGCCGTTCATCGGCGCCTCTGCCATCCTGCAGTTTGCCTATTTTCAACTGGTCGCCGCCGCCTACCGGGCTGGCGATATCGGCCTTGTCTATCCGCTGATGCGTGGCTGCGCGCCACTCCTGATCGCCGCGACAAGCGGTTTCATCCTGAAGGAAAATCTTTCCGGCGGCGCCCTTGCCGGCACGATGACGATCTCGGCCGGCGTGCTGACACTCGCCCTGGAGGCGCGGCGCGGCGGCAGCCGGGCCGTCATCCTCTCGCTTGCCAATGCCTGCGTCATCGCCAGCTACACCTATGTCGACGGAATCGGCGCGCGCATCTCCGGCAATGCGATTTCCTACACTTTGTGGATGTCGCTGCTGCCGCCGGTGCTGCTGTTTTCCTGGGCAGCGTCCCAGCGCGGCGCTTTCGCTGTGATGCGTCACGTTCGTCGCAACTGGTGGCGCGGCCTTATCGGCGGCGCCGGCTCGATCGCTTCCTACGGGCTGGCACTCTGGGCGATGACGAAAGCCCCGGTCGCGACCGTCGCAGCCTTGCGCGAAACCGCAATCCTGTTTGCGCTGGTGATCTCGATCACCGTCTTCAAGGAAAAAGCCAGCATCTGGCGCTACGTCGCCGGCGTCGTCATCGCGATCGGCGGGCTGCTTCTGAGACTGGCGTGATCACTCGCCTGTCCATTCGGCCTTGCGCTTGCCAAGGAAGGCGCCGATCCCTTCCTGCGCATCCTCAGTCAGCATGTTCTCGACCATCACCCTGGCGGTATAATCATATGCCGCCTCCACGGGCAGTTCGAGCTGCCGGTGGAAGGCTTCCTTGCCGATCTTCAGCGTCAGCGGCGACTTGCTGGCGATCACAGCCGCATATTTGGAAACCACCTGCGCCAGATACTGCTTCGGCACGATACGGTTGACGAGGCCGAAATCCTTGGCGGTCGAGGCGTCGATCGTCTCGCCGGTCAGCAACATCTCCATCGCCTGCTTGCGGTGCGCGGCACGGGAAACGGCCACCATCGGCGTCGAACAGAACAGGCCGATGTTGACGCCCGGGGTGCAGAATGTCGAACTGTCCGTGCAGATCGCCAGATCGCAGGAAGCAACGAGCTGGCAGCCCGCAGCCGTTGCAAGCCCGTCGATCTCGGCGATGACAGGCTTGGGCAGATGCGCGATCTTCAGCATCAGATCGGCAGCGAGCCGGAAGGTTTTTTCGAAGAAACCGGCGCCCTGGTCTTCATCGGCGCGATGGGCCGTGAGTTCCTTGAGATCATGCCCGGCGGAAAAGACATTGCCGGTCGAGGCGATGACGACGACGCGTACACCCGGCTCCGTCCCGGCCGTCTCCAGCTCTTCCAGCAGCGCTTCGAGAAGCGCGATCGAAAGCACATTGGCCGGCGGGTTGTTGAGCACGAGCCGCAGCACGCCGTCGCGCAGCGAGCGGGTCAGCAAGCCGCCCTCTTCCGCTCCGGCGTCCTTCCGGAAGGATACGATTTCGGCCATGTGCTGCTCCCTGCGCTCGATTCCAGATCGCCTTTCTGCCACAAGGCGCCGGCAATTTCGAGCGGGATCCTTCTTCCGCACAGACCACCGCCGTCAGGACCAGAACCACGATTTCGATGTCTCGGCCTTCGCCTGCGTACGGGTCAGACCGACATCGCAAAGCTCGTCGTCGGTGAGTTCCGAAAGCGTGCGACGGCTGCGGCGCTTTTCGAGGTGATGTTCGACCGTCATCAGCAGCCGCCGGCTCCATCGCGCCATCCCGCGAAGTCTCGACCGAACGATATCGCGAGGTGTGTCAGGGATCCCGCTTAATTCCAGGGCCATGTCTTTCTTCCTTTCTTCAGCGGGTGAAAGATGCGCTGGAAGATGCAGCAAAAGAAGCTTATGGATATTATGATATGCATAAGGATTTCTTTTGTATGCCTCTCCATCTCGATCAGCTTGCCGCCTTCGTCAATGTCGCCGATCTCGGAAGCTTTACGGCTGCGGCCGACAAGGAAGGCCTGACTCAGCCGGCCGTCAGCCTGCAGGTGAAGGGGCTCGAACAGCGGCTAGGCGTCCGGCTGATCGAGCGCGTCGGGCGGCGGGCGCAGCCGACCGCGGCAGGCCTCGACCTGCTCGTGCATGCAAGGCGCCTGCTCCAGGAATCGGCTGCCGCGGAAGAAGCGATGATGCCGTATAGAGATGGCGCCAGCGGCCACGTGCGCATCGGCAGCGGCGGCACGGCGTCGATCCATCTGCTTCCTCGCGCCATCGCCGTCGCCAGAAAATCCATGCCCGGCCTCGAAATCACCGTGCGCATCGGCGATGCCGACGACATTCTGCGCGATCTGGAGGCCAACAGCCTCGACATCGCCGTCGTCGCCCTGCCGGCATCGGGACGGAACTTCGAGATCGAGCCGTTCTACGAGGAGGAGTTGCTGGCCGTCGCCCCCGCGGGCAGCCTGATGCCCGAAAACGGACCGGACGCCGCCTTCATGCGCGACAGGACGCTGCTGCTTTATGAGGGCGGCAATACCAGGCGCGCAATCGACGCGTGGCTGGCTGCACCGGATACCAGGATCCGGCCTGCGATGGAGTTCGGCAGCATCGAGGCGATCAAAGAGCTGGTCGCCGTGGGGCTCGGCTGGTCGATCCTGCCGGGGCTGGCGCTGAAGCGCGACCGCGCCGGCCTGGTGACGACTTCATCGCTGAACCCGCGGCTCACGCGCCGCCTCGGCATGGTGCTGCGCCGGGACAAACATCTGACACGCGGCCTTCGCGAAATGATGAAGTGTCTGCGCGCGTTCAAAGGTTAAGAGCCGCTTTCGACCGTCGGATGCTATTTCAAACCGGCAGAGACGACGTGAAAAACGTCAAGCGCAGCAGTCCGCGACCGCGGAAATGTGAGGTATCAAAATACCACATATCTAAGTATCTGTTTTTGCTACAAAATTTTTCTAAACCTTCGGGAAATCGATATTGACCCGATATCACATTCCCTTTATACACCGCGCCAGAACGCAGCCTATCCGGGCTGCTTTCTTTTTGGCATGCCTCGTGCCTGCCAATCCAAGCAACAAGAAACGCCCTTCAAGCCTTCGGGCCAAGGGTCCCAAAAGAGAGTATTCACTATGGCAACCTTCTCCCAGAAGCCTGCAGAGGTGGAGAAGAAGTGGGTGATCATCGACGCCGAAGGGCTGGTCGTTGGCCGTCTCGCTTCCATCATCGCTATGCGCCTGCGCGGCAAGCACAAGGCAACCTTCACGCCTCACGTTGACGACGGCGACAACGTCATCGTCATCAATGCCGAAAAGGTCGTTTTCACCGGCAAGAAGTATTCCGACAAGGTCTACTACTGGCACACCGGTTATGCCGGTGGCATCAAGGAACGTAGCGCACGCCAGATCATCGAAGGCCGCTTCCCGGAGCGCGTCCTCGAAAAGGCCGTCGAACGCATGGTTCCGCGTGGCCCGCTCGGCCGTCGCCAGATGAAGAACCTGCGCGTTTACGCCGGCTCCAACCATCCCCATGAAGCCCAGCAGCCGGTCGCCCTCGACGTTGCCGCGCTCAACAAAAAGAACGTAAGGAGCGCCTGATATGGCTGACCTCTCCTCCCTGAAGGATCTCGGCACGGTTTCCGAAGCTGCTGCTCCGGCCCACGTCCGCAAGGTCGATTCGCTCGGCCGCTCCTATGCGACCGGCAAGCGCAAGAACGCCGTCGCCCGCGTCTGGGTCAAGCCGGGCTCCGGCAAGATCACCGTCAACGGCAAGGAATTCGCGGAATATTTCGCACGTCCGGTGCTGCAGATGATCCTGCGCCAGCCGATCGTTGCGGCTGCCCGTGACGGCCAGTTCGACATCGTCGCAACCGTTGCCGGCGGCGGCCTCTCCGGCCAGGCCGGTGCGGTTCGCCATGGCGTGTCCAAGGCGCTCACCTACTTCGAACCGGGCCTGCGCGCGGTACTGAAGAAGGGCGGCTTCCTGACCCGCGACAGCCGCGTCGTCGAACGCAAGAAGTACGGCAAGGCAAAGGCCCGCCGCTCGTTCCAGTTCTCCAAGCGTTAATCGCTTCGGACAGACGGAATTTACGAAGGCCGGGGCAACCCGGCCTTTTTGTTTTGCGCTGTTTAAACCAATCGGAAGCGTGCCGGCATGCCATTGTCGCATTCCAGCTCCGCTGGTAGAAACTTGGCAAAGTGCTTCGGAAATGAGCGAAGCCGCAGTCAGGGTCGAATCATGGGAACAACCAAGTCCGCAGACAAATAAGCCGCAACAACTCTGCCCTGTTGTTGCGGCGTCTGTCCGGTCAATCCCGATACTGATGAAGAGACAGATCGCCGCCGAATGAAATCATTTGAGCGGGTTCTTTCCCATGTCTTGTCCCAAAATCCAGCAATGGACCTATTCCCTGCCGGCAGCCTTGCTGCTTATGGCACCTTTCGACATCCTGGCTTCGCTCGCCATGGATATCTATCTGCCGATCGTGCCGGTCATGCCGGAGGCGCTCGGCACTTCGCCGGCGGTCATCCAACTGACCCTCAGCCTCTACATGCTCGTGCTCGGTGTCGGCCAGATCGTCTTCGGCCCAATTTCCGATATTATCGGACGACGGCCTGTCCTGCTTGGCGGTGCTGCACTCTTTGCCGCGTCATCCTTCCTGCTTGCCGGCTCCTCGTCAGCCCCGATCTTCGTGGTCTTGAGATTGCTGCAAGCAGTCGGCGCGTCGGCGACCCTCGTCGCAACTTTCGCAACCGTGCGTGACGTCTACGCCGGGCGTCCCGAAAGCAGCACGATCTATAGCCTTCTCGGCTCCATCCTCTCTTTCGTGCCCGCACTCGGCCCGATCATCGGAGCCGCGATCGCGGATCGCTTCGGCTGGCGCGCCATCTTCCTCGTCATCGGCCTCCTTTCGGTTGCCGCGCTTTTCAACGCCGGTATGCGATGGCACGAAACCCGCCCTGCCGTCACCGCCAAGATCGCTCTCCGCGCGATCCTTACAAGTCTTCCCTTCTGGGTTTATACGGGCGGCGACAGCGCCTGGCCACTCGTGGGCTATGTCTCAGCGACCGCGCTGACGACGCTGGCTGGATTGTGGTGCCTGCGGGAGCCGGTCCGATAGGCAGCGAGCGAATGACGGTCGCTCGACGATAACGAGCGGCCGTCGTCCGAACGATTGCTTGAAATCCGTCCGCACCTCGCCTACGCCTTTCTGCGCGCGGGGGATCGGCCTTCGCAAGAGACCCGACGCTCTGGCGTCGAACGGCGATCCTGCAATGCAGCGTCCGTATCGAACGCGACTATGATTTTGCGACCGAAAAAGGAGCATGATTTGGCGAACAGATCGATTGACCACGCCTTTACGGCGACCAGCCTCACCTCCGCTGCCAGCGACCCGACCTTTGCCGGCGCCCTGTCCTTCATGCGCCGCCGCTTCACCAAGGAGCTCGCCGGCGTCGACGTCGCCGTCTGGGGCATTCCCTTCGATGCCGCGACATCGAACAGGCCGGGCACACGCTTCGGGCCGCAGGCGATCCGGCGCGCCTCGGCGATCTTCGACAATGATGCGCAATACCCCTTCAACCGCGAGCTCTTCGCCGACATGGCGGTGATCGACTACGGCGATTGCCTGCTCGACTATGGCAATCATCAGGACACGCCAGCCGCTATCGAACGCCAGGCGAATGTCATCCTCGATAGCGGCGCCTTCCTGCTGACGCTTGGCGGCGATCATTACGTCACTTGGCCGCTGCTGAAAGCCCATGTGGCAAAACATGGCCCTCTCGCGCTCGTGCAGTTCGACGCCCATCAGGACACCTGGTTCGACGAGGAACGGCGCATCGACCATGGCTCTTTCGTGGCGCGAGCCGCCCGCGAAGGCATCATCGATCCAGACCGGTCGATCCAGATCGGCATCCGCACCCATGCGCCAGAGGATTGCGGCGTCAATATTCTCTACGGTCATCAGGTCGAGGAGATGAGCGCCAGCGATATCGCCTCGGCGATCATCTCCCATACGCGCGGGGCGCCGGCCTATCTCACCTTCGATATCGATTGCCTCGATCCGGCCTTTGCGCCGGGCACCGGCACGCCGGTTTCAGGCGGACCTTCGAGCGCCAAGATCCTCTCGGTGCTGCAGCGTCTGCACCAGCTCGATATTCGCGGCGCCGACGTCGTCGAGGTATCGCCGCCCTACGATCACGCCGATATCACCGCCATTGCGGGGGCAACGGTGGCGATGTATATGCTGGGGCTTCATGCCGAGCGACGCGCCATCGCCGTGTCACAAGGCTGACCTATCATCCTCAAACTGAATCCGGAAACCTTCAGAACCCATTGAAAGCGCAGGTTTAACATGGCACCGAAAATCTTCATCGACGGCGAACACGGCACGACGGGTCTGCAGATCCGCACGCGCATGGCCGGCCGCCGCGATGTCGAACTTCTGTCCATACCCGAAGCCGAGCGGCGCAACGCCGCCTTGCGCGAGGATATGCTGAACGGCGCCGACATCGCCATTCTCTGCCTGCCCGACGATGCGTCGAAGGAAGCGGTGCAGATGGTTTCGGCCAACAACAATGTGCGCGTCATCGACACCTCGACCGCCTTCCGCGTCAATCCCGGTTGGGCCTATGGTTTTGCCGAAATGGACAAGCAGCAGGCCGACAAGATAGCTGCCGCCCGTTTCGTCGCCAATCCCGGCTGCTATCCCACCGGAGCGATCGGCCTCATCCGGCCGCTGCGCGCCGCCGGCATTCTGCCGGACGGCTATCCGATCACGGTCAACGCGGTCTCCGGCTATACCGGCGGCGGCAAGCAGATGATCGCGCAGATGGAAAACCCGGATCACCCGGATGCGATCTCCGCGCCGCATTTCCTCTACGGCCTGCCGCTCACCCATAAACACGTGCCCGAGATGACCGTGCACGGCTTGCTCGATCGCGCACCGATCTTCTCGCCGTCGGTCGGCAAGTTCGCGCAGGGCATGATCGTGCAGGTGCCGCTGCATCTCGACGATCTCGCCGAGGGCACGACGATGGAAAACATCCATGCGGCCCTCGTTGCCCATTATGCCGGCCAGGATATCGTCAGTGTCGTGCCGCTGGCCGAAAGCAAGGCCCTGCCCCGCGTAAATGCCATCGAGCTCGAAGGCAAGGACACGATGAAGCTCTTCGTCTTCGGCACCGCAGGCGCTTCGCAGGTGAACCTCGTGGCGCTGCTCGACAATCTCGGCAAGGGCGCATCGGGCGCCGCCGTCCAGAACATGGACCTGATGCTCGCCTCGTAAGGCGCAGACGACGGCATCGACGTGGATGCCGCTCGAGCCTTGCGCCGATGTCTTCATCACGATCTTTCTCGCGGCCGCCTCCCTCGGCGGCCGCAGCATCGCTTTCGGCTCGATCATCGGCGACGATTGGGCTATGAGAGCGGACCTTCCTTGCCCGCCATTCCCGAATCACGGAGCCTGATGTCATGACGCTCGATGCGCTGGTCGATGGCGTGCACGCATGGTTTACGGCCGCCCTGCCCGACCACGGCATCTATGCGCTGATGGCCTTTGCTTTCATCGCCGGGCTTGCCCGCGGCTTTTCTGGCTTTGGCGCCGCGCTGATCTTCGTTCCGCTCGGCGGCGCGATCGTCGGCCCGAAGCTGATCTCACCGATCCTGCTCGTCATCGACGGCATTGCGTCACTCGGGATGATCCCGCCGGCCTGGCGCGGCGCCAACCGACCCGAGGTTTTCGTCATGGCGGCAGGTGCTGCGCTCGGCATCCCAGCCGGCACGGCGATCCTGACGTTGCTCGATCCGCTGCTCTTGCGCGGGAGTATCACGATCATCGCCATCTGCCTGCTTGCGCTGCTGGTATCGGGATGGCGCTATCACGGGGAGGCGTCCGCACCACTCACCAGCGGCGTCGGGCTGATTGCCGGGCTTTTCAGCGGCGCTGCGCAGCTCGGCGGGCCGCCGGTTGTCGCCTATTGGCTCGGCGGCAAGAGTAATTTCACCCGCGTCCGGGCGAATGTGGTGCTCTATTTCTCGATTTCGTCCGTCTTCAGCGCCATCAGCTATTATTTCGGCGGACTGTTCGTGCCTGCCGTCTTCGCGCTCACCGCCGTCATTCTGCCGAGTTATGCGGTCGGGCTCTATGGCGGCTCGAAATTGTTCGGGCTTGCCGAAGAACGGACCTTCCGCATCGCCTGCTACGTCCTGATCGCCGCCGCCGCCATCATCGGCATGCCGCTGCTCGACAGCGTACTGCGGTAGATCCCCCGAGCTACGGCCACTCGCCTCAATCGCGCTCGGCGATCATCGTCCCACGCGGATATTCGCCGTAAAAACCGCGCCAGTTGGCGACGGCGAAACCGAAAACTACCAGCGCACCGGCCTGATGCAGCAGGCCCCAGTGAAGCGGCACCTGCATCAGCAGCGTGGCGATGCCGATTGCCGCCTGCAACGTCACCAGCGCGAAAAGCACGATGGCGCGGCGTGCGTGGGTGGTCCAAGGTGCTGCGCGAAGGGCGATCATCATGTTGATCAGCGTCAATGCGAAGAGCGTATAGGCGCCGATGCGGTGGATGAACTGCACCGTCTTCGGGTTCTCGAAGGCATTGATCCAGAAGGGCTGCTGGATCAGCAGATCGGAGGGGATGACGGCACCATCCATCAGCGGCCAGGTATTGTAGGAGAAACCGGCGTCGAGCCCCGCCACCAGCGCGCCAAGATAGATCTGGAATAGCGCGAAAATGGCGATCGCCGCGGCAAAACCGCGCGAGCTTCCGGTCGGCGCCGGATCGTCGGAATGTCTGGAGAGACCGCGCATGATCCACATGCAGCCGGCAAAGATCAGGCAGGCCATGACGAGATGCGTCGCCAGCCTGTACTGGCTGACGTCGGTGCGGACGGAAAGGCCCGAGGACACCATCCACCAACCGATAAAACCCTGCAGGCCGCCGAGCGCCAGGATGCCGACGAGCGGCCAGCGCAGACGCTTTTCGATCCGCCCCGTCAGCCAGAAATAGATCAGCGGCAGCGCGAAGATCACGCCGATGCCGCGGGCGATCAGCCGATGCGCCCACTCCCACCAGAAGATGCCTTTGAAC
This sequence comes from Rhizobium sp. CRRU65, assembly GCF_048551595.1. Taxonomy (NCBI): domain Bacteria; kingdom Pseudomonadati; phylum Pseudomonadota; class Alphaproteobacteria; order Hyphomicrobiales; family Rhizobiaceae; genus Rhizobium; species Rhizobium sp. CRRU65. The sequence continues at coordinate 344,394 of NZ_JBLYZH010000004.1, read as the reverse complement.
TCATCGACGGTCATGGAACTGTTCAACTGCTGAAATTCGGGAATGCGCTGATAGAGGCGGAATTCCTCCTCCCATTCGGCAGCCGACAGCGGTGGGATGACGCCGTGGATCGGTTTCCACTCGGTAATCGACAGGCCGGAATTGGTCAGCCGCGTGGCGCCGCCGACGAGCACGAGACAGAAGAGCGCCAAAAGCACGAAGCCCAGCCAGAAGCGCAGGGCGCGGCGGTCGCGATTCTGCCTGCGCATTTCGCTCAGGATCGCCTGTTCCGTGGTCAGGTTTGCGACGGCCATGATGTCTCCTTCTATCCGGCAGTTGATTTGCCCCACCGGCTCATGCAAAACAAGCCCCGAACCTTTGCGGCATGCCGTCGCGCCGGTTCGCCCCTCCATGCCGAGAGATAACCGATGCCCGTCCGCCTCCGCAAATTCATCGGCACGATCCTGATCATCGTGCTCGTGCTCGTTTATGCGCTGGTGGCGAATACGATCGCGGTGGCGACGCTCGGCAACGCGCCCTGGTGGGGACATCTGCTCTATTTCCTGCTCACCGGCCTGCTCTGGGTGTTGCCGGCGATGGTTATCATCAAATGGATGGCCGGCCCCCCGCTGCGCTAAAGCGCGTCGCGATCTTTCAGATTCGCTTGTCGCGCTTTAGGTCTTTGTTTTTACGCATGTCGTTGTCGCAAAACCGCGGCACACTTTTGCGCGACATGCTTTAGGGCCATTAACGGCCGAATAACCGTGATCCGCGGAAAACCTCGCCCAGCGCGTGCGGTTAAACCAAATATACGTCTGGCATACCTACCTTCCCGTTCAGCATTCTTGACCGGAGAAAATCGTGCAGACGCAAAAGCTCGATGTCCATGAACAGCCGTCCGACGACGTGGCGCTGGCCGATACGGCCATTTCGCGCCTGCGCCAGCTGAGCATGAAACTCGCCATGGCTGAAATCGACATCGAAGTCTTCGATACGATGCAGCCGCTGGAGGATGAGTGGCGGGCGCTGGAGCGCGACAATCTCCAGTCCCTGCATCAGAGCTACGACTGGTGCGCCGCCTGGGTGAGCGCCTTCCAGCGGCCGCTTGCGATCCTCAAAGGCACTCATGCGGGTCAGACCGCCTTCATTCTGCCGGCCGAGATCGTCAAGTCTCGCGGGCTCACGACGGCGAAATTCATCGCCGCCGATCACAGCAATATCAATACCGGCCTATTCGCAGAGAGCTTTGCCGAAGCCGGCAGGACCATCGCCCCCCATGAGTTCGCCGGCCGGCTCCGGCATGCGCTGAAGGGCCGCGCCGATCTGCTGCTGCTGCAGAACATTCCGCTGGAATGGCGTGGGCGCGAGAGCCCGCTCGCCGGGCTGCCGGTGGTGCAGAACCAGAATCACGCCTATCAGCTGCCGTTCCTTCCCGCTTTCGAGGACACGCTGAAGCAGCTCAACGCCAAGAACCGGCGCAAGAAATTCCGTGTTCAGTCGAAGCGGCTCGAGGCGGCCGGCGGCTTCGAATACCTCATTCCTCGGAAATCGGAAGAACAGCACGGCCTGCTCGATATCTTCTTCCGCCTGAAAAGCGCCCGTTTCGCCAGCCTTGGCCTGCCCGACGTCTTTGCCGATAGGGAGACGCAGACCTTCCTGCACGGTCTCATCGACAAGCGGGACGACACCAGGCAGTATTTCGGGCTGCAGATGCATATGCTCCGGCTCAAGGGCGAACTTGAGGGTAAGATCGCCGCGATATCAGGCATCTCGCGCAAGGGTGACCATATCATCTGCCAGTTCGGCGCGATCGACGAAGAGCTCGTGCCGGATACTAGCCCCGGCGAATTCCTCTATTGGCAGACCATCTCGGGACTGCATGGCAAGGGTGTCGCACTGTTCGATTTCGGCCTCGGCGACCAGACCTACAAGCGTTCCTGGGCGCCGGTCGAGACCGCGCATTATGACGTGGTGCTGCCGGTATCGCCGTTCGGCGTCGTCGCCGGCGCCGCTCACCGGATCGTCACCCACGGCAAGGCGCACATCAAGGCGCGCCCGAAGCTCTATAAATTCGCCCAAGGCATCCGGGCACGGATCGGCTAGCCGTTCAAGCAGCCCGGCCGAGGGTCTGTTCGGCCGCTTCGCCGCCCGACATCAGCACGACGCGCTCATAGCCGGCAGCCTGGAATTCCGTCATCAGTGCAACGAAAATGGTCTCCTCGACCTCAGGCAGCGAGAGAATGATCTCGACGTCCCGGCTGCGCGTCAGCCGCGAGACGCCGGCGACATCGGCCGAACCGCATTCGACCACCACGAGGTCATAGGCGGCGGCGAGTGCATCGAGCAGCAACGACAGTCGGTCGACACCACGCATGGCGCGGCGCACGTCGCTCTGGCCCTGGGGAATGAGATGGGCATCGGAAAGGCGGTCGCCGTGGATCGTATCGCCGAAGGCAGCCTCGCCGCAAAGCAGATCGGTGACACCAAGGGCGGCCGGGTCCTCGGCCATCAGTTCCGTGGGGTAGCCGGAGCCGGTCATATCGATCAGGATGACGCGGTGACCGGCATCGGCGAGCATGCGGGTCAGCGAAACCGTCGCCGCCGAGCCGCTGTCACCAGTCGGAGATATGGCGATTGCCAGCGGCGCGCGGCTGCCGGTGAGATAATCCGCAACTGAGGCGACGGAGAATTCGTTGTCATCCTCCGGCTCGTCCTCTGGCGCCTCATCGGCAACCTTCACGTCCTCGATCGTATCCTCTTCCTCCGCGACGACGGCGAGCATACTCGGCTGAACGGGTTTTCCGGCGGTAGCGGCGATCGGAGTGGCCTGCGGTATATGTTTTTCCTCGACGACCGCTTCTGCCTCGATTGTCTCTGAAGCCAGATCTGTAGGGCGGAGCGCCCGGCCGCTGAAGAGTTCGGCCAGCATGATGACGATGGCGCTCATGATCAGCGTCGCGACGGCAGCGACGACGACGATCGGCACCACCTTCGGGAAATAAGGATCGACCGGCTCGACGGCCTTGGAAACGATCCGGGCATCGGCTGGGCTCGAATTGCTGTCGGCGCGGGAGGCGGCCTCGCGGTAGCGCACCAGATAGGTTTCGAGCAGTTGGCGCTGGGCGTTCGCCTCACGCTCCAGCGCGTTGAGACCGACCTCGTCCTCACCGGCGCGGGCGCTGGTGGCCTGCACCGTGTCCGATTGGCGCTCGAGTTCGCTCGCGCGGAGATCCGCGACCTTGGACTCGTTTTCGATGCTCGCCAGGATCTTCTGCGTCTCCTGGCGGATCTGGGTACGGATATCGGAGAGCTGGGCGCGCAGGCTTTTCAGCCGCGGATGGTTGTTGAGAAGGCTGGTCTGCAGATCGGAGATCTGCGACTGCAGGCCGGATTCCGTCCCCTTCAGCCGCTGGATCGCCTGGGAGGACATGATGTCGGGCAGCGTATCGGAGGCTTCGCCCGAAGACAACGCATTGCGCACCGCCTGCGCCCTCGCCTCGGCATTGGCCTTGTCGCCCCGCACGCGTGTCAGTTCGGCGGAGATATCGTTCAGTTGCTGGGCCGGAAAAGTGGTCGTGCCGTTCGTCTGCAACAGCCCGTGCGCGGTACGGTATTCGGCGACCTTCTTCTCGGCTTCACTGACCTTCCGGCGCAGGCCTTCGATCTCCGGCTCCAGCCAGCGGGTCGCCTCGGAGTTGGAATCGAGCTTGGCGCCGCTCTGGGTCGAAAGATAGACATTCGCCATCGCGTTCGGGATGGCGGCGGCGAGCTTCGGGTCCTTGGAGGTGAAATTGATGCCGATGACGCGTGAACCCGGCACCTGATAGACCTGCAGGCGTTCGACGAAGGCGTCGATGACGCGCTCTTCCGGCGGATTTTCCAGCGGGTTCTTCTTCAGATGCAGCTTCACCAGGATGCTGCTCATGGCTGAACCGCTGGCGGCATCGTCGAATTCCGGCAGGTTATAGAGCTTCAGATCGTTGATGACCTTCTTGAGGAGATCGGCCGATTGCAGAAGCTGCACCTGGCTAGCGATGTTCAGCTCATCCATCAGAGGGCCGGCGCTGGCGTCGTTGATCTGCTGCGTGCTGGCGAAGGCCGGCGCCCGAGGTTCGATGAGGATACGTGTTTCGGTGCGATATTGCGGCGACATGATCTTGGCGCCGGCAAAGGCGACGCCCGCCCCCACGAGGGTGATTGTCAAAATCCGCAGACGGCGCGCCCAGACCGCACGGACCAACTGGCCGAGGTCGATGTCCACATCCTGATCACGAGCTACGCCGGACATGCTCTTACTCCACAACAAAGGTGCCGTAAGCGTAAACGACCATGGTAACTCAACGGTTAATGGCGATCTCACCGGCAAAGAGCGATGATCGATGAAGGAAACCGGGAAATTGCACGCACCCTTTACCGGGCATTAACCCTAACGGATCGATAACGACTGCACCGAGTTCATTTTTGTGAGCACAAGCGGATGTCTGTCGTCCAGCCCAAGATCCTTTTGGCCCTAAGCCTTGCAGCCATGACGGCAGCATTGGGCGGCTGCACGACGTACAAGCCGGCGCCGAAGGCCTTCAACGAGGCCACCATCCAGCCCTATACACTGGATAGCGGCGATCGGCTGCGCATCACCGTCTTCGACCAGCAAAGCCTGACCAACACCTATACGGTGGATCAGGCCGGCTATGTCGCCTTCCCGCTCATCGGCCAGGTCCCTGCCCGCGGCCGAACCCTGCAGCAACTCTCAGGCCAGATTGCCCAGAAACTGCAGCAAGGCTATCTTCGCGATCCCGACGTCACCATCGATGTCGATCGCTACCGTTCGGTCTTCATCATGGGTGAAGTCGGCCAGCCCGGCCAGTATGCCTATGTTCCCGGCATGACGGTGCAGAATGCGATCGCGATTGCCGGCGGCTTCACCAGCCGCGCCAACCAGCGCATGGTCGATGTTACCCGCAAGATCAACGGACAGGTGCTGACAGGCCGCATCAACATATCGGGACCGATCATCGCAGGTGACACGATCTACGTTCGCGAACGGCTTTTCTGAGCGATGGCAGAACAGCAGCCGCTCCGCATCCTCCATTGCTTCAGGTCGCCGGTCGGCGGAATTTTCCGCCATGTCCGCGATCTCGTCGAGGAACACAGCAAGGCCGGCCATGAAATCGGCATCCTCTGCGACAGCTCGACCGGCGGCGAGTACGAGGACAGCCTGTTCGACGATATCCGTCCCTATCTCTCGCTCGGCCTGACACGCGTGCCGATCCGGCGGTCGATCAGCCCGTCCGATATTGCGACGATGTGGGATACATACAAGAAAATCAAAAGTTTGCGGCCGGATGTGCTGCACGGGCACGGCGCCAAGGGCGGTGTGCTCGCGCGACTTGCCGGCTCAGCGTTGCGGGTGAACAGGTATCGCGTAGCCCGCCTCTATACCGCGCATGGCGGAAGCCTGCATTATTCGCGCTCCTCGCTCAGCGGACAGTTCGTCCTCAGGATGGAGCGCCTGCAGGAATATTTCACCGATGCGCTGGTCTTCATCTGCGAATATGAGCGCGACATCTATGCGCGCAAGGTGGGTAAGCCGCGGACGAAGACGAGACTGATCTACAACGGCATTGGCGAGCGCGATTTCGAGCCGATCCCGACCCGCTCGGATGCCGTGCATTTCATCTATGTGGGAATGCTGCGGGACCTCAAAGGTCCCGATCTGTTTGTCGATGCCTTCGCCAAGACCGAACGGCTGCTCGGCAGGCCACTGTCGGCGCTGATGATCGGCGACGGGCCGGATCGCGACCGCTACCGTGAGATGATGGTCGAACGCGGCCTTGGCAAACGCATCGGCATGCTGCCGGCAATGCGGGTCCACGAAGCCTTCTCCATGGCGCAGAACCTCGTCGTTCCCTCGCGCGCCGAAGCCATGCCCTATATTGTGCTCGAGGGGCTAGGCGCCGGCAAGACGATCATCGCAAGCCGTGTCGGCGGCATTCCAGAGGTGCTCGGCGCCGAAAGCGCAGCACTGGTGGAGCCCGGCAATTCCGACGATCTCGCCCGCGTCATGGCTGAAACGCTGAGCACGCCCGACTGGCACGCCAGGACGATGCCGAAGCCCGAGGCGGTGAAGGCGGTGTTTTCCTCCGCCGTCATGGCGCGTGATGTCCTGAAATTGTACCAAGAGCTCGTCAATCCCGCTGCCGGCCAAGTATTGCCTGTGGCCTCGTAAATGTTTCTTAGGGGCTTTCTGCTATTTCGCTTGGGTAACAACGAGCGATGAAACCCCATGAACAAGCTGGAAAAAGGCGATCAATTCGACGTGGACGCACTGCACAAGCAGGTTTCCGACATCGAGGTGCGCGGCGAAGCGGGTCAGGAGAAGCCTTCCGATCCGACTGAGATCAACCCCTATGCCCGGCAGATCGCCGAACAGTTCCGTGACGGAACCCGTTCGCCAACGATCATCATCGGGCAATTGCGGCTGCTCGAATTCCTGGCGCTCTTTGCGATAGCTCTGATCACCTATTATTTCAGCCCAGGCGACGGCGGCGATTCCCCGTTGATGCGGGCGGGCATGGCGGCGATTGCCTCGGCCTTGACCGTCATCAGCCTGCAGCTTGCCGATACTTACACAATTCCGGCACTTCGCTCCAAGCTGCGTCTGATACCGCGCATCCTCGTTGCGTGGACGATCGCGTTTGTCCTCACCACCGGCCTGTTCGCACTTCTTCGCGGCACGACATCGGCGATGGTCGATGCCTATATCGTCTGGTTTGCTGCGGGCGCTCTCTTCCTCGCGGCCGAGCGCTTCCTCGTCGCCTACGGCATCCGCAACTGGGCGCGCAACGGCATCATGGAACGCCGTGCCGTCATCGTCGGCGGCGGCGAGCCGGCCAAGGATCTGATCCGCGTCCTCGAACAGCAGGCCGACAACGACATCCGCATCTGCGGCATCTTCGACGACCGCGGCGAGAAACGCTCGCCGATCATGGTCGCCGGTTATCCGAAGCTCGGCACCGTCGCCGAACTCGTCGAATTCGTGCGGCTAACGCGCATCGACATGCTGATCATCGCCCTGCCGCTGTCGGCCGAGGCCCGTATCTACGACCTTTTGAAGAAGCTTTGGGTTCTGCCGGTCGATATCCGCCTTGCCGCGCATGCCAACCGGCTGCGCTTCCGGCCGCGCGCCTATTCGCATGTCGGCTCGGTGCCGATGCTCGATATTTTCAAGAAGCCGATCCGCGACTGGGATTCCGTCGCCAAGCGCGGTTTCGACATCTTCTTCACGATCGTCGCACTTGCGCTGCTCTGGCCGATCATGGTCGCGACCGCGATCGCCATCAAGGCAACGTCGGAAGGCCCGATCTTCTTCATGCAGAAGCGCCACGGCTTCAACAATGAAATCATCAACGTCTTCAAGTTCCGCTCGATGTACACCAACATGGCCGACCCCACCGGCAAGGCAGCGGTGACCAAGGGCGATCCGCGTGTCACCCGCGTCGGCCGCTTCATCCGCAAGACCTCGATCGATGAACTGCCGCAGCTTTTCAACGTGCTGAGGGGAGATCTCTCGCTCGTCGGCCCGCGTCCGCACGCCGTTCTCGCTCAGGCGCGCGACCGCGCCTTCGGCGATGTCGTCGAGGGTTATTTCGCCCGCCATCGCGTCAAGCCGGGCGTCACCGGCTGGGCGCAGATCAACGGCTGGCGCGGCGAAGTCGACAATGACGAGAAGATCAAGTTCCGCACGGCCTACGACCTCTATTACATCGAGAACTGGTCGCTCTGGTTCGATCTCAAGATCCTGTTCCTGACACCGATCCGGCTGCTCAACACGGAAAACGCCTATTGACCGCGATCGAGGCGACATATCCCCGTGTCGCCCAACCGCAGCGGATGACGCTGCGCCTGATCGGCTCGGCCTTCGTCGCCTTCGGCGTCTTCCTTTCCGGTTTCGTGATCGACGAGCCGGCACCTTATGAACTCTGGATGGCGGGGCTGATCGGCCTCTGGTTCATCCTGGGCCTCAGGATTTCGCGCGGCGTGGCGCCGCTGCTGGCCCTGCTGCTGACCTTCAATATCGGCGGCATGCTGTCGCTGACGCAGATGAAGGACCTGGCAACCGCGCCGATGTATATCGCGGTGTCGACCTTCCTGGCGCTGACGGCGGTCTTCTACGCGGCAATCATCGAGGACAGCCACAAGCGGTTGCCGCTGATCTTCGATGCCTGGACCTTTGCCGCCGTCGCCACCTCCGCGCTCGGCATACTCGGCTATTTCCACGCCTTTCCGGGCGCGGAAATCTTCACGCTCTACGACCGTGCCAAGGGCGCCTTCCAGGACCCCAACGTCTTCGGCCCCTTCCTGGTGCCGCCATCGCTCTATCTCGTCCACGGCATCCTGGTCGGCGACCTGAAGAAATCGCCGCTGAAGGCCGCCGCCCTGCTGGTGCTTGCGCTCGGCATTTTCCTCTCCTTTTCTCGCGCCGCCTGGGGGCTCTTTGCGCTCGGCGTGGTGCTGCTGATCTTCATCATGCTGTTGAAGGAGCGCAGCGGCGCCTTTCGCTTGCGCGTCTTGGTCCTGTCGCTGGCGGCGATCATCATGCTGATCGCGTCGCTGCTGGTGGCGCTGCAGATCCCGAAGGTCGCCGAACTGTTTTCGGCGCGCGCCCAGCTGGTACAGCAATATGACGGCGAACATCTCGGTCGCTTCGAGCGCCACCGGATCGGCTTCACGATGATGATGGAGCGGCCGCTCGGCATCGGCCCGCTGGTGTTCGGCACGATGTTTCCCGAGGACGAGCACAATATCTGGCTGAAATCGCTCACCTCCTATGGCTGGCTCGGCTTCGTCAGCTATGTCGGCATGCTTGTCTGGACGCTGGCTCTCGGCTTCCGAAACCTGCTGCTCGACCGGCCGTGGCAGCCGTTCCTGATGATCGCCTGGATCTCGGTTCTCGGCCATGCGACAATCGGCAACGTCATCGATATCGACCACTGGCGCCATGTCTATCTGCTGCTTGGCACGGTCTGGGGCTGCGCGGCGCTGGAAGTGCGCCACAAGCGCGAACGAAGAATGAGGGGAGCGGCGTAGGGTCTTGCCGCCGACCGAATCGGCTGTCTATTTCGTCGCTCCTGCCGTCAGGCCGGCAATGAACCGTCGCTGGAAAACCAGATAAGTCACGATGAGCGGGAAAATGACAATCACCGCGCCGGCGGTCAGAACCGGCGTGTTGACGGTGTAACGTCCCTGGAAAAACAACATGCCGAGGGGCAGCGTCCGATAGGCGTCGTCATTGACCAGAATGAACGGAATGAGAAACTCGTTCCAGGTCCATATGAACAGGAACAGCGCCAGTGTCGACATTGCCGGCACCATGAGTGGGATAACGATCTTGCGCAGGATATGGAAGCGTCCGGCGCCATCGAGAACCGCCGCTTCGAGAACTTCTTCCGGCAGTTGCTGCATCGCGCTGGCGAGGAAGATCGTCGAGAACGGTATCGACATCGCGATCTGCGGCAAAATCAGAGCCGCATAGGTATTGATCAATCCCAGATACCGCATTTCGTAATAAAGCGGGATGATGAAGGCTTCCGCCGGCACCATCATGCCGAGCGTCAGGATAGCGAACAGCGTGCGCCGGAACGGAAACGACAGGTAGGCGAAGGCAAAACCAGTCAGCAGGCCCAAAAAGACGCTTGCAGCAACGACGGGTATGACAACGATGATCGAATTCCAGAAGTAAATGTTGAAATGTCCGGCATTCCAGGCATCGACGTAATTTTCGAAATGCGGGTATGCCGGCAGCGCGAATGCACCCTGCAGAACGTCGGCCTTGCTCTTTATCGAGGTCAGAAGCAGAAGCAGGAACGGCGTGATCGTCACGAAGGCAAGAAGCCAGAGGACAAGGCGAAGGAATAGCGTACCGGCGGAGATGTTAGACCAACGGCTCATCAAGCCCGTCCTTTGTTCTGCGATCCCACAAATCGGTGAATTGCATAGTTGATGACGAATGTGAGGACCGCGCCGACAATGGCGATGGCCGCCGCAGCGCCGAACCGATTAAGCTCGAAGCCAAGCTGATACATGTAGATGTTCGGCACGAGCGTCGCGTTGGCGGGTCCGCCCCTGGTCATTGTAAAAATCAGGTCGAAGCTTTTGATTGACGCTATGACCGTCAGCAGCAAAACCACCCTTATTTCAGGCAAGAGAAGCGGCAGCGTTATCCAGAAAAAGGTTTTTCGCGCCGAAGCGCCATCGACCTTGGCAGCGTCGAAAAGAGACGGGTCGATGCGCTGAATTCCGGTCAGGAAGATGACCATGCAAAAACCGAAGAAATACCAGGTGGCAACGATCCCGACCGCGGGAAGCACAAAATTGAAATTTCCCAGCCACGGGAGTGCCAAGGCGCCCAACCCCACTGCTCTCAGAAACTGATTGAACGGGCCAAATGCAGGATTGTAGAGCCATGCCCAGATGATGCCCAACACGGCAGTCGGCATGATATAAGGCAGGAACAGGAAGGTGCGCAGGGCGAGTTGTTCGCGCTGCTTCAGATTCCAGACGCAAGCGGCAAGAGTTATGCCGAGCACGAGCGGCAGGACACAATAGAAGATCATAAGCTCGGCATTGTTACGCAAGGCAATATAAAAACGGCTGTCAGAAAAAAGATCGGCGTAATTGCCCAAACCAACCCACTTGGGCATGCTCAAGCCGTCCCAACTGGTCAGGCTCAAACCCAAAGCCGCGACGATCGGTCCAAAGACAAAAGCCGCGTAGAACAGCAATCCAGGCAATAAATAGATAAAATTGGTCCGTTGCGAGCCGTCAAGTGCGGAGCGTTTCATCCATTACTCCATAAAGCCAAAGCTGTGGTCATCGCGCAGCAAGCCGATCGCAGTGCTCATTTATTTGGATCGACCCGACTGAGGCCACGACCGCCAGGGACGGCCGTGACCAGCGCCCGCAATTTTTATTTCTTGTCCTTCAGGTACGCCTGATAATCCTTGTCCATAGCATCGACAAAGGCTTCGGGCGTGATATTGCCGGACAGAAGAAGCGGCGTGTTGTCGTCTATTGTCTTCAGCATCGTTGGGCTCGACCAATCGGGGTAATGGCCGAGAGCGTCGTTTGCGTTGAGTGTCTTCCACATTTCGATGCCGGAAGTGAGGAGCGGCGTGAGCTTTGGCTTTGCGTCAGCCGCGAGCGAAGTAGCCGGAAGATAGCCAGCATTGGCCCAGGTTTCAGCAGCCTTTTCTGAGACCATATAATCGATATATGCGCCGGCTAGGTCCTGTGTCGGCTTGCTTTTGGCAAGGCTCGTTATCGCCCAGGCAAGATCCACGCCCCCGACACTCATGGGTTTGGAAACACCCTTCGGAGCGGGAATCGCCATGAAGCCGATATCCGGATTGTGTTGCATGTCACCGAAATACCAGGTCCCGGAGATCAGGAACGCGCCCTGCCCGGAAATGAAAAGCTGGACGGCGTCGTCACCCGAGATGCCTTCGAAACCGGGGAAAAAATAACCGCCCTGTGCCCATTGCTGCACGAGTTTGGCGGATTCGATGTTCCCCTTGGTGTTCCAGGAGCCGCCACGTCCGTAAATCAGATCGTCAAGCTCGGCGCGATTGCTGGCGTCGATATGCGCTTGGTCGATGGCGCCGATCATGTGCAGGGCCAGATGTTGCTTTGCAGAGCCCATCATGAAGGGCGGAACGCCCTTTTCCTTCAGCTTGTCGAGACCGGCCAACAGCTCCTCGAAGGTTTGCGGCAGCGCTACTCCCGCATCGGCGAGGATTTTTTTATTGTAGTAGAGGCCAACGATCTCGGCGAGACCTGATATGCCGTAGGTCTTACCGACCCCAAATTTTCCATCCTCCCAGCGGTCTCGAGCAAGCACGGAATCCGACTGGAGTTTATCCCAGCCATATTTTTTGATGTCGTCGTCGACCGGCAGAAGCAATCCCTCCTTGACCATCGCCCCCATGTCACCGGCACCCTGGTTGACTTTGGTGATGACAGGGCCATCACCTGCCGAAACCGCAAGCTTCAGCGTCAACTTCATGTCATCAAAGGTGCGGGCGGTGCGTTTGATCGTGACGCCGGGATGGGCAGCTTCAAACTCCTTGTTGAGCTGCTCTATGACCGCACTCTGACCTTCATAGGTTTGGTCATCCCACACGGCCAGGTCGTCGGCGCGCGCGGCTGTCGAAAGGCCAAAACTCAAAAGCGCCGCGCCAGCAAGCGCGACAGCTGCTTTCAATCCGTATGCCGGCAGTATGCTGATCGATTTCACGGTTCTTGTCATCTGCTCCACCTCATCTGGTTTATTTTCCACTCCCCGCTCAGGCCTTGCACCAAGCAGCGGCCGAACGTTTTCTTCCCCCAGAGCTTTGCCTGGCTGGCGAATCTGAGGTAATCGTCAATGCATCCGCTCCTCTCGCGACCCAAAATGACAAAGCGCCACGCAGGAGGTGGCAAAGTGATGGACACCAGCTGCTTCATCCGCCCCGCGATTGAAGCGGATATCGATGCCTTTTTCGACATCTGCCTGAAAACCGCGAATGGCGGTGAGGATGCCAGCGCGCTTTATAGCGACCCGCATCTGCCCGGCTACATCTGGTCGGTACCCTACCTCAAATTCGCCAAAGACTTTGCCTTTGTTCTCGTTCAGGACGACCGGCCGGTCGGCTATGTCGTAGGGGTGCCGGACACCAGTAGGTTCGACAGAGACTTGCAGACAAACTGGTGGCCGTTCGTCCGCCAGCAGATTTCGGGACTGGCACCCACCCGTCCGCGCGACGCCGACGTGATGGAGCGAATTCAAAATCCGCGCAGCGGAACGGCATGGCTTCAAGACCAGTATTCCGCGCATCTCCACATCAACATCCTTCCCGGACTGCAGGCAAGCGGTTGGGGGCGCAGGATGATCGGCACGGAGCTTCAAGCCCTTCGGAATCACGGGGTCGGCGGCGTGCATCTCGGGGTCGACCCGAACAACGAACGCGCCAAGGGTTTTTACCGTCGCCTCGGCTTTTCCGAATTCGAGCGGGATGGCTCCGTCGCCTTCGCAATGCGGATCGATGCAGGATTGGGTTGAAGCATTTCCTGGCTCCTCCGAGGCACGGAAAGGCCCTGTCTCATGGGTGTAAGTACCCTCGATTGGAGAAAATCTTACACGCCCAAAGCTGCCTGCTCCCCACACGGTGAGGTCAGCGTGCCCATCCGGATAAACGTCAGCCTGAAGGCATGATGCTATTGGCAGTAAAACAGGCTGCTCGGCGAAAAGCTGTCCATCAGTCGAGGGCTTCATCATGAGCAAATCCTCGGAAGCCGGGTTTAAGGAGTCGGCGGCACGCGAAAGAGGAAATAGCCAGATAAGCCCAGACCAGTTCCTCTTTGGACGATCTTGGCGGGCGCACGGCTAATCAGACGATACCTATGGCGCATACTTCTCATCGACCCTCTTTATTGTATCGCGCATTTTCATCGCACGTTAATTCAAGCCTACAGTTGGTCTCTCATTTGTCAAGGACATAGACAAATGGCCTGCTTCGATGTATTGAATCTCGGCTATTGGCGATGGTTGTGATCCAATATCGCCCCATTAAGTATGCGCTCCGAACTAATTGGACTGAGCTAGCCGGATGGCAATGACATCTTCTGTCGCACAGACTCCGATCGCACGAAAAATTTCAACCAATGCCGTCATCCGAACCGTGTTCGCGAACGGGTCGATCTCCCGCGCCGATATTGCCAAGCTAACCGGCTTGTCAAAGCAGACGATTTCCGATGTCGTGCGCGACCTTGAGGATGACGGATGGCTGAAACCAGTCGGGCAGACTGATGGTCGTCCGGGCCGGAATGCGATCACCTATGAAATCAATGCCAGGGCGGGACTGGCGGTCTCTATCGATCTCGGGAGCACCAAGATTGCTGCGGCTATTTGCGATCTATTGGGGAACGTGGTTGCTGAAACCAAAGTACCCACCGACCCGCGCGGCGGAGTGCATCTCGTCAATCAGTTCAGCGATCTTATCGTGGAACTCGCGTTTGCGGCCGGGACGACTGCCGACAAACTCCGTCTCGTCGTTCTAGGCAGTCCTGGTGTGCTCGATCCGGCCACCGGGCATATCAACGTAGCGCCAAGCATCCCCGGCATCGATGCCATAAATCTGCGGCAAGTCTTCAGCGACAGAATGGGGATACCGGTGATCGTTGAAAATGACGTCAACCTGGCCGCGCAAGGGGAGAGATGGCGGGGACACGGTATCGAAACCAGCAATTTTGCTTTCGTTGCTCTCGGAACGGGCGTCGGCATGGGCATCATCGCCAACGGAACGCTATTGCGCGGCGCGCGTGGGGCAGCCGGCGAAATCGCTTATCTTCCGATCGGCGGAGATGCTTTTGATCCTGGCGGATTTACGCTTGGAACCTTTGAGAGTGCGGTCGGCAGCGTCGCGATGTTGCGCCGCTACGTCGGTTTCGGCGGGCGTAACGCCTCCACTGTGGCCGATCTCTTCGCCGCGTTTAATGCAGGAGAAACAAGTGCTGCGGCTGCCATCGAAGAGACGGCACGGCTGGTCGCAGTCGCTATTGCTGCAATCGGAGCGGCTCTCGATCCTGAACTGGTGATCACCGGCGGCAGCATCGGCGCAAGACTGGAACTCGTCAATGCCATCCGCGGTTTCCTGCCGCGTTGTACGCCTTATCCGCCGCGCATCGAGATCAGTCGCTTTGGGAACCGCGCCGCCCTGATGGGAGGAATGGGGATCGCGGTTGAGCGCATGCATGACGATCTATTTGGTGTAAAATTGAGGGAAGTTTGAAGAGCGCGTGCCTGAGAGCCAACGTGCAGCGCCGCCACTTGAGAAGCGCTGGAAATGCGCTAGATTTTCTATCATGATAACAGCAACGCAGATACGCGGCGCCCGCGCCATGATCGGAATGAGCATCGAAGAGCTCGCCGCCGCCAGCGGCCTGCCGGTCGAGACCGTGATGGCGCTGGAAAACGGCGAATTCGCGGGTGAGCCGCACGCGCTGTTCGACGTGCGCAGCACCCTCGAGGCGAACGGCATCATCTTCCTGTCGAGCGGCAATCAGGATGAAGGCGGCCCCGGTATCCGGTTACGAGCACGCACCTCCAGCGATGACGGCATCCGGCCGGAAAATCTCAACGCCGCCAACGACGACTGACGGAACCAATCGGACGCCCGCGCGTTTCGCTGTCCCACAACATATCGGGGCCTATAACATATCGGGGGCAGTTTCTTGAACCGCAGCAATGGTCTCTACGTCATCATCGGTGTTCTTGTCGTCGCCGTCATCGGCCTCGGCGCCTATATCTTCCACGAGGAAAGCAAGCCTCAAGGCATCGAGATGAGCATCGGTAAGAACGGTGTCTCGATCGAGCAGAACTGATCTTTAGAGATAGGTTTTTGCAAGGTCGGCGAGTTTGCCGCCGTCTTTCACGCCCTGCCTGTAGAGCTGGATGATGACCGCACCGATCCGCTCGGCCTCCGGCGTCGTCCTGGCGAGGCCGCGTTCGTCGCATACCTTTTCGAGCACTTGCGAAAGCAGATCGAGATCTTCCGAAAATAACGGCAAATCATGCGGATGAATTGATGATCGTAACATCACGCCGCATCTCCTCCGAGGGCAAACGCATCCACGCTTGCATCGCCGGCCGCCCTCCGCAACCGACCCTAAAGTGATTATGCGCGAGGGTCTGAACTTTAGCAACTACGCAAATTCTTGTGGAACAAAATCATGGAACAAAATTTTATCCCGCGCGTTCTGGCCGCGTTTGGTAGCAGGAATCAGTGAGTGCAGACGTGAGTGAAAAACGCTTTCCCTCCCCCGTCCGGGTCGTTTCTCCAAACAGCAGCCTGATCGTTTCCACCGTCTGGGAGGCCGTCGAATATCTGAAACGGTGGCCGAGCAAGCGGGGGCGCGATTATCGCGTTGCGCGCCAGCACTGCCTGGATGCGCTCGATGGACTGCGCAGCCCAGGCGCAGCACAGGCTTCCTTCATCACGGCGGCGAAGACGGCGGGACTTCTGGTGTAAGAGCGGTTAGCCGTTACGGCCGCCAGCGGCGACCAACTGGGGATGGATGGAGCCCTCCATGATCACCCTGGCGGCAATCTCGACTACCCGCTCCTCGGCGAGCTCGGCAAGCGCGAGGGCGACATCGCCTTCCGACCAGCCGGCTTTGACGGCCTCGTCCGACAGAGCCTGGAACGCGCTGGCGAGGCTCTGCCTGCAAGTTAGATTATGCTTCATATCCGTCATGCTCGACTAGGCTATCTGTGACAGGGACAATGTTAATCTACACATATTCACGAGAATGCGAAGAGGCTTCAGGTTTTTTTCAATCCAAAACTGGGTTGTTAACTTCCAAACTGGGTATAACCTTAACAAACGGCAACAAATACCACCTCTCCCAACTGAGGCAGTACCAAAAAGAACTAAAGGATTTATTTGCGATACACCTTCAAAGGGTATTTCATCACATTATTTAGTTTAAATGGTCGAACCGGGCGGAGCCGGATGTAGCGGCGCTTTGAACCACGAAAATGCGGCAAACCTGAACGCGGGCCGTTTTCAGCATCTTCAGGGCACCCTGTCAATCAGCTTCGGGATCCGGCGGGCGAGCGTCGGGCGTGCTGGAGAATGTCTCGCGCTGTCGGTGCTGCCAATCGGCAGTGACGCTTAGTCGCCACGGACGCCTTCGGCGTTAATCACCGTAATACCACAACGACACCACACTCCCGTCAAAGTCCGCCGTACCATTGGCGGCTCACTTCTTCAGGTTTTCAGGAGGTAAAATGTCTATCGAACTGGACGCTACTACCTATATACACGCCAAACCGGCGACCGCCCATTCCTATATTCTGCCGGCCGTTGTCGATGTTCTCGAGAACAGTTTCCAGGAGGCAAAAGAAACGGCGGTCTTCGACCTCGGTTGCGGCACCGGCGGTGCTGCAGCCGTGCTTGCGGAGAAAGGCTATGACGTCGTCGGCGTCGATCCCTCCCAGGACGGCATCGCAAAAGCGAGAACGGCCCACCCCGATCTTCCGCTGGAAATCGGCTCCGGATACGAAGATCTTTCCAGCCGATATGGGACCTTCGATGCGGTGATAAGCCTCGAGGTGGTGGAGCATGTTTATGATCCTAAGGCTTTCTCGGCCACCATGTATGATCTGGTAAAGCCTGGCGGCATCGCGGTTATGTCGACGCCTTTTCACGGCTACTGGAAAAATCTGGCATTGGCCGTCAGCGGAAAGATGGACGACCATTTTATGCCCCTCAAGGACCATGGCCACATCAAATTCTGGTCTCCCGAAACGCTCAGCACGCTCCTGGTCGAAACAGGCTTCGAAGACGTCGACTTCGAATATGTCGGGAGAATTCCGCTGCTGGCGAAATCGATGATCGCGATCGCTCAGAAACCGTACTGAAAGCGGTCGAAGCCCCGCCGCCGCTTGCAATGGCGGCGCTAAAGCTCGTCTACAACATGAACAAATGACATTTTCGTTCGGGGCGTTCGGCTCCCGTTTTAGCATTTCTGCCAATGCCTCGTCGCCTTCTCCGCCGGCAGCGGGACGAAAAAGTGACATTCTGACTGGGATTTCAAGGGGATAAATGGTCGGGGCGACTGGACTCGAACCAGCGACCCCTTGACCCCCAGTCAAGTGCGCTACCGGGCTGCGCTACGCCCCGACCTGCCGAAACGGCTTGTTTCGTTTAGTTTTTCAGCGCGTGCAATGCAAGCGGAAAAACCTCGCCTCCAACAAAAAGGGAGTAGTTTGCCGCAATGCTCAGATCGCGGCGAGCTTCAGCCGACCTTCGGCGGTTTGGATGGGCTGCCACGCCTGGTAGTTGGCGATCGAAAAATGCGGCGTTTCGAAGGGCGTGGCGTGCGTTTCGGTGATGACGGTAACGTCGGCGCCGGCGGCTTCGCCGGCGAGAATGCCGGCGACGGCATCTTCGAAGACCAGGCATTTTTTCGGATCGACGCCGAGGCCGCTTGCGCCGAGCAGATATCCTTCGGGGCTGGGCTTGCCTGATTTGACCTCTTGACCGCTGACGATGACCTTCGGCATCGGAATGCCGGCGGCTTCCATGCGGCGCCTGGCGAGCTCGATCGGCGCCGAAGTGACGATTGCCCATCGGCCCTCGGCGATGGCGGAGAGGAAGCGGACGGCGCCGGGGATTTCGACGATGCCGGAGACATCCTCCATTTCCTCGGCGAGCAGCAGATCCGCCTCATGGGCCGGATCGACGCCGGGCAGGCCGAGTCCGCGGATCACATCGGAGGCGCGGATGCCATGGATCGTCTTCAAGAAGACCGCCGGCTCGAAGCCATGGCGTCTTGCCCATTCACTCCAGACGCGTTCGACGACGGCAATAGAATTCAGCAGCGTTCCGTCCATGTCGAAAAGGAAGGCGTCATAGGATCTGTTGAGGATGTCATGGAGAGCGGGCACGGGGCGTTTCCTTGCGTGTCACAGCGCCGCGCGTCTTTGAAGACGTGCAAAGGGACGCTGTGGTATTTAGAAGCTACGCAAGCGACTAGCGGAGAGCGGAAACGGCGTCAACGTCAGTTGTTGGTGTCTGGGTGGGTGACGTTACGGACGTCGGCAAGACCGCGGGCGGCGTCGCGGCTGCCGGTCGCGGCAGCGGCTTCGAAGATACGGGTCGCATCGCCGTACATTTTGAGATTGAGGTAGCAGTAGCCGCGCAGAACCATCAGGTCGATGCGCTCCTGCTGCAGCTGGGCACGCTGATCAAGATAGATGAGGGTTTCGCGGTAACGGCCGGCGTCGAAGGCTGAAAGCGCACGGTCGGCGAGGATCGCCACCTGAAGCTCGGCGGCGCGCTGGCGGTTCTGCGGTGCTTTGGTGGCTGCAACGGCGGCATTGCCGGAGAGGCCGGCGCGCAGATAGGCAAGGCTTTGGCCATAGGCTGCGTCTTCGCGGACCTTGCGGGCCGGACTCTGCAATGCCGCCTCGAAGGCCGAGATCGCCTCCATCGGCCGGTTGATATCCATCAGGCACCAGCCGCGCGACAGCGCGTCGGCCGGCTTAAGCTGCCCCGCATCGATTGTCGTCGAGCAGCCGCGCGTCTGGCGCGGACCGCGTGGGACGTTGACCGTCTCCATAGATGGCCCTGCCGCGCGAACGACTACTTCCGACCCCGGCTGCAGGGTGACGCGGCGCTCGGCCGGAAACGGCTCGGCCGGGGGACGCTGCGTCGGCTGAGCCGGTTGCTGTGCGGCAAGCCCCCCCTTCGCCGGCGGCTGCGTGACAGCATTCGGCATCAGGGACGACGTGTCTTCGAGGTTGGTGATCCGGCTCGACCGGCCGGTCCAGGCACGCTGGAGGTCGAGTACGCCCTTGCGGTCGCTCAGTTGCTCGCGGGTGATGACAAGGCCATAGGCGGACGGTTCGTCATCGGGTTTCCAGGCAAGCGCCGTCTCGAACCAGCGTGCGGCGGTCTGGAACTGGTTGAGGGAACGGGCATACCAGCCGAATTGCTGCGCCGTCGGCACATATTTCCGGGCGATGACCTCGGTGGCGATGCGGTGCAGCACGTCTTCGGCCAGATCGGCCGGCGGCTCCAACGCCATCAGGTTTGCGGTAGCGGCGAGATAGGTTGATGTCGCGTCGTCGGAATCGGCGCGCCAGCGGAACATCACGTCCTCGGCTTCCTCAGGCGCCTTGCGGGCGATCAGCGCCAGCGCCAGCCCCTGCGAAGCGGTCGCCGAATCTTGCTTGGCTCGAGCGGCACGGAACCATTTCTCGGCATCGGCATCATTGTTGCGGCGAAGCTGGTACCAGCCGAGCAGCAGCGCATCGGAGGCAAGCCCCTCCGTCCCGGCGAGTTTTTCGAGGCGGGCGATATAATCAGGCGCGATGGCGAGATTCGGATCGTCATCGCCCTCGGCCATGAAGCGTCGGGCGAGGTTGTCGCGAATCGCATTGAATTCCTTGCTGCCGTCGGCAGCAGGCCTCTCCAGCGCGAGCAGCGCCTGCATCGGCTGGTAGGCAAGCAGCGTCGAGGCCTTCTCGACCGTCGCCTGCCGCTCGGCCGGATTGGTGCAGTTCTTCAGGATATAAGCGTAGGCGTCCTGGCCGCGCTGCGCCCTCTCCGTCTGGATGAAGGCTTCGGCGACGCGCCAGAGGACATCGATCTCGCTGCAGGTGAGCAGGCTCGGTGTTGCAGCAGCGATATCGACCACAGTCGCATGTTGCTTGAGGTCCGAAGCATTGACGAGGCGGGCGCGGGCCTCGGCGACGTCAAGCCGGTCGAGCAGATCGGCCGGCGGCTGCCATCCGGCATCGGTTGCCTGGCGGTCGGCGACGGCCTTGCGCAGCTCCGCATAGCGGCCATCCGAATAGAGCTGCCACATGGCCTCGAGCTGCTTGTCGCCATTCTGCGGCACGGCGAGCGGATCGGCCGGCGGGACCCAGTTCGGATAGAGCGCCTGAAGGCGGGAGATCTCGGCCTGCAGGCGCACCTTGTCGCCGCGGCTGGCGAAATAACGAAGCGCACTTTCATCGACGGCAGGCTGCGGCGCCGCGGCCGCCTGTTGCGGAGCCGGCGGCGCGGAAACGATTGGGGGTGTCACTGGTGCCGGCTGGGCGACGGTCTGAGCCGGCGGAGCAGCCGTCTGAGGTGCCGCAGGCTGCGGTGCTGCAGGCTGCGGTTCAGCGGCATCCGAATCGGACGTGTCCGGTGGTGACGGCGACGGCGAAGTGATCGCCTCGATCTTGTCGGCGACGAGCTGCGCATTGAATTCGGAATTGCCGGCAGGAACCTCCGGCTTGATGCGGCCCATCATCATCAGCTCCGGTGCCGGCTTGCCGGCAGACCCAAGGCCGAATTTTTCCTGCAGAGCGGCACGATCTTTCAGCCCGGTGACGAGGGTTGCCACCACGACTGCCGCTGAAACCGCCACGAGAGAAGACTTCACAGACACTCTGGATGCTTCTCCCCAATATAGGCCAGCCCCAACAGCTGAAGCGTGGACGGATAATAGAGTGTGGGCGCAAATTGCAGGGCCGAGACCGGCAACTTGGTCCCATCGACTACACAGGCCACAACATCGTTAACAATTCGATAACCTGCGTCCGGCAACACAGTCTTCGTCCGGCCGGTGGTCAGATCGATGGTGGCGGGAACGCCGTCTTGCGACATTCCCTGCTGCAGACGGGTCAGCAGCGCCTTGTCGGTGACGCCGCCACGAGCGAGATAGAGCGGGATGCGGATGGCGTTATAAGCAAATTCGGAGTCGAAACCCTGCGCCGGCTGCGGCTGGCCGCTGAGACTCACCCATTCGGCGGGAAGCTTGCGCGGGCCGAACTGCATCGTCTTCAACAGCGTTAGGCCATCATCCGACAGTTTTTGCCAGGCATCCGACGGAGCGAGCGCCGCCATCACCGGGATCGCCTCGTAAATCCAGTAGGACGGGTTGACGACGGGGCCGTCCTCACGGTCGGTAGCGGCAAAACCCTGGCTCCCCGGCAACAAAAGTGTGTGGCCGGCCGCGTGCACAACGGTTTCGGCAAGCAGCGCCTGCGCCATTCGGGAGGCAGCGAGGATATAGTCGTTGCGTTTCCACGCCGTGCCGGCAAGCGCCAGCGCATAGGCGATCAGCATGTCGCCGTCCGAGGCGTTGTTGGTGTCGGTGACGTGCGGCTTGACGTTCGGATCCCATTTCCAGACGGCCAGGCCATCGTCGCGCAGCAGCAGCTCGGTGCGGGTAAAATACCAGATCTGTTCGAAATCGGCGGGACTGGCTGAGAGATAGGCGAGCAGCATGCCATAGCCCTGTCCTTCGCTATGGCTGATATTGCCGTTGCCGTTATCGATAATGCGGCCGGTCGCATCGAGAAACTTCGCCTTGTAGGCCGCCCATGCGCCGGCATTGATCATCGCCTGCTGGGCAACGGCAGGCGGGCTCGCGGCCGCGAGCGCGACCGTTGCCGCCAGCAGGAGCGCGCGCCACCGCCTCATTTGGACCGGCCCAGTTTTCTGAGCATGCTCGAGGTGGTGATCCCGATCAGCAGCACGAAGACGACCAGCAGGAAGGCGTAGGAGAGGATATTCGTCGACAGCCAGTTGGCGGCGATCAGGCGGTAATTGGCGATCGACCAGGGGGTGGACGGCACGAAATCGAAACGGGTGACGGGCACGGTTTCGATCTTGCCTGTCTTGCTCGAATAGGTGGTGATGTGGCCTGATATCTGCGGCCAGTTCAGTTGCGCGGTCAGAACCTCGAGCCCTTCGCGCAGGTCCTTCGCCGATGGCGCCGCCACCACGGTCCAGGCGCCGGCTCCCGCGGGGCTGGAGCCTTGGGCGACCAGCAGCGTATCGGCGTTGGCCGGCGTGAAAATCTGCTCGGCGCCGGGGATGAATTGCAGCGAGCTGCGGGAGATATCGAAATTGCGCGACAGCCACTCGCGGAAGGCAGTGACCCGGTTGCGCAAGACACCGCCGCTGACCTTGGAATTCCACTCCTCGAAGGCCGTACCGGTATCGACGACGCCCACCTGCGTATCCGGCACGGGACGCCACGAGGCCTGGCTCGTCGTGGAGATATTGGTCTGCGACAGCGCCGTTGTCGGCATCTGCGAGATGGAGCCGATGAAGATTGCGTCACGATCGCCGATCGTATTCGGCGAGGCGACGGTTTCGACGGCGATCGGATGGCCGGCGGTGATCGCCATCTGGCCGAGCAGCGTGGCGGCGGCCGAAAGCGTATCGGCATCGATGCGATCGATGAAGAGCGGCGTCGGCTCCGTGGCCCGACCATAGGGATAGGCAGTGCCGGCCATTGCGGCCAGATTCGGACGCTGACCGACGCGGGCGAAATCCGGAATCTGCAGCTCGGAGGTATCGAACAGGGCGAAACGCGGGGTGGCGCCGGCGGTCGAGCCCGGCGCGCAGACGGCATCGTCCTTGGTCATCAGGATCGCCTCGATCGCCACCGAATTGAGACCTGGCTTGAAGTGACGCATGGTCACGCGGATCGGCAGATGACGGAGAATGCCGCCTGATGTCGTGGTGATCGGCACGGTGGAGGCGATGTTGTCGTTGACGTAGATATCGATGTGGCTGCCGGGCATCACGTTATCGGTATAGGCGGCGTCGAGCAGCACCTTCGCCTCGCCATAGGCATTGGCATAAAAATCGGCCGGCACGGCGATATTGAAGCTGGTCCGCAACCGCCGGCCGGAGAATTCGGTGGTCTTCACACCGAGCTGAGACAAAGCGATGTTCGTGTCGGAAAACACCAGCGGCGCGTTCGGCGCGCTCCAGCGCTCGGTGGTCAGCACGTCGCGACGAACATCCGAGGACCGGTCCGTCGGGGAGACGATGGTATCGATCGCCGACGAGACCGCCTGCCAGGAGGGGCCGCTGATCAGAAGCACCGGCGAGCCGCTGCGCGGATCGGTGGTAAAGGCGGCGAGTGCTGCACTTTCGGCGCCGGGCGGCAGGTCGGGAAAGAGCGGCCGCAGCTCCGCCGCGGTACCGACGAGCACGCTGAGCTTGCCGGGCCCGCCAGCCGGAAGCGAAGCGGTGTTGAAGGCGAATATCTGGTTCGGCATGCTGCTCAACACCGACAGGCCCTGCGCCAGCCGTAGCAGCGGCTTGGTGGTTCCCGGCTGCTCCAGCGCCGGGACAACGATGTCGAACTCCGTCTTTCCGGCGCCGTCGACGCCGATGGCGCGGATTGCGTCGGCGCTCGATAGCTGGGCGGCATCCCTGCCGGCAAAACTCAGATAGGTTCCGGCCGGATCGATATTCGACCACAGTTCATAAGTCGATTGGATGCTGCAATCGGTGCGGTGGCGCTGATTGGCTTCGAAGGTGACGAGGTTGGCGCCCGGCTGCAACAGACCGGGCGGAACCTCGAAGGTGACGGCCGAAGAGCCATCCGGCGAGCCGACGCGCTGCTGGCCGATCGGGCGGTTGTTGAGATAGACGGTCAGCGCGGAGGCCTCTGGCGCGACGACGATGGAATTCTGGTAGGCGAAGGTGAAGCTTGCCTTGGCCGCCGCCTGCTCCGGCGTCAGATAGACCGACCATGACCGACGGTCGTATTCACCGCCGAGGCCGAGTTTCGAAAAGGGCACGACGAAGCGACGGACGTCGCCGGCACGCGGCGGCGCAACGCTATTTGCCGTGGCGGCAGGCTGTGGCGCGGGCGACGGCGACTGCGGTGGCTGGGCGGCGATCGGCGGAGGAACGGGAGCAGGAGCAGCCGGGCTTGCAGGTGCGGGTATGACGGAAACCGGAGGCGTGACGGGAACCGGCGCAGTGGCTGCTGCGGGCGGCGTGGGCGACGTCAATCTCGGGGTAACGGACGCACCGGGCGGCCGCTCGCCGGACATGTCGAAGGGTGCCGTCTGCGCCTGGGCGAAGGCGGAAGCATTCAGCAGGAGAAGCGAGGCGGCTACGATGCTTCTCATCCAGCGTTGACCTTTGCCGCCTGCTGCTGGGCTTCTCGCTCCGGCCGCATGCTGCGGAAGAAGTAAACGAGGCCGCGGCTCGTCTGGTAGAATGACATGCCGAGAAACCAGATGGTGCCGCGGATCAGGCCCGGATTGCGGCGGCGCGAGGCCTGGAACTCTGTCCACTGGCCGGAATTGGCAAACATCAGGTCGGCGATCAGACGATGGTCGAGGGCGCTTTTCGGCACGTACTGACAGCCGACATTGCTGATGTCGCCCGACGGCTCGATATTGCGGACGATGAGCGGCAGGGTTTCCAGATCCGCACCGCTATAGGGCCGGAAGCGGATTTCGCCGACGGCGCCGACCAGCATCTCGTCGAGCTGCTTGTTGAAGATGTGAAGCCTTGCGCCGTGGACAGAGACGTCCTCGATCGAAGCCGTGTACCACTTGCCGTTGGCGCCGAATTCGCAGCGCCGGTTGACCCTGACGCGACGGGACGAGGCGCGCTCGCCGCGCTCCGACACGACACCCAGCGCGCAGCCGGCCATGATCAGGTTGATGACATTCCATCCACCGACGACGAGCGTGACGTCGGCCTTATAGGGCTCGGCATAAATCTTGTAGATGGTGATGATGAGCGCGACGATCTGCACCGCAAAGATGACGAAGAACGGACGGCTGATTTCCGACAGACGGCTGACGGCGATCGATTCATCCTTGGCAGTGACCTTGAAGGTCGGTTTCCTCGGATTGAGCATGACGGAGACGACGGCCGGCAGCAGATGCACAGTCTGGACATATTCGTAGAGCTCGGAAATCCAGGGCCAGCGGAACGACCCGTAGAGGTAGTTCTGCATCATCAGATTCACGAGCATATAGGCAAGCGTATAGGCGAGGAACTCACCGCCCGAAGCGGTGAAGATTTCCAGATCGAAGAACAGGTAGAAGAGCGGCGCAAACAGGAAGATCGTGCGCGGGAATGGGAAGAGCCAGAAAAGCGTGGAGGACATGTAGCAGAAGCGCTGCGGGATCGTCAGGCCGCGCTTCAGAAGCGGAAAGCGGAAGCGCAGGATCTGCATCATCCCCTGGGCCCAGCGGCTGCGCTGGCCGATGAAGCTTGCGAAGGTGGCTGGCTGCAGGCCGGCGATCAGCGGCTTGTCGACATAGATGCTGTTCCAGCCGCTGCCATGGAGCGCCAACGCCGTCTCGCAATCCTCGGTGATGCTGATGCCGGAAAAGCCGTTCTGGGATTCGAGCGCCCTGCGGCTCAGAACCGCGGCCGAGCCGCAGAAGAAGGCGGCGTTCCATTTATCGAGGCCGCGCTGGATGATGCCGTAGAACATCTCGTTCTCGCTCGGCATCTTGTCGAAGGTGCGCAGGTTGCGTTCCAGCGGATCGGGATTGATAAAGAAGTGCGGGGTCTGGACAAGGAAGAGCTTCGGATCGTCTTCGAAGTAACCCACCGTCTCCAGCAGGAAATCGCGGGCCGGCGCGTGGTCCGCATCGAAGACGGCGATGAGTTCGCCGGTCGAATGTTTCATGCCGTTGTTGAGATTGCCGGCCTTGGCGTGCTCGTTGCGGTCGCGCGTGAGGTAGTGGACATCGAGATCGTCGCAGAGCTGCTTCAGCTCGATATGGCGGGCGGCAGCCGCCTGGGCTTCGAGCAGCTTGCCGGAATTGCGCTTCTGCAGGGTGCCGCCGTCGTCGAGCAGCCAGACATGCAACTTCTCGGCCGGATAATCCATGGCCTTGGCGGCGGCCAGCGTGTTTCCCAACAGGCCGGCATCCTCGTTATAGGATGGTACGAAGACGTCGACATGAGGGAAACGCTCATTCTTGGCGGCACGCGAAGGGCGTGACGGCAAAGGTGTGGCAACGATGAAGAGGCTGAGCGCCAGCATCGCAACGCTATACATTTCGGCAAGATAGAGCAGCAGGCCGGGAATGAAATTTGCCAGCTGATTCACAGGTGGCAGCGTATTGGTAGTGCGCCAGTAGACATAGCGCAGCACGATCGACGTACCGAAGGCGAGCGCCACCAGGCGCCAGGTCCCCTCGCCCTTCAGCACCTTGATCAGCGCCATGACTGTCACGACGGTGATGCTGGTGATGAGCTGGGTCTGCAGGTTGACCGGCAGCGTGATCAGCACGATCATGCAGAGCGAAACCACGGCCCATATGATGACACTGCGGGCTTTGCGCATAGACGTTCCTTCGAAATTGCTCAACCGGGGCATCATCTGGCGCCCGCGGGCATGCTCATTATCTCTGGCAGGCGGCCGTCATGGCCGCGTCGCCTATGCAGTCCGGCGAAGGCACGGTGACGCCGATCGCCCTTACCGATTGTTCGATTGGCGCGGCGGCCGCATCCGGCCTTGCGCTCGTCAGTGGCGCCTCTCCCGGCAGCGGCACGCGCGGGCCGATAGGCGCCGGCACCGCTGCGACGCCTTGAGCTGGTTGCGCGGTCCAGGCGCTGCGAACGGCAGCGGCCCGCGGCCGGCCGACAACGGCAGGCGCCGGCTCGTAGCCGATCGGCATCGGGCTGGCGCGATAACCGCCCTCGTCGGGATAGATCGGTGCGCCGGTGCGCCCGAGCGCCACGTCGGCGGGCGGCGGATTGCCGTAAGGGTTCCAGACCTCGCCGTCGAAGGTGCCGGTGACGGTGTAGCCATAGACGATGCCGAGCAACTGGCGCTCGCTCGCTCTCGCATCGCAAAGGCGCAGGCGCAGCTGGATCATGCCGAAATTACGCGCCTGGGTATTGGCGTTGGTGCTCGAGCGGATCTGCTGCCAGGCATAGACGCAGGTGTCGCCGGCACGGCTGCGGCCGGAGGCATAACCGAAGGGGCCATAGGCGTTCTGCAGGAAGGTCGCCGACGTCGCCATCGGCACGCCGGGGGCCGAACGGGCCACCTCGCGGGCAATGCCGCTCTCATTGATCTTGCTGAAGCCGGCATTGCCGGCGCCGGGATTGGCCCCGGAAGCGCCGAAGAACTGGACCTTCAGGGAATTCTGACCGGGCACGGAGGATGAGGTAAACAGCGAGATCGTCTGCTCGACGCCGTTGCCGCGCTTGCGCTCGACGACGCTGACGATCGACGGGCCGCCCGGCGGCGGCAGGACCAGCGCCTTTTCAGGCGCCACGGTTTCCGGCGCGGAAGGCTGGCGCACACCGCCTGTCGATGTGCAGCCGGCCATCATGCCCGCCACGGCCACCAGCAATATTGTTTTCCGCAAGCGCATGTCTCGAGCCGCCGCAATCGTCTTTCTAGAGATCCATTCGCAAGCCGAAACGCGACGGATCGTCGAATCAACGACCGGTTGGTCGTCCGTTCAGAATAAACGTCCAACATGGTTAGCGAAAAGTAAACAAGCGAGCTCTAACATCACCATCTGGGCTCTTTTCGAACGCTGTTCAGGCAGATCAACCGTATGATGCAAAAATTAATTTAGTAACAACTTAAATGCTCTCATTGCGTCTGTCACTGCTGTTGCGAAAAGCCGCGGGGAACTATGCCGCATGGCCAGCGTTGCCTTGATGTCTTAGGTAGGAAAAGGAGAAATCCAATGCGCAAGACCATGCTGGCTGCGGCCGCCATGCTGACCATCAGCTCTGCCGCCTTCGCGCAGAGCACCGTCATCGTCACCGATCCCGCACCGACCGGCTCAGTCGTATTGCCCGGCGAGGTGCGCACCTATGTGATGGAGCAAAACACACCTTCCGTCGTCTATGAAGGCGACATCGCGGTCGGCACGACGCTGCCCGATACCGTCGAAGTGCATACCGTGCCTGATATTGACGGCTACGGTTATACCGTCGTCAACGAGCGACGCGTGATCGTCGAGCCGAAGACGCATCGCATCATCCAGGTCCTGGAATAACCCGATCTTGAACTATGGACGTGCGGCCGTATTTCGGCTTCACGTCCTCTCATCTTCCATCCTCGCCGGTACATTCAGAAGTTCGCGGATCTTGTGGGCGAGCTGCTCGAGGCTGAAGGGCTTGGCAAGCAGGGAAACGCCGTGATCGAGCACCCCATTGTGAACGATGGCATTGCGGGTGTAGCCGGTCGTATAGAGGATCCGGATCGCCGGCCATTTTTCCCGGACGATATCGGCAAGCTGGCGTCCGCTCATCTGCGGCATGACGATATCGGTGAAGATCAGGTCGACTGCCGCATTTTGCTCCAGAAGCATAAGCGCTTCCATGCCGCTAGCCGCCTGCAATACGGTGTAACCGAGTTCATGCAGGCTTTCGGCGGTCATGGTGCGGACGTTCTCATCGTCCTCCACCACCAGGATCGTATCTTTG
This sequence comes from Rhizobium sp. CRRU65, assembly GCF_048551595.1. Classification (NCBI taxonomy): domain Bacteria; kingdom Pseudomonadati; phylum Pseudomonadota; class Alphaproteobacteria; order Hyphomicrobiales; family Rhizobiaceae; genus Rhizobium; species Rhizobium sp. CRRU65. The sequence goes on along the minus strand of NZ_JBLYZH010000004.1, from coordinate 315,640 downwards.
ACGCTGCCCTGAGGAAGCGGCTGGGCGCCGGCGACATTCAACCGGGCGTCCGCCGCGCCGACAAGACGGGGAAGATAGATCTTCAACGTCGTGCCCCTGTCGATCTCTGAATAGATCTTGATGTGGCCGCCGCTCTGCTTGACGTAGCCGTAAACTTGGCTGAGGCCGAGACCGGTGCCTTTACCGGGTCCTTTGGTCGTGTAGAACGGGTCGAAGGCTCGTTCGATCACTTCCGGCGACATGCCGGTGCCGGTGTCGGTGATGCTGATCATCACATATTGGCCTGCCTCGACCTCCGAATGCATGCGCGAATATCGCTCGTCGAGTTCGGTATTGGCGGTCTCGATCGTCAGATTTCCGCCGCCCGGCATGGCATCGCGAGCGTTGACGGCAAGGTTCAGGATGGCATTCTCGAGCTGGCTCAAATCGGCAAAGCTCGGCCAAAGGCCGCCGGCAAGCACAGTCTCGATCCGAATGTGCTCGCCGAGCGTGCGACGCAGCAGCTCCGACATGCCGCCGACTAGCTTGTTGAGGTCGATCATCTCAGGGGCGAGCGGCTGCTGGCGCGAGAAGGCGAGAAGACGCGCAGTCAGCACCGCCGCTCTCTGCGCCCCGTCTCTGGCATTCTGGATGGAGTATGGCAGGCGAGGATCCTCGCTGCCGGTCAGGCGCCGCTGGGCGAGATCGAGATTGCCGATGATGATTGCCAGCATGTTGTTGAAATCATGGGCGACGCCGCCGGTCAGCTGGCCGATCGTCTCCATCTTCTGCAACTGGCGGACCTGCGCCTGAGCGGCAGCATTCTCTTCCATCTCGTGCCTGAGCTCGGCAGTGCGCTGGACCACTGTCTGTTCGAGGCGCGTGTTGAAGCTGTTCAGTTCACTGCGAAGGCGGCTTTGCCTGCCATGGGCGATGATGATCATCTCCATCAGGCCAACGATGATCACGGCATTGATAAGATAGGTGGAAAGGCCGACCCATTGGCCGGCGCTGGCCGGCCAGAAAACATTATGCGGCTCGACGAAAAACTGCTGGACAATGAAACCGGCAACCAATGTCGCGACAAAGCCCGGCCCGGCGCCGCCTATGAAACTCGCGAGCAATATCGCCGGAAGGAAGCTCAGGAAGGGAAATCCGGAGAGAGAGTCGCTGGCGGCAAGCCTCAGAAGAAACGTCAGGCCAACGAAGGCAATGGCCAGCGGATATGTATAACCCGGCCTGTGACGCAGCCAATCCGTGGCACTCAGCAAATCCATCCGACACCCCTTCTTACAGCGCCGCGCGTCTTTCGAAAGCCGCAAAAGACGCTGCAACACTTTGAATTGCTGCATAATTTTTTCCATAAATCGATTCCGATTTAAGGAATTATGCGGGAGCCGTTGCAAAGACGGCATCCAGCTTTTGCACATCGAATTTCAACCGGCAATATGCTGTTTCTCGCACTGCCGACCACGGCGTCTTGACGAGCCGTGCAAGCAGTCCACATAAACCTCCATGCCTAAGCGTGTCGCAATCTTTCAGATTCGCTCCTTGCGCTTTAGGTCTTTGTTTTTAGGCATGTCGTTATCGCAAAACCGCTCACAATTTGCGCGACATGCTTTAGCAAGGGGGCAATGGGTGAACCGGATCATGAAAGACATATTCATCGTCGAAGACGACACGCTGATTGCCATGCTGCTCGAGGACATGCTCGTCGATCTGGGCTACCGGGTGTGCGCGAGCGCGCCCGATCTGGAACGGGCGCTGACAACCGCCAGGGATACGGAGTTCGACGCTGCAATTCTCGACGTTTCGCTTGCAGGGCAGAGTTCGCTGCCGGTCGCAAAGCTGCTCGATGAACGCGGAAAACCCTATCTCTATGCGACGGGATACGGTACCGCACCTGAAGGCAGCAGCCCAAGCACGCTGCCTGTGCTGCAAAAACCCTTCCAGCTCAGCGAACTCGAACAGGCGATGAAGCGGCTTACCAAAGCCTGACGTTCCTGTTCAGCGCACCTGATCGAGCAGACGCTTGCATTCCAGGAGGTCATAGAGCGCCTCCTGCAGCAGCGCCCTGTCTTCCTTGCCAACGCTCGATTTGCCGATCGAGACTTCCTGCTCGTCGTCTCCGGCGACGAAATTGAAGAACCGGCGGGTGATCGGCGGCTTGGCGCGGCCGACGATCTGGTCTTCGTCGGCCAAGCCGACGCGCGGTTCCCCAGCACCCGTGTCCTGCACGCCCGACGCTAGCGCCTCGACGCTGGCGAGGTCGCCATGACCGACCGATATGACGAACTTGTTGCCGTTGGTCTTCAGAAGCTTCTGCACACCCTTGATCGTATAGCCGTGATCATAGAGCAAATGCCGGATGCCCTTGAGGAGGTCGACATCTTCCGGCCGATAGTAGCGACGGCCGCCGCCGCGCTTCATCGGCTTTATCTGGGGAAAACGCGTCTCCCAGAAGCGCAGCACATGCTGCGGCAGATCAAGATCGTCTGCGACTTCGCTGATGGTGCGAAAGGCATCGGGGCTCTTGTCCAACGTCATGCTGTTACGCGACCTCGCGGCTCGATCCTACGGCGACTCATCATATTTCAACGGTTTGGCGCCGACAATTCAAGTCATGTCTTGACGTTGCGCACAAGGATGGAGAGTGCGAGGGAGAAAAAAAGCCGTTTCCGAAACGGGAAGCCAATTATCAGGGAGCCGGATTCTGCGGCTTCAGCTTGATCTTGCGAGCAACATGCGACTTGAGGATGCGCGTCTTCAGCACGTTCGATGCCTTGAAGGTCATGACCCGGCGGGGGGAAATCGGAACCTCCTCGCCGGTCTTCGGGTTGCGGCCGATTCGTTCGTTCTTGTCGCGCACCTGGAAGGTGGCGAAGGAGGAAAGCTTGACGGTTTCACCACGCACGATGGCGTTGCAGATCTCGTCGATGACGGTTTCGACCAGTTCCGCAGATTCGGTCCGGGAAAGCCCAACCTTTCGGAAAACGGATTCCGCCAGGTCTGCTCGCGTCACTGTTTTTCCGGTCATGGTTTCCCCGCCCATACAAAATATTTTGTGAAATCGCACGAAGAGTATTTGTCTTGCGCCTTACGGTCAAGCTCTTGTTCGCCGCCAGTTTTTTAGGATTCGTGCCTACCAGCGCAGCAGAACCGCACCCCAGGTAAAGCCGCCACCCATCGCTTCGAGCATCACCAGGTCGCCCTTCTTGATGCGGCCGTCGCCGGCAGCGGTCGCAAGTGCCAACGGGATCGAGGCGGCCGACGTATTGCCGTGCAGGTCGACGGTGATGACCACCTTCGCGGCATCGATGTTCAGCTTTTTCGCCGAACCGTCGATAATGCGGCGATTGGCCTGGTGCGGCACCAGCCAGTCGAGGTCATCGGCAGTGGTGCCGGTCGAATCGAAAGCCGCCTGAATGACATCGGTGATCATGCCGACGGCGTATTTGAAGACCTCGCGACCTTCCATGCGCAGCTTGCCGACAGTGCCGGTGGTCGACGGTCCGCCATCGACATAGAGCTTTTCCTTGTGCGAGCCGTCGGAACGCAAATGCGCGGTCAGCACGCCGCGATCGCTAACGGTTCCCTTGCCTTCGGTCGCTTCGAGTATGATCGCGCCGGCGCCGTCGCCGAAAAGCACGCAGGTGGTACGGTCGTTCCAGTCGAGAATGCGCGAAAAAGTTTCGGCGCCGATGACGAGAACGCGCTTTGCCAGCCCGCCGCGGATATAGGCATCCGCGGTCGTCACCGCATAGACGAAACCGGTGCAGACGGCCTGGACGTCGAAGGCGAAGCCGTGACTCATGCCGAGCCGGTTCTGGATGTTGACCGACGTGGCCGGAAACGTGTTGTCCGGCGTCGAGGTGGCACAGATGACAAGATCGATATCGGCAGGTGTCAGGCCGCCATTGGCAAGCGCTGCGCGTGCGGCGGCCTCGCCGAGCGACGCCGTCGTTTCGTCATCGCCGGCGACATAACGCTGGCGGATGCCGGTGCGCTGGACGATCCATTCGTCGGATGTGTCGACGATGGCCTCCATGTCACGATTGGTCATCACGCGCTTCGGAAGTGCGGCTCCGAACCCGCGAACCACTGAACGGATCATCTTTGATTGAACCCCATCGCTCATGCCGCTTCCGGGCCCATCGGGGGCAGCCGCTTGGCATGATATTTCTTAAGATCGTTTTCTATTTTCTGATTGAGGCCGTTCTTGGCCATGTCGTAGCCGACTTCGATGGCGGCTGCGATGCCTTCGGCATTCGCCCCGCCATGGCTCTTGATGACGATGCCGTTCAGGCCGAGAAACACGCCGCCATTGACCTTGCTCGGATCGAGCTTCTCGCGAAGCATGTCGAAGGCGCTTTTGGCGAAGAGGTAGCCGATACGGGCGAGCAGCGTGCGCGACATGGCGGCCCGCAGATATTCGCCGATCTGCTTGGCGGTGCCTTCGGCGGTCTTGAGCGCGATGTTGCCGGAGAATCCTTCGGTGACGACGACGTCGACCGTACCCTTGCCAAGGTCGTTGCCCTCGACGAAGCCGGAATATTCGAGCGAGTCGATGTTTGCCTCGCGCAACAGCCGGCCTGCCTCCTTGACCTCCTCCTGGCCTTTCATCTCCTCGACGCCGACGTTGAGAAGGCCAACCGTCGGACGTTCGACTTCGAAAAGCGCGCGCGCCATGGCGCCGCCCATCAGGGCAAAATCCATCAGCTGCTGCGCATCGGCGCCGATCGTCGCGCCGACATCGAGCACGATGCTCTCACCCTTCAGCGTCGGCCAGATCGCGGCAATCGCCGGACGCTCGATATTGGCCATCGTGCGCAGACAGAATTTCGCCATCGCCATCAGTGCGCCGGTATTGCCGGCCGAGACCGCGACATCGGCCTCCCCCGTCTTCACCGCCTCGATCGAGCGCCACATGGTGGAGATGTAGCGGCCTCGGCGCAGCGCCTGGCTCGGCTTCTCATCCATGGCGACGGCAAGCTCGCAGTCGTGAAAGATCGATTTTTCCTTGAGTTTCGGAAATTTGGCGAGAACCGGATCGCACTGTTCCTTGAGACCGTAGAGAACGAAGGAAATATCCGGATGCCGATCCAACGCCTTGGCGGCGCCGGGGATGACAACCTGGGGACCAAAGTCGCCACCCATGAGGTCGAGAGATATTCTGATCACGCGTCCCTGATCCTTCTTTTCGCCGAGGGCGAAATTTCGGCCAAAATACCGGTTTTGGCGTCGCTTACAACTGAATTGTGTCAAATGCCAGAGGGGCTTCAGTCCTTTTTCCAGTCCTTGAGAGCTGCGAAAGCGGAAGGCTTTTTGTCGTCCTCGCCGCTGTCTTCGACGTGGCCGGAGAATTCGATACCCTGCTTGCGCGGATAGGGATCGATCGCGAGCGCGGCGAATTCGGCAACCACCTCGCCGGCGTCGATCGTATCGCCGACAAAGTTTTCGGGCAGATCGGGACCGTCTGGATCGAGCAGCATCTCGCCGGCGTCGTTGCCGGCCTGACGGGCAAGCTTGGAGCCCTCCGGCACGAAGATCTGCTCGAAGCTCTCGTCGATGGCGGATTCGACCGGTTCCAGCGTCACGACGCAGGACTGGACGATCTTCGCCTTCACCCGGCCCTTGATGCGCACGCCGTCGCGCTTCCAGCGGGCAATCTGCAGATCGGCGCTGAGATCGTCGACGGAGACGACATTCCAGGTCCGGGCCAACGCCTTCAGTTCGCTGGCGTCGGCTTCGACATGGACCTCGACGGGGTTGGCCGAGATATGGCCGACCTTGACGTGATAGGAGAAGGGAACACCGTCCCGATCATTCTGCATCGTTTCCTCCTTCAGCTGACCGGCGGGAGCGTTGCCGAACCGGTGGCGATTACCTCTTCGGCCGCGGCGGACAGATGCGATTCTGCAACCATCATCCATCCGGCGAGACCGGACATATCGGCCGGCGCCGAGGTTTCGGGGTAGATATTGCGCTGAAGGGCAAGAGCGAGGGCTTCGGCATCGCCTGTGTCCATCGCCTTCGAATAGGCTTCGAGCCGGCCGTAAAACATGCCGGCGAGCTTCTTCATGCGCTTCGGCACGCTGTTGTCGCCGATGCCGAGTTCCCGGATCGAATAGTCGATATCCTGGAAGAAAGCGTCGACGATCTCCTGGGCGATCTCCTGGCCGCTGGTGGCGGAAGCACGGGTGCGGCGAAAAAACAGAATCATGGCAATCGACAGCATCTCGAAACGGCCCATGACCGTATCCGGCACATTGAGGCGCTCGTAGAGTTCCGGCATGCGCGCGGCCGCCGCCAACGCCGCATATTGCCTGTCGACGATCGCTTGATTGTTGTTTTTCTTGCGGAAGAGCCCGAGGATCATTGTTTTTTCCGGAAATGCCTCATTCTTCATGCCGGCTGGCGTTTGGCCTTGTTGCATGATTTCGAAAGCTGGTTTACCGAAGCAGGCGCGAATTGCAATGCCGTTCATGGCCAGTTTCGGGACGACGCCTTCGACGCGTCAGCGAAGCGAATTCGGGACATTCGACCCGGAATGGCCACAATGGTTTTGCAGGAGGTAAAGCGTGCAAGGCCCAGAATGGCTGCTATCGACACTCACAGGGAGTAGATGTCGTTGAAGAAACGGTATTTCAAGTCTGACATGAAATTCTTCAGCAATGCGGCCATTGCCCTCATAATTGCCTCCACTACCGCTCTCTCCGGTTGCCAGACCAGCACCGTTCTCAACGGCGGCTACGTCGCCGACCAGCAGTCGCTGAACCTCGTTCCGGAAGGCTCCAGCCGCGAGCAGGTGCTGCTTTCGCTCGGCACCCCGTCGACGACGGCGACCTTCGACGGCGAAGTCTTCTACTACATCTCGCAGCGGCGCACGCGTGCGGTCGCCTTCCAGAAACTGAAGGTCGTCGATCAGAGCGTTCTGGCGATCTATTTCGACAAGGACGGCGTCGTCAGCCGCCGCGCCAACTATGCGCTGCAGGACGGCAAGGTGTTCGACACGATCGGACGCGTCACGCCGACCGGCGGCAAGGAACTCACCTTCCTGCAACAGATGCTTTCCGGCGGCAGCGCCGCGAGTGCTGCCCGCAGCCTGTTCGGCGGCGGCGCCGGCGGCACGCCGCAGAACCCAAGCAGCCTGCGCTGATCGGACACGCCTCATACGAAAACCCGCCGGATCGCTCCGGCGGGTTTTTTTATGGTCGCTGTGTCGGCTTGAATTGTGCCAAGCCGGCGGCGTTGTTTATCCGGCGAGAACGGCGAGCAGCAGCAGCGCGACGATGTTGGTGATCTTGATCGCCGGGTTGACGGCGGGGCCGGCGGTATCCTTGTAGGGATCGCCGACGGTATCGCCGGTGACGGAGGCCTTGTGCGCATCCGAACCCTTCATGTGACGCACGCCGTCCTTGTCGACGAAACCGTCTTCGAAGCTCTTCTTGGCGTTGTCCCAGGCGCCGCCGCCTGATGTCATCGAGATGGCGACGAAGAGGCCGTTGATAATGACGCCTAGCAGCGATGCGCCGAGGGCGGCAAAGGCGGAGGCCTTGGAGCCGGAGATGAGAAGCACGCCGAAATAGACGACGATCGGCGCCAGCACCGGCAGCAGCGACGGCACGATCATCTCACGGATGGCGGCCTTAGTCAGAATGTCGACCGCCCTGCCGTAATCCGGCTTTTCCGTGCCCTGCATGATGCCGGGCTTTTCCTTGAACTGACGGCGGACTTCCTCGACGATCGCGCCGGCTGCACGGCCGACGGCGGTCATGGCGATGCCACCGAAGAGGTAGGGAATGAGACCTCCAAAGATCAATCCCGCCACCACGTAAGGGTTGGAAAGATCGAAGGAAATTTCGCCGATGCCGGCAAAATATGGGAACTTGTCGCCATTCGCCGCAAAATATTTGAGGTCGTAAGAGTAGGCCGCGAAGAGAACCAGAGCGCCGAGACCGGCAGAACCGATGGCGTAGCCCTTGGTGACGGCTTTGGTCGTATTGCCGACGGCATCAAGCGCATCGGTGGATTTGCGCACCTCCGGCGGCAGATGCGCCATTTCGGCGATACCGCCGGCATTGTCCGTTACCGGTCCGAACGCGTCGAGCGCGACGATCATTCCGGCGATGCCGAGCATGGCCGTGACCGCAATGCCGGTGCCGAACAGGCCGCCGAGCTGATAGGTGGCAAGAATGCCACCAACGATGACGATGGCAGGCAAGGCCGTCGATTCCAGCGAAACGGCCAGGCCCTGGATGACGTTGGTGCCGTGACCGGTGACCGAGGCCTGGGCGATCGAATTGACCGGACGCTTGCCGGTGCCGGTGTAGTATTCGGTGATCACCACGATCAGCGCAGTGACGACAAGGCCGACGATGCCGCAGAGGAAGAGGTGCGTGCCGGATATATCGGCGCCTCCGACGGAACCGATCGATCCCCAGCCAATGGTGAGCGAGGTGGCAGCACCAAGGCCGACGATCGACAGCAGCCCGGTTACGATCAAGCCCTTGTAGAGAGCGCCCATGATCGAGCCGTTCGAGCCGAGTTTGACGAAAAAAGTGCCGATGATCGAGGTGATGATGCAGGCACCGCAGATCGCCAGCGGATAGACCATCGCCGACTGGAGGATCGGCGCGCCGGCAAAGAAGATCGCGGCGAGAACCATGGTGGCGACGACAGAGACCGCATAGGTCTCGAAAAGGTCGGCGGCCATGCCGGCGCAGTCGCCGACATTGTCGCCGACGTTATCGGCAATCGTTGCCGGGTTGCGCGGATCGTCTTCGGGAATGCCGGCTTCGACCTTGCCGACCAGATCGCCGCCGACATCGGCGCCCTTGGTGAAGATGCCGCCGCCGAGACGGGCGAAGATCGAGATCAGCGACGCGCCGAAGCCGAGCGCCACCAGCGCATCGATGACTTCGCGCGAGCCGCTCTCATGGCCGAGCCCGATGGTCAATACCGTATAGTAGATGGAGACGCCGAGCAGGGCCAGGCCAGCCACCAGCATGCCGGTGATCGCACCCGACTTGAAGGCGATGTCGAGGCCGGCGGAAAGGCTGACGGAAGCCGCCTGGGCGGTGCGCACATTGGCGCGGACGGAGACGTGCATGCCGATGAAACCAGCAGCACCGGAAAGCACGGCGCCAATCAGGAAGCCGATCGCGGCCTCGCCGGAAAGAAGCAGCCAAGCTAAAATGAAAACAACAACGCCGACAATGGCAATGGTTCTGTACTGGCGCGTCAGATAGGCTTGAGCGCCTTCGCGGATATAGCCCGCGATCTCCTGCATGCGGCTATTGCCCTGATCGGCGGCAAGCACCGACCGGGTTGCCCAGGCGGCATAAACCACCGAGAGCAGACCGCATGCGATTACGCATAAAAGAATCGTCATTTCGCTCTTTCCTCCCATAGGCCGGAGATCACTCCTTCTCCGGCAGATACGCCGCCGAATCGCCTTCCTCTCCACAGAAATGCCACAGCTAAGCGGTGCGGAGATTGCGTGGTCGATCACGTGGCGTCAAGACCGCAAGGGGCGAAAACCATTGCGGTACGAAGAAAGACGTAGGGGGATTATTTGGCGGCTAAAGACTTATTTCTTCGCCTCGCCGCGGACCTGCTTTGCGATGCGGTCGAGCACAGCGTTGACGAGCTTCGGCTCGTCGTCATCGAAGAAGGCCTGGGCGATCTCGACATATTCGGTGACGATGACCGCCACCGGAACGTCCTTGCGATCGGTGATCTCGAAGACGCCGGCGCGCAGGATGGCGCGCACGGTGCTGTCGAGGCGCGACAAGGCCCAATCATCCTGCAGGGCTGCGGCAATCAGCGGATCGAGGCGGACCTGATCGCGCACGACGCCGGAAACGATGGAACGGAACCAGGCGACATCGGCCTTCAGATAGGTCGCGCCGTCGAGTTCCTGGCCAAGACGGTGCGCCTCGTATTCGGCGACGATCTCCAGAACGCCGGTGCCGCCGACATCCATCTGATAGAGTGCCTGAACGGCAGCAAGACGGGCAGCGCCCCGCTGGTTTGCAGTCTTGACCGGCCGTTCCGTCTTGTCGTCGTTCATTCGTTATGCACCCAGTTTCTGCTTCAGCTCGATCATGGTCAGAGCTGCACGAGCGGCAAATCCGCCCTTGTCCTTATCCGTGCGGCGCGCGCGCGCCCATGCCTGTTCGTCGTTTTCGACGGTCAGGATGCCGTTGCCGATGGCAAGGGACTCGCTGACCGCAAGATCCATCAAGGCGCGAGAGGATTCGTTCGACACGATATCGAAGTGATAGGTCTCGCCGCGAATGACCATGCCGAGGGCGACATAGCCGTCATAATGCGTTCCGCCATTGTCGTCTCCATCGAGCGACATGGCAATCGCTGCCGGAATTTCCAGTGCGCCGGGGACGGTGACGACCTCGAAGGTGGCGCCGGCCTCTGTCAATGCGAAGGTCGCGCCTTCGAGCAGGGCGTCGGCCATGTCGTCGTAGAAGCGGGCCTCAACGATCAAAATATGGGGAGCGGTCTCTCTCGGCATGGTTCACCTTCGGTTGGCGGGACATTTACCCACTCGGCAGCCCGCGGTCAAAACATGCCTTCGGCCGAATGGCAAGCAATTTCGCCTGATGCCGCAATACGAAAGACGAAATTCTGCAAGGGGATAGCAGCACTATAGATGCACAGCTGGGCAAGCCTCTCAAATCAGCTTTCCCGGTCGCCCGGAAAGCGGCAATTCGAAGGCAATTTTTATGAACAATTCTTAATGGATTTTCAGTGGCTTAACCCATTGAATCGCGAATGCGAGAACGCCAATTCCATGTCGTGACGCAGACGATCCCCTGCAACGACAGCCGACCGTCTAAGCAGATGAAAGGATACCAATCATGCACCGCGTTCTCACCATCACCCTCGCTGCCGCCCTCTCTTCCCTCGCCTTTGCCGGCGTCAGCCGGGCCGAAAGCCTTGGGATGAACACGGCCCAGGGCATCGAGCAGACACTCAGGACCTTCCACGGCAATGACTTCAATGTCGAGCAGGTCCACAACTGGCGTAACCTCGACGACGAGACGACCGGTCCGCGCTCGGCACCGGAACGTTCTGGTCAGGCCGTTCACGGCATCCAGGCCTCGATCGACGCCAACAGGTCGCTTGCCCACCGGCTCAACAACGAAGGCGTCGACGTCCGCAACATCGTCAACGCCGAGCAGGCAGCTGATGGAAGCTTGACCTTCTACGTCCGCTGACGCTCCAGCGCATACCCCCGAAAATCGGAACGATCTTCGGGGGTATGCGTGGGTTAAAAGGGATCGAGCGTCTGGCGCACCTTGTTCGATGCGTGGCGCTCATAGCATGGGCGGCGGTCTCCTCTCCGCCCATGCTGGGGATATCAGAGATAGGCCCAGATAATCATTGAATTTTCCCGGGATGACGGCTTCTCTTGTTGAAACAGGAGGACGTCATGGCAACGGAACAGAAGGCGGTGATCAATACCGCCGATCTCAAGCTCGACCACTGGAAACAGGGCGAGCTCTATGAAAGCACCGACACCTCTTTCGGCGCGCTACTTGGCCTGGCCGGGCTCGGCGTCAGCTACAACGAGGTACCGCCCGGCAAATCGGGCTGTCCCTTCCACAACCATCACGTCGAAGACGAGCTCTTCTATGTGATCGCGGGCGCCGGCGAATACCGCTTCGGCGACGCGCGCCATGCGATCAAGGCTGGCGACGTGCTTGGCGCGCCGGCAGGCGGACCGGAAACGGCGCACCAGATCATCAACACCGGCACGGCCACACTCGTCTATCTCGGCATCTCGACCATGGCGAAGACCGAGATCGTCGAATATCCAGATTCCGGAAAGTTCCTTGCCAAGACCAATAGAGACGGTACAAAAACCGGGCGCTTCCGCCACATCGGACGGCCGGAAGGCGATCTCGACTATTGGGACGGCGAGCCCGGCGCATGAAGGATCCGATGTGACCGACATTCCGACTCTCGAAACGGCGCGGCTGACGATTCGCCCTCACCGCCTCGACGATTTCGACGCGCATGCGGCACTATGGGCGGACGAGCATGTCGTGCGCTTCATCACCGGCGTGCCGTCGACACGCGAGCAGAGCTGGAGCCGCATGCTGCGCATTGCCGGCATGTGGCACCATATGGGCTTCGGCTTTCTGGCGATCGTCGAAAAGGAGAGCGGCCGGTTCATCGGCGAAGCGGGCTTCCTCGAAGCCCGGCGCGAGATGGAACCCTCGATCGAGGGGACGATGGAGGTAGGCTGGGCGCTGATGCCTTCGGCGCACGGCTGCGGTTATGCCACCGAGGCGCTGACCGTCCTGATCGGCTGGGCGGAAACGCATTTCCCAGGAAAACCGATGAGCTGCATCATCAGCCCCGAGAACCAGGCCTCGCTGCGGGTCGCAGCCAAGCTCGGCTTCCGCGAGACGGCGCGCACACAGTACAATGGCGAGATCATTCAGTTTTCGCGGTAGGGAATTCCACCAAGCGGGCAACATAGCGCGCGCCATTGCGGGCTTGCTGACATTTGCCGCCATCGCCAACAGCAACGGCAAGTTTAAGAAAATGGATATCGACACCCTCAACTTGCGACACCCAACTTCATCCCCGGATGGGTCCGGACTTCGCACCTGCTACGCGCAAGGAACGCACTTTAGAGTCGCTGACAAGAGGCAGAAACGCTTGGAATACTGCCGTCCGCCACCTTGACACAACTAAGCATTGACGGGCGAGCCGCGTGGTAATTGCAGCCGGCAGAAACTCCCCATCCATAAGAGGCTGATCACAAATATGACCATTTTCATTGTTTGCCACAAGGATTTGCCGAGCTACCCTCCTCCCGAGGGCTCGAAAATCATATGGCTCAATTCTAAACCTCCTTTGGACAACAAGGGAATGGATGTCATTGCCGGCTATGATTTTTTCAGCGAGCCGGAGGAGATTCACGCGAAATTGTCAGGATCGCTGGGAACGATCGTAATCGCGAAAGTCGTTTCCGAAGAAGCAGCAAAGCCTCGCAACATTACTATCTGGCAGTATCGTAAATTTTTAACACGACTAAAAATAGGAACACCAAATCCCGAATATCCCGGGATGAATACAGCAACCTCAGAAGAAGTAGGAATCATAAAACCGGAGAATCCGGCGATTTTTACAGAAAGCTTCTTCTTACCTCGGCCATTAAATCTCCATAACATATCTCAACACTATGCACGCTTCCACAATATTGTTGACTTCCTGCGATATACAGCGTTTGCAATCGAAGCAAACACTTTAACGCAAGCCGAAGCTTTGCAATTTTTTAATTCCAGCACTTTCGTTCCTGGAGGCATTGAACTCGGCACGTATCCGACGGACTGGTGGCTGGATACTTTTGTGCGCCTTGTGGCGCCGTCTTTTGAATTTGCGAAACGATATCAACCGTTTCAATCCGAAGACCCCGTGCAGAAACGTGCGATCTCATTTTGCCAGGAGCGTCTGGGAAGCTATCTTCTAATCAAACGGATAGCCGAACTCTATGGCAATAGCTTACCTGGGTCCTTGTTCGGAGAAATAGCGACCGTATCGAATGATGGGGTCTACAAAAGCGGCGTATAAACCGAGGCGGCCCAACGTAAAATCGCAACTCTTTGCGATACTGGCAGCAGAAGCGGCTGAGCCAATGAAGCTGGCTAGAAAAAGCCGACCCCAGATAGTCGAGCTCCCACACTCCCGCCAGGCTGACCAGTGAAAGTTCTGCGAACAGTGTGGCGCAAGCTTCACCTCAAATAGTAGGCACCAAACAGGCTCGAGTTGCCGTTCTGCGGATTTCCCATACAGACGGCAGCCCTTCGCGAAGGACAATACCTTGACGATCAATCAGCCCATTTCTTCTTTGCCGGCCGGTCTTCCTGATCTGGCGCTTCTCACGGAGAAGGCTGCGGGCACTGGATCCGTCATTGTCTATCAGCCTTATCTCGATCCCTCGCAGCGCAGCCAGCTCGATGCGGCTGCCATGCCGCTCGACATCTCGTTCAATACGCAGGCTACGACCCGCGAATATGAACTCTTCCTCACGCTGCATCAGCATCACGAGGCGATCGGCCTCGGCGACGACGTGTTTTGGGGGCTGCTCTCCAGCAAATTCGAGATGAAGTCCGTCACGAGCTTCCCATCTTTTGTCACCGAGGCGGAAAAGGCAAGGGCGGAAGGTGCGGATGCCTATCTCTACAATCCACTGATCGGCCACGCCGCGATCTACAGCAACGTCTGGGAACATTCGCTGCTTGGCGGCCATCCAGGCATGGATCCGATCTTCCTGCATATCCAGGAGCTCGGCTATCCGATCGCACCGCCGCAGGACAAAACCGCCTTCGCGTTCTGCAACTATTTCTGCGGCAACAGGAAGTTCTGGTCCGGATACTTCGCCTTCTGCGAACGTATTCTGGGATCGCTGGAAAATGAAGCGCGCCTCGGCACGCCGGCGGGCACTGCCTATGCCGGTTCGGCGCAGTATTCACGCGACGCCAACGCGACGATGCGCCCCTTCGTGATCGAGCGTCTGCTCGGGCTCTATGTCCAGCAGGCTGCTGCCAAAGGATTGAAGATCGCCGCCTTCGTGCCGGCGCCGGCCCATTTCGAGTGGAAGTTCGGCGTCCGCCTCGGCCGGATGCTGCATGGTCTCTTCGCCGCCAAGGAGGCTTTTCTTCAGAGCCGCGACCAGGCCCACTTGACCTCTTGGCAGGAGGGCCGTCAACCATTGATCAAGCAGCCGCACCTTATCTGGGGGGCTGATGATCCGCCCGGCTGGATGCCGCGCGGCCAATTTATCGGCGGCCGCGAATTGATGCGCGCCTATGCCCCGCAGGCGTCAGGCGCTTCCCCAGTACCACAGCAGCCGATGCGGACGGAAAGGCCCGCTATATCAGCCGCGCCGAAGATCGAGCAGCCGCTCCGCAACCAGTTGCAGCCCTTTGCCGGCGGATGGCAGGCACACAGGGACCGTCATTGCATCTGGATCGTGACGCCCGACAACTACAATCACAGCCATGCCTTCGACGAAGTCGCGCTTGGCCTACAGGGCGCCTTCGAGGAACTCGGCGGCTCGGCACCGATCACCCGGGACATGAACGCATTCGCCGGCCGTGCGCCGATCATCTATGGCGGGAATCTTCTCCCCGCTGAAATCGTCAGCCATCTGCCGAACGACAGCGTCGTCATCAATCTCGAGCAGGTGTCCGAAGAAAGCATCTGGATCAATTCGCGCTACACCTCGATCCTGAAGTCGCTTCCGGTTCTCGACTACAGCCCGCGCAACCGGGAGAATCTCGCCGCCAAGGGCATTGATCACGCCGGCGTGCTCGAGATCGGCTATAGCGGCTGCCTCAGCCAGATACAGCACGCCACCGTCAAAGATATCGACGTGCTCTTCTACGGCTCGATGAACGAACGCCGCCACCATATCCTGAAGACGCTGAAGGACGGCGGGCTCGAGGTCGCGCACCTCTTCAACATCTACGGCGCGGAACGCGATGCGGCGATTGCCCGCGCCAAGATCGTGATCAACATCCATCATTATGCGAGCGGCGTCTTCGAGATCGTGCGCATTTCCTATCTGCTCGCCAATCGCGTTTGCGTGCTGACTGAAGGCGACATCCGCGATCCGGACCTTCAGCCCTTCATCGGCGGCTTGGCAATTGAGCCCTATGACGACATGATCGAGCGCTGCTACAAGCTGATCGCAGATGCCGACGAGCGCGATGCCATTGCCGCGGCAGGCCTTGCGGCCATGCGAAGCCGCTCGCAGGCGGACATGCTGATGAGCGTCATGAGGGCGGGCGCTTGATAAAGGCCGCAAAAAGGTAAGTCATGCGTATTGAGACCACGGCCATCGAGGGCATCATTGCGATCACGCCGCCGCGCTTCGGCGATCACCGCGGCTACTTCTCCGAAGTATTCAAGGATGCCTGGTTCCGGGAAAATGTGGCCGACGTCACGTTCATCCAGGACAATGAATCGCTTTCGGCGCAGACCGGCACCGTCCGGGGGCTGCATTTCCAGATACCGCCCTTCGCACAGGGCAAGCTGGTGCGCTGTCTTGCCGGGCGGATCATGGATATCATCGTCGATATCCGCGAGGGATCGCCGAGCTTCGGTAAGTGGCTCTCTCAGGAGCTCTCGCCGGAAAATGGTATGCAGCTCTGGGTACCGGCCGGTTTCGCACACGGATTCGCAACGCTCGAGCCGAACAGCGTCATCAGCTACAAGGTAACCGCACCCTACAGCCCGCAGCATGATCGGGGCATCGCGTGGAACGATCCGGCGATCGGTATCCGCTGGCCCTTCTATGAGAGAGACATGGTATTGTCCGACAAGGACAAGATACTGCCGCGGCTCGCCGACCTGCCAGGCCATTTTTCCTGTTCAGCACAGCAACCCAGGGATTGATCGACGATGCGCATACTGGTCACGGGCGGAGCGGGCTTCATCGGATCGGCATTGGTGCGCCATCTCGTCAGCGAGATCGGCGCCGAGGTGCTGAATGTCGACACGCTGACCTATGCCGGCAATCTGGCATCGCTGAAATCCGTCGAATCGGCGCCGAACTATCAATTCCTGCAGGCCGACATCTGCGACCGCGCCAGGATGCAGGAAGCATTCGCGTCCTTCCGCCCTGATATCGTCATGCATCTCGCGGCAGAGAGCCATGTCGACCGCTCGATCTCGGGCGCGGACGATTTCATTCAGACCAACATCGTCGGCACATTCAGCCTGCTGGATGCCGCACGGCACTATTGGGATGGGCTCGACGCTCGCCGCAAGAGTGCCTTCCGCTTTCTGCATGTCTCGACGGACGAGGTCTACGGCTCGCTCGGCGACGAGGGCCTCTTCGAGGAGACGACGCCTTACGACCCGTCCTCGCCCTACTCCGCCTCCAAGGCCGCCAGCGACCATCTGGCGATCGCCTGGCACCGCACCTACGGCCTGCCCGTCGTTGTCTCGAATTGCTCCAACAACTACGGCCCGTTCCATTTCCCCGAAAAGCTCATTCCGCTAATGATCCTGAACGCACTGGAGGGCAAGCCTCTTCCGGTTTACGGCAATGGCGCGAATGTCCGCGACTGGCTCTATGTCGAAGACCACGCCCGCGCGCTCTTCACGATCGCATCCAGTGGGCGCCCCGGCGAAAAATACAATGTGGGCGGCCGCAATGAGCGCAGGAACATCGATGTCGTTCATCGCATCTGCGCTATTCTCGACGGCGTCTGCAGTGACAAGGGACCGCATGCACGCCTGATCACCAACGTCACGGACCGCCCCGGACACGACGCACGCTATGCGATCGATGCCTCCAAACTCGAAAGCGAACTCGGCTGGAAGGCGCAAGAGACCTTCGAAACCGGCATCGAGAAGACCGTGCACTGGTACTTGGAAAACGAATGGTGGTGGAGGCCGCTGCGCGAAAATGTCTACTCCGGCGAACGCCTCGGCGTTTTCAAGGGACGATAAGCGATGCGCATTGCCGTCACCGGCAAACAGGGCCAGGTCGTTCAGTCGCTGCTCAGACGGGGCGCTGAAATGGGCGTCGAAATCAGCGCGGTCGGGCGCCCGGAAATGGACCTCGCGGATCCTGCAAGCATCGCAGCCGCCTTCTCGGCTCTGCGGCCGGATGTGATCGTCTCGGCGGCTGCCTATACGGCGGTCGACAAGGCCGAGAGCGAACCCGAGCTTGCTTTTTCCGTCAACGCAGCAGGCGCCGGGGCGGTTGCCGAGGCTGCTGCGCGGATCGGGGCCCCGGTCATCCACATTTCGACCGACTACGTCTTCAGCGGCGACAAGGCCTCAGCGTATTCCGAAGAGGATGCGACGGCGCCGATCTCCGTCTATGGGCGTTCGAAGCTCGCGGGCGAGAAGGCCGTCGCGGCGGCGAACCCGAACCACGTCATCTTGCGTACCGCCTGGGTCTATTCGCCCTTTGGCGCAAACTTCCTGAAAACGATGCTGCGGCTTTCCGAGACGCGCGATCATC
Source organism: Rhizobium sp. CRRU65 (assembly GCF_048551595.1). Classification (NCBI taxonomy): domain Bacteria; kingdom Pseudomonadati; phylum Pseudomonadota; class Alphaproteobacteria; order Hyphomicrobiales; family Rhizobiaceae; genus Rhizobium; species Rhizobium sp. CRRU65. Next base: position 297,642 of record NZ_JBLYZH010000004.1, on the reverse strand, counting down.
TTCGCGTCGTCGCCGATCAGACAGGATGCCCGACCTCGGCACTCGACATCGCCGACGCGATTCTTGCGATCGCATCCCGTATCGTAGCGGACCCTGCGCCATCGCTGCGCGGCACCTTTCACCTGACCGGCAGCGGCGAGGCAAGCTGGGCGGACTTCGCCGAAGAGATATTCACGGAGCTTTCTAAATCCGGCGGCAGAAACGTCGGCGTCGAGCGCATCCCGACGGCGGACTATCCGACACCGGCGAAGCGGCCCGCCAATTCACGTCTCAACGGCGACAAGCTCGCCAGAACCTATGGAATCCGGCTGCCGGAGTGGAAGCAGTCCATGACTTTTGTCATGCAAGACCTTTTGAATAAGGGTCTTTAAGGAGATGGGCATGAAGGGAATTATTCTCGCCGGCGGCACAGGCACGCGTCTGCATCCGATCACGCAGGCCGTTTCGAAACAGTTGATGCCGGTCTACGACAAGCCGATGATCTACTATCCGCTAACGACGCTCATGCTCGCAGGCATCAGGGAGTTGCTGATCATCACCACGCCTCACGACGTCGAAGCCTTCAAGCGCCTTCTTGGGGACGGCTCGCAATGGGGAATCTCGCTGACCTATGCCGTACAGCCGAGCCCGGACGGCCTCGCCCAGGCTTTCATCATCGGCGCCGACTTCGTGCACGGCGACAGCTCGGCACTCGTTCTCGGCGACAACATCTTCTACGGGCACGGACTGCCGGAAATCATGAAATCCGGCACGGGTCGGCGGGAAGGCGCAACGGTGTTCGCCTATCACGTCACCGATCCGGAACGCTATGGCGTTGTCGGCTTTGACAAAAAGATGAATGCCCTGTCGATCGAGGAGAAGCCGAAGAAGCCAAAATCGAACTGGGCGGTGACCGGCCTCTATTTCTACGACCAGCAGGTGGTCGATATCGCCGCCAACCTGAAGCCGTCACCGCGCGGCGAATTGGAAATCACCGATGTCAACCGCACCTATCTCGAGCGCGGCCAGCTTTTCGTGGAGCTGATGGGCCGGGGCTATGCCTGGCTCGACACCGGCACGCCGGACAGCCTGCTCGATGCCGCAGGTTTCGTCAGCACGCTGGAGAAACGCCAGGGCTTCAAGATCGCCTGCCCCGAAGAGGTCGCCTGGCGCATGGGTTACATCTCGCAGGACGACCTCGCCAAGCTCGCGGACAAGCTCGGCAAGAGTGCCTACGGCCAGTATCTGACGAAGCTGTCCCCGGATTGGTGAGCTATCGGGGGCTGGCGCCGCGTCGCAGACATGCAGTTGGATGCGTCGACGAGCGCCTGATGATGTTTCGCGCCCAGCATGCCAGTCGTGGTGTGACCCTAGAAACCGTTACAGGTTTTGATTCAAGTGCTCGGGAATTCCGCCAGCCGGGCGGCGTAACGCGCCATGGTGTCGACTTCGAAATTGACGAAATCGCCGGCCTTGCGATCACCCCAGGTGGTGACCTCGAGCGTGTGGCGGATGAGCAGCACATCGAAATCCGTGCCGTCGACGGCATTGACCGTTAACGAAGTACCGTCGAGAGCAAGCGAACCCTTGGGGGCGACGAATTTCGCCAGATGTTCGGGCGCGCGCAGACGGTAGCGTGTGGCGTCGCCCTCTGATGTCACCGAGAGGATTTCCGCCTTGCCGTCGACATGGCCGGAAACGATGTGGCCGCCGAGTTCATCGCCGATCTTCAGCGACCGTTCGAGATTGATACGGCTGCCCTCCTGCCAAGTGGCGATCGTCGTCAGCCGCAGCGCCTCTTCCCAGGCCTCGACCTCGAACCAGCGGCCGTTGCTGCCTTCCGGCGGCAGGCCGGTGACGGTGAGGCAGATGCCGGAGTGAGAGATGGATGCGCCCATATCGATGGTCGCCGGGTCGTAACTCGTCGCAACGCGGAGCTTGATGCCCTCCTTCAGCGGTGAAACGGATTCGATCGTACCGATATCGGTGACTATTCCGGTGAACATCAAAGCCCTCTTTCGTATTCGTCCAGGCGATCGCCGCCGAACATCAGCGTGCCCGTATGGGCAAAACCCGATGGTATGTCGGTAGCATCAAGCGGGGATTCAATACCGCGCTCGCCGATCACAACAGGCGCTTGATAAAGCTGGATGCGGTCCACAAGGCCAGCCTCGAGGAAAAGCCGCGCCGTCTTTGCACCGCCCTCGACCAGAAGCGAGGAAATACCGCGCGTCGCGAGTGCCGACAACAGGACTTCCGGATGATAGGGATTGCAATGGACGACTTCGACGCCTGCGGCTTCGAGGGCTGCGCGGCGGGAGTCCATGTCTGTGACGCCTGCGGGTGGGTTACCCCCCTCTGCCCTGCCGGGCATCTCCCCCACAGGTGGGGAGATTGGCTGGGGGCTAGCCTCTTGCCCCACATCTTGCCTGGAGGCGAAACCATCATCATGGGAAGCTGGAGAACGCGGAGCAGGCTCCTTGCCGATCTCCCCCCTTGTGGGCGAGATGTCCGGCAGGACAGAGGGGGGTAGCCCCTCCGCATCCGCCGACAACGGCCACACTTCCTCGCTCGCCACCACGATAACCGGCACTTCCCGCGCCGTCGCGACGAGCTTGCTGGTCGGCGGCAATGCCAGGGAAGGATCGAGGACGATGCGGATCGGCGATTGCGATTCAAGACCTGGCGAACGCACAGTCAGCAGCGGATCATCCGCAATCGCGGTACCGATGCCGACCAGGATGGCATCGGTTTCGGCGCGCAGCGCCTGCACCTGGGCGCGGGCCTCCGGGCCTGTTATCGCTACCTGCCCCTCCCCTTCGCGGCCGATCATGCCATCGGCGGAAACGGCAAGTTTGAGAGTCACATAGGGCCGGTTCTTCGTCTGGCGGGTGAGATAGGCGGCAAGCGAGTGCCTGCCTTCAGCCTCCAGCACGCCGGCATCCACCTCTATGCCGGCTTCGCGCAGCACGGCGATGCCGCGACCGGAGACCCGCGGATCGGGATCGGTGACGCTGATGACGACGCGAGCAACGCCATAGGCGATCAGCGCCTCGGCGCAGGGCGGCGTCTTGCCGTGATGCGAGCAGGGTTCGAGCGTCACATAAGCGGTGGCGCCGCGGGCGAGCGCGCCGGCCTCAGCGAGCGCCTGCGTCTCGGCATGCGGGCGGCCACTGAGCGCCGTCACCGCACGGCCGACGATGACGCCGTCCTTGACGATCAGACAGCCGACGGAAGGATTGGTGGCGGTGCGGCCGAGATGCCAGCGCGACAGGCGAATCGCCGCCGCCATGAAACGTTCGTCATGCGGCGTGATGCTCATGGCTCACCTGTCCAGCGGGTCGCGGGCGATCTTGGCGTTGATTTCGGAAATGACCTTCTCGAAATCCTCGGCAAGCGAGAAATCCCGATAGACCGAGGCGTAGCGCACGAAGCCGACATCATCGAGGCTCTTCATGGCTTCCAGCACCTGCAGGCCGATCTGCTCGGAGGAGATCTCGGTCTCGCCGGAGCTTTCAAGCCGGCGCACGATGCCGGACACGGCGCGCTCGATGCGGTCCCGCTCGACCGGGCGTTTGCGCAGCGCCACCTCGAAGGAGCGCACCAGCTTGTCGCGGTCGAAGGGCACTTTGCGGCCGGTCTTCTTGATGACCATCAACTCGCGCAGTTGCACACGTTCGAACGTGGTGAAGCGGCCGCCGCAATCGGGACAGATACGCCGCCGGCGGATGGACGTGTTGTCCTCCGCCGGGCGCGAATCCTTGACCTGGGTATCTTCCGAACCGCAATAGGGGCAGCGCATCCCTGCTCCTTATCCCAAGTAATCATACATGGGGAAGCGGTCGGTGAGGCTGACCACCTTGCCGCGCACGGCGGCTTCGACGGCGGCATTGCCTTCATCGGAATTGGCGACCTTCAGACCGTCGAGAACCTCGACGATCAGATTGCCGATCTCGCGGAACTCCGCTTCCTTGAAGCCGCGGGTCGTTCCAGCAGGCGCGCCGAGGCGCACACCCGAGGTGACGAAGGGCTTTTCCGGATCGAAGGGAATGCCGTTCTTGTTGCAGGTGACATAGGCGCGGCCGAGGGCTGCCTCTGCGCGCTTGCCGGTGGCATTTTTCTTGCGAAGGTCGACCAGCATCAGGTGGTTGTCGGTGCCGCCGGAGACGACGTCAAGGCCACCCGATATCAGCGTTTCGGCCAGCGCCTTGGCGTTCTTGACCACCTGGGCGGCATAATCCTTGAATTCCGGCTGCAGCGCCTCTTTGAAGGCCACAGCCTTGGCGGCAATGATGTGCATCAGCGGGCCACCCTGCAGGCCAGGGAAGACAGCCGAATTGAACTTCTTCGCCAGATCCTCGTCATTGGTGAGGATGACGCCGCCGCGCGGGCCGCGCAGCGACTTGTGGGTCGTCGTCGTCGCGACATGGCAATGCGGGAACGGCGACGGATGAACGCCACCGGCGACAAGACCGGCGATGTGGGCCATGTCGACCATCAGATAGGCGCCGACAGAGTCAGCGATCTCGCGGAAGCGCTTCCAGTCCCAGATGCGGGAATAGGCAGTGCCGCCGGCGATGATGAGCTTCGGCTTGGTTTCCTCGGCCTTGCGGGCGACTTCATCCATGTCGAGCAGGTTGTCGCCTTCGCGTACGCCGTAGGAGACGACATTGAACCACTTGCCGGACATGTTGACCGGCGAACCATGCGTGAGATGACCGCCCGAATTCAGGTCGAGACCCATGAAGGTGTCGCCGGGCTGCAGCAGCGCCAGGAATACGGCCTGGTTCATCTGCGAACCGGAATTCGGCTGGACGTTGGCGAAATTGACGCCGAACAGCTTCTTGGCGCGCTCGATCGCCAGTTCCTCGGCGATGTCGACGAACTGGCAGCCGCCGTAATAACGCTTGCCGGGATAACCCTCGGCATATTTGTTGGTCATGATGGAGCCCTGGGCTTCCAGCACGGCGCGGGAGACGATGTTCTCAGAAGCGATCAGTTCGATCTCGTGCCGTTGGCGACCGAGTTCCTTTCCGATCGCGCCGAAAATGTCCGGATCGACGTCCGCAAGCGAGCGATTGAAGAAGGATTCGGTGGAAGCATTGGTCATGGGCGGGCTCCTCAACTGGAATGCGCTGAGGTATTAGCCTTCCGCCGTGGCGAGGGCAATACGAAGAACGACATTTGCTGAGCAAAGCGCGCGCTTGCGCTCTTTTGCGGTCGTACGACACCGAAGCCTGACGCCGTAGCAGGCAGCGCCTTTGCGCACATAAGAAAAACCGCGCCGGAAAGCGCGGTTTTCAGATTGCGATGCAGAGGTCGCCGCTTACTGGACCGGCTGTTCCATTCCCGCCGTGGTGTCGAGCGCCAGCTCGGCATTGCCGTCCATCTGATAGATGTCGTCGCGGAACTGGACGATGCCGTCGGGCATGCCCCAAGCAGAGATGTAGACGAAATAGACCGGAACTTCCGTGGCGAGCTTGACCGGCGTGTTGACGCCGGTTGCGATCACCTGCTCCATCTGCTGGCGGTTCCAGCCGGGGGTCTCGCGCAAGAGCCAGTTCGACAAGTCGCGCACGTTCTGGACGCGGACGCAGCCCGACGATTCGAAGCGCATCAGCTTGTTGAACAGGCCCTGCTGCGGCGTGTCGTGCATGTACTCGCCGTTCTTGTTGTAGAAGTTGATCTTCGTCGACGCCATGGCGTTGGTCTTGCCGGGGTCCTGACGGAACATCAGGTTCGGCGCCTCGCCGTTCCAGTCGATAGTCTCGGGGGCGACTTCATTGCCCTTGCCGTCGAGCAGACGAATGGCATTCTTTTCGAGATAGGTCGGATCCTTGCGCATCAGCGGCATGATGTCCTTCTCGACAATCGAGCGTGGTGCCGTCCAGTAAGGATTGAGGATGACCTCGTAGATCTTCGAATTGACGAGATGCGTCGGGCGGCTCAAGCGGCCGACAACCGCTGTGTGGCGCGTCGCGACACTGCCGTCTTCAACAGCCTCCACATAGGCTGCCGGGATGTTGACCATCAGGTGACGGCGGCCCAAGTCTTCAGGGAAGGTCTGCAGACGGACGACATTGGTGTTCAGCTGCTGCAGGCGGACATCGGCGGGGATGTTCATCGCCTTCAGCGTGAATTCGCCGAGAACGCCATCCGCCGGCAGGCCGTGACGCGCCTGAAAGCGCTTGACGGCGCCGTCGACATAGGAATCGAAGGCGTTGGACAGGCCGGCCTCGCGCGGCAGGTCGCCGGTGATCGCAAGGCGCTGGCGCAGCGCCTGGACGGCTGGAGAGCTGACCCCGAGCTGCAGGCGCTGGTCACCGGGGTTGACCTCAGGCCAGCCACCGGCTGCGGCGATCTGCTGATACTGCATGATCGCCTGCTGGGCGCTCGCGACCGATTGGGGCCCAAGGATCGGCGTGTTGGAAACCATGGCGGTCGCCGTGCGCGACGCCGCCTTGGCGTCGAACTGGTCGTCCCAGTTGCCGCGGCGCGGCGCATTGATCAGCGTATCGAGCGCCGATTGCGCGAATGCCGGCGCGGCAAGCGCGCTGGCGCCAACCGTTGCCGCGGACGCAAGGAAGGCGCGGCGCGAAAGAGCTTCAATTCCGTTTTTCTTTGACATAGTCCCAACCACTGAATGCCGCTATAAAGAAAACCTGCGGCCTTTTGCGATATCACTGCGCTTTAACGCAGATCCCAATCCATTCGTTGTCCCGGCACACCGAAAGATTCCGCTTGCCCCATCACAAGATTGCGATGCGGCAGCCTGAACATTCCTGATCGGTCTATTGAAAGCGCCGGTTGTTAAGCCTTCCGCTGCCACACCAATATGGCCAATTCGTGTTGCCAGTGGGAAGACGGACTTGCCGAATGCCGGAAACAGGGCGCAACGAACCATATGGCGGGGTAAAGCGTGCCGGTTAATAACGGCTAAAAAACGGCTTGAATACAGGCCTTTGCGCTTGCCTGCCATGCGTTGCAAAGATGCCACGCGAGAGCAAACGGCAAAAACCGGACGCGCAGGGACGCATCCGGTTTTGATTAACCCTGAAAGGAGGTCAGGGATCTCAGAGGCGATACAGGATCTGGTCGTTCCAGAAGCGGTCCAGACGCTGGAGCAGTTTGTTCATCTGCGTGAACTCGTCGGTGCCGATGCCGCCGACCTTGTCGATCGAGGCGATGTGGCGTTCGTAGAGCTTGGCCACCGTTTCGGCGATATCCTGGCCGGTTTCGGTCAGGCTGATGCGGACCGAGCGGCGGTCGATGCGCGAGCGCTGGTGGTTGATGAAACCGAGATCGACCAGCTTTTTGACGTTGTAGGAGACGTTGGAGCCGAGATAGTAACCACGCGAGCGCAGCTCGCCGGCGGTCAGCTCGGAATTGCCGATGTTGAAAAGGAGCAGCGCCTGGATGGCGTTGACGTCGCTGCGACCCTGACGGTCGAATTCGTCCTTGATGACGTCGAGAAGACGACGGTGCAGACGTTCAACGAGATGAAGGGATTCCATGTAAAGATCACGGATGTCGTGGTCCTGCTGGTCACGGAAGGTCGATACCGCCTGCGGCTTGATTTTCGTGTTCATATTGACTGCCTCACTGTTTGTTTGGCGGTGTGTTTTCTTCCCGCCTTGAGTGAGACCCTATCGAATACATATAAAATTCGACTTAAACCGCAGGCTTAACGGAGCCTTACCGGTAACTCCACGTTGTCTCAGGGTAAATCAACACTTACCTGGCGGCGATGCCGGCGCTTTTCCAGCCAGAGCAGCAGGCGGAAAATCAAGTAGACGACGGCGACAATCACATGCAGCAGGATGATCAGCTGGTTGGGGCCGAAAATATCCGGCAGCAGGCCATACATGAGGATTTGTCCGCCAGCCGCCAGCACCCAGATGACCGGCCCCCAGGAGACGGTCAGCCAGAGGCCGAGGGAGGCGACGGGGAAGAGCACGGCAAGGCTGGTGCTCGCCACCTTCCACGGCAGGCTCAAAAGATCGAAGCGGCCGGCGCCGACCAGCGAATAGCCGACGAGCATCGCCCAATATTGCAGGCCGAACCAGAAGCAGGAGACGGCAACCAGTCTCAGGAAGAGAATGAAGAGGATATCCGCCAGTGTGCGTTTCGGTATCGTTGGGGATTCGGTTTCCATAGCGCAGACATCGGTTTGGGGTTGCATCTTCACAAGGGCGTCCGAGCGTCTGACAAGACGCGCCAGGGACGCTCTATAACATTGAGTTGGCGCATAACCCGAAAATCGAGCCCGATTTTCGGGTTATGCGCCAGAGGTTTTTCCGCCGCGGCCAATCGTCCGGTTTGGATTTTCCAGGCGCCATGATAATGAGCGCTCCGATAAATGGAATGGGCCAAGGACAGATATCATGCAGGACAGGACGCATCTCGTCGACGACATCACCGGTCATCGCCGCATGCGGCGCAACCGCAAGGCGGACTGGACACGCCGGCTGGTGCAGGAAAACCGGCTGACGGTCGACGACCTGATCTGGCCGATCTTCATCGTGCCGGGTTCCGGCATCATCGATCCGATCCCGGCCATGCCGGGCGTCAACCGGATGAGCATCGACAAGGCGGTCGAAGCGGCGCGGGAAGCGGCCGGCCTCGGCATTCCGGCCCTTGCCACCTTTCCGAATATCGAGATGGAGCTGCGCGACGAGACCGGTTCGAACAGCCTCGAAGCCAACAACCTGATCAATCAGGCGACGGCGGCGATCAAGAAGGCGGTGCCCAATATCGGCATCATTACCGATGTCGCGCTCGATCCCTTCACCAGCCACGGCCATGACGGCATCCTCAGAGGCAGCGAGATCGTCAACGACGAGACGGTCGACCAGGTGGCGCGCGCCGCCGTGATGCAGGCGGATGCCGGCGCCGACATCATTGCGCCGTCGGAGATGATGGACGGGCGCATCGGCGCAATCCGCATGGCGCTCGACGCCGCCGGCCACCAGAGCGTCGGCATCATGAGCTATGCGACGAAATTCGCCTCTGCCTTCTACGGTCCCTATCGCGAGGCGATCTCGACTGGCGGGCTGCTGAAAGGTGATAAGAAGACCTATTATATCGACCCCGCCAACGGCACCGAGGCGATCCGCGATGCGGCCCTCGACGTCGAGGAAGGCGCCGACATGCTGATGGTCAAGCCCGGCCTGCCCTATCTCGATATCTGCTGGCGGATGAAGGAGGCCTTCGGCCTGCCGACCTTCGCTTACCAGGTGTCCGGCGAATATACGCAGATCAAGGCGGCGGCGATGAATGGCTGGATCGACGGCGAGCGGGCGATGCTCGAAACGCTGCTGTCGTTCAAGCGGGCCGGATGCGACGGTGTCCTCACCTATTTCGCGGTCGAAGTGGCGAAAATTCTCGCCAAGCGGTGATTGGGCCGAACCGGCCCAAATCATCCGAATCTAGAGCAAATATTGCATTTTGCCCTGCCGATACCATATCAGCGGCATCGCTTTTCCTGAGGAGATTGAGATGAGCTACAACCCCAATCCGCTTTATGCCGCACCGGAGGACTGGCGCGCCTATAGCGGCGTGTTGAGCCGCCGGGTCTTCGCCTTCATTCTCGATTACGTCATCGTGGCCCTGCTCTGCATTCCCGCGGCGATCGTGCTGTTCTTCCTGTCGATCGTCACGCTCGGCCTTGGCTTCTTTCTCTACCCTGCCCTCTTCGTCATCGTCGCCGGCATTTACTTCGGCCTGACTGTGGGCGGGCCGAGCCAGGCCTCGCTCGGCATGCGCGCCATGGGAATCGCGATCGTGCGCGTCGACGGACGGCCGATGGATTTCATGACGGCGATCGTGCATCTGGCACTGTTCTGGATCCTCAACTCGGTGCTGACGCCGCTCATCCTGCTTGCCGGCCTGTTCATCGAACGCAGCCGTCTCGTCCACGACCTGCTGGTGGGCACGGCGACGGTGCGCACAGCTTGAGACTTTGGCTGAAACCCTAACTGCGATCCCGGGGCGGAGACGAAATAAAGTCTCCGCCTTCTCTTTGCCGGCGGGTGCCGGCGCTCCATATCTAAAATTAGAAGACTGATATGAAGGGCGAAAAGCGCCCCGCTGTTGACGTTTTTTATTCTTAGGTCATGCTGTCAGGAAACGGCACGGTCTCGACAAGGAAATTTCCGCGACAAATGAATACGCAGACGACGCCATCACCGCAGTTTTATCTGACGGCTCCGGCTGCGTGTCCGTACCTGCCGCATGAGATGGAGCGCAAGGTGTTCACCCATCTGGTCGGCCCGCGCGCCGCCGAGATGAACGACATCCTGACGCAGGGCGGTTTCCGCCGCTCGCAGAACATCGCTTATCGCCCGGCCTGCGAATCCTGTCGCGCCTGCGTTTCCGTGCGAATTCTCGCCCAGGAATTCGAGCCGACGAAATCGATGAAGCGGGTGCTTGCCGAGAATTCCGACGTCATCGCCACCGAATTCGCGGCCCAGCCTTCCAGCGAGCAATATTCGCTCTTCCGACGCTATCTCGATTTTCGCCACCAGCAGGGCGGTATGTCCGACATGACCGTGCTCGACTATGCAATCATGGTCGAAGACACGCATGTGAATACGAGAATCATCGAATACCGCCGGCGCGAAGAAGGCTCCGGACTGGAGCAGCGGCCAAAGGGCGAGCTGCTTGCCGCCGCCCTCACCGACACGATGAGCGACGGGTTATCGATGGTCTATTCCTATTTCAATCCGGCGCTTGAGCGGCGTTCGCTCGGCACCTTCATGATTCTCGACCATGTCAGACGCACGAAAGCGCTGGGGCTGCCGCATGTCTACCTCGGCTACTGGGTTCAAGGGTCGCGGAAAATGGACTACAAGACGCGCTTCCAGCCGCAGGAGCATCTGACCCCGCGCGGCTGGGAACGCTTCGATCCCTCGTCCATGCCCGAGAGCACCCACGACTGAATGTTCCCCACCGCTCTTTCCGACCATCGGAAGGGCCTGCTGCTGACGGCGATCGGCGGGCTGGCGCTTTCCGTGGATATCCCGCTGATGAGGCTCGCCAACGGCGAGCTGTGGTCGATTCTTGCGGCGAGAAGCATCGCGACCCTTGGCGTGACGCTGCTGGTGGCAACGGCGCTCAGGATCGCCAAGGGGCGATGGCCAGTGCTCGTGCCGGGCTGGCCGGGCCTCGTCACCGGTCTGCTCTACGGCCTGACGACGGTGGTCTTCCTTCTCGCCGTTTTCAACACCTCGACGGCCAATGTCGTTTTCATCGTCGCCTTCAATCCGATGTTCGCCGCCCTGCTTTCCTGGATTTTCCTCAAGGAGCGGCCGGCGCTGGCAACACTGCTCGCCATGGCGGCGATGATCTTCGGAGTCGGCCTGATCGTCCGGGACGGGCTTTCGGGCGGCCATCTTTTCGGCGATAGCATGGCGCTGCTTACCGCCTTCATCATTGCCGCCGCCATCACCATCAGCCGCGCCTCACGCCGGGAGATGGGTTTCGTCTCGCTGCTTTCGACGGTACTGCCAGCGGCGATCGGCCTGATCTCGGTCATGCCGGCAGGCGGTTTTTCGATCGAGCATCCCGCCTGGATCCTCTTTAACGGCGCGGTGATGATGCCACTCGCCTTCTGGTGTCTGGCGACCGGGCCGCGTTACCTCTCCGCGCCGGAGGTGGGCATGTTCTACCTGCTCGAAACCGTGCTCGCACCGATCTGGGTCTGGCTGATCTTTGCGGAAACGCCGGCGCCGATGACGCTGGTCGGCGGCGGCATCCTGGTGGCGGCGATCGCAGCCCATTCCGTCTGGATAGTGTGGAGGAAAAGCATCGTTCAAATGGCAGGTTAGGACGTTGTCGCCGTTTCGCTGCCGTGTTATAACGCCGTTACCACACAGAGGATGAGGCGATGAACGTCACAATTCGAAAGATCGGCAATTCCGAGGGCGTTATTATCCCTAAAGAGGTACTGCAGCGGCTGGGCTTGAGCAGCGGCGACAGCCTCGAACTGCGAGAGGTCGAGGGTAATATTCAGCTTGTACCGGAATCCGCCGACCTTGCCGAGCAAATGCGGGCAGCCCGCATCGGCATGGAAAAATATCGGGTGGCGCTCCGCGAACTCGCAAAATGATACGGCTTAAGTGGCTGAGCCGCCAAGCAATTGAAAATATGCACGATGAGCAAATTGCCGAGCATGGCGGTCTGGCTGGCCTGCGGGATACCAATGCATTGGAAACCAGCTTGGCACGCCCGCTTAACAAGGCTGCATCCGGCGAGACAGACATCTTCGTACTCGCCGCAGCCTATCTCTATGCCATTGTCAGAAACCACCCATTCGTGGATGGAAACAAGCGCACAGGCTATCTTGCGGCGTTTACGTTTCTCTACATCAACCGCTATGTCATCAATGCCGACAACGCGCAGATCATTGCATTTGTACTAGAGGTAGCCGCCGGCGAGATCGACGAGGAAGGCGCTACCCGCTTCCTGCGGGATTTCAGCGTACCCCTCAGCCCGTAGCCTTGAACTGCTGCTGCTCCAGTTCCCTGCCAAGACCTTCGACCACATGCGCCCAGCCTTGCCGGGTCTTTTCCTCGTGTTCGGCCCATTCGGCGCACATTTCATGGGTCAGCGTCAGACGGCTGCCGCCGCCGAGAGGCTCGATGTTGATCTCGACGCGGTCGCAATTGTGATCGTGCTCCTCGACGGAGAAGCTGAAGACCATGCGCTGCGGGCGCTTCAGTTCCAGGAAGACGCCCTGATGAAAGGCGTCGCCGGTCGGGCGGCGGTCGACGACGAAGAAACGGCCGCCGACGTGCGGATCGATTTCGGCGCGAATGACATGACCGTCATCGGTCGCAAACAGGAAGCGGCGGGCGATTTCGGGGTTGAGCCACGCGTCGTAAACGACGGCGGGCGGCGCTTTGTAGGTGTGGCTGACATGCAGTTTGATGGTGCTGGCGGGCATCGATTTTCCTCCGTTAAGGGCACGCGCACTTCCCCAAGCGCACGGGCCGCGGCCATCTCGTCCGCCTTCCGAGCCGGCCTGTTCGTATTTTTGGTAACATCAATGAGATAGAGGAGTTGTTGCGCCCGCCAAGAGTCGGGGGCGGAATTTACTGGATAATTCCTTCAATCAGAATCGATTGAAGGATAAATTATCCAGCAATTCAAATTGTTACGGCGTCCTTTGCGCGTCTGAAAGGACGCGGGACGCTGTTATGCTTTAGCCGGCGAATTTGCCGCTACGCGGGAAACCCTTCGGCACGGTGCGGCCGGCGGTGGCGCGATCGGCCAGCCATTCGGCAAGCTCGTCTTTGTTCTTCGTGAAGGTTCGACCGGCGCTGTCTTCCCAGACGAGGCCGTCCGATATCGCGAAGCAGCGAACGTCGGAAATGCCGCCATCCTTGTAACGCTGCAGACGTACGCCCTTGCCGCGCGACATTTCCGGCACCTGGGCCAGCGGGAAGACCAGCAGCTTGCGGTTTTCGCCGACGACGGCGACATGGTCGCCGCTGACGGGCACGAGCAGCTGGGTTTCCTCGGGCAGCCCGACATTCATGATCTGCTTGCCCTTGCGGGTATTGGCGACCAGCTCGGCTTCGGGAACGACGAAGCCGTTGCCGGCGGTCGAGACGATCAGCTGCTTGCGCGAGGGATCATGGACGAAAGCGGTCAGCACCGCCTGGTCGTTATCCATATCGACGATGATGCGCAGCGGCTCGCCATGACCGCGACCGCCCGGCAGCTTGTCGCCGCCGAGGGTGAAGGCCTTGCCGCCTGTGGTGAGGATCAGGATCTTGTCCGTGGTCTGCGCTGGGAAGGCGATCTTCAAGCCGTCGCCTTCCTTGAAGGTCAGCGTCGCCGTATCGGCGATATGGCCCTTCAACGCGCGGATCCAACCCTTTTCGGAAATGACGACAGTGATCGGTTCCTTCTCGATCATCGCTTGCTGGATCGCTTCCTCGTCGGTCTCGGGCGCGTCGGCAAACTGGGTCCGACGGCGGCCGATCTCGGTCGCCTTGGCGAATTTCTTCTTCACTTCGCCGATTTCCCAGGCGACCGTCTGCCACTGCTTGTCGTCGGAGGAAAGCAGCGTCTCGATCTCGCCCTTTTCCTTGGTGAGTTCGTCGAATTCCTTGCGGATCTCGAACTCTTCCAGCTTGCGCAAGGCGCGCAGCCGCATATTGAGGATCGCCTCGACCTGATTGTCGGTGAGATCCCAGCGCGCCATCATGACCGGCTTCGGCTCGTCCTCCTCGCGGATGATGCGGATGACCTCATCGATGTTGAGGTAGGCGACCAGCAAGCCGCTGAGGATTTCGAGGCGCCTGTCGATCGCCGCCAGGCGGAAGCGCGAGCGGCGCTGCAGAACTTCGCGGCGGTGGTCCAGCCACTCCTTCAACACCTCGTTCAGCGCCATGACCCGCGGGATGCGGCCCATGGAGAGCACGTTCATGTTGAGCGGGAAGCGGCTTTCGAGTTCCGTCAGCTTGAACATCGATTCCATCAGGATCGTCGGATCGACGCTGCGGGTCTTCGGCACCAGCACGACACGAATGTCTTCGGCCGATTCGTCGCGGATATCTTCCAGCAGCGGCAGCTTGCGGGCGATCAGCAGCTCGGCGATCTTCTCGATCAGCCGCGATTTCTGCACCTGGAAGGGAATTTCGGTGATGACGATCTGGTAACCGCCGCGGCCGAGATCTTCCGTCTGCCATTTCGCCCGCACGCGGAAACCGCCGCGGCCGGTGCGGTAGCTCTCGATGATGCTGTCGCGGCTATCGATGATGATGCCGCCGGTGGGGAAATCCGGGCCGGGAATGAATTCGACGAGCTTTTCGACGGTCGCATCGGGATGCTTGATCAGATGCAGGGCAGCGTCGCAAAGCTCGTGGGCATTGTGCGACGGGATCGAAGTCGCCATGCCGACGGCGATGCCGGATGAGCCGTTGGCGAGCAGGTTCGGGAAGGCGCCGGGAAGGACGACCGGCTCGGAATTCGATTCGTCATAAGTGTCGCGGAAATCGACGGCATCCTGATCGATGCCTTCAAGCAGCAGTTCGGAGACCGCCGTCATCTTCGATTCGGTGTAACGCATGGCGGCGGGGCTGTCGCCGTCGATATTGCCGAAATTGCCCTGGCCGTTGACCAGCGTGTAGCGCTGCGAGAAATCCTGGGCGAGACGGGCAAGCGCGTCGTAGATCGACTGGTCGCCGTGCGGATGGTAGTTACCCATCACTTCGCCGACGATCTTGGCGCATTTTCTGAAGGCCGAGTTCGGCCTCAGCCCCATCTCGTTCATCGCATAGACGATGCGGCGATGGACAGGCTTCAGCCCGTCGCGCACGTCAGGCAGGGCGCGGTGCATGATGGTCGACAACGCATAGGCAAGGTAACGCTGCTCGAGCGCCGCCTTGAGGTCGACCGGCTGGATGTGATCGTCGTCTCCGCCTGAAGGCGGCAAAATCTCTTGTCCCATAGGTTCTGACTAGCTCAGAAGAGGCCGGCGGGCAAGGAATCGGGGCCATTGCAGCTGTGGATGAAGTCTTGGGACTGACATCAAAGGATGAGACAAACGTTCCGCCGCAATTTGGACTTCGTTTGCCGTTCCTCTCAACAGAAATTTAGAGATCCGCAAATATAAAGCGGGCCTAATCCGTAGTAGCGTAACTGCAGATTTCCAACCGCCACCACGCCACCAGAGGAATCACCCCATGAACTTTTCCCGGACAACGCGGCTGATGCTGTCGGGCGCCGCCTTTTTCTCGCTCGCCGGTTCGGCCTTCGCCCTCGACGGCGCCGATCTGCTGAAGAAGCTCAATGCCGCCTATGCCGTACAGGGCGGAACGATTTCGGCTGACGCCGTCGATATCGACGGCACGACCGCGACGCTGAAGAATGTCAGCGTCAAATCGGCCGGCGGTGAAAGCTTGGCCGTCGGCGAAGTCACCCTTTCCGGTGTCGAAGAAGACGAGGATGGCGGCTATTACATCGAAGAGGCCGCCTTCCCCGATATCAACACCACGAAAGACGGCGTCACGGTCACGGCGCAGGAGCTGACGCTCGGCGGCATCTCGATCCCGGCAACGGCGGGCGGCGACACGCTCGATACGATGATGCTCTACGAAACCGCTCATACCGGCCCGTTGAAGGTGGTCAAGGATGGGGCGGAAGTGTTCTCGCTGCTCGAAACCGACGTCAATCTGACACTGCGCGAAGACGAATCCGGCTTCGATTTCGACGGCGCCTTCAAAAGCATGAAGGCCGACCTCAGCAAAGCCGAGGATCCGCAGAGCAAGGACGCGATCGAGAAGCTGGCCCTGCAGCACATCCAGGGCGACATCACCATGAAGGGTGCCTGGGAACTTGCCCCCGGCACGATCGACATTTCGGAATTCGCCTTCGACTTCACCAACATCGGCAAGCTGAACCTTGGCTTCAAGATCTCGGGCTACACGATGGCCTTCGTAAAGTCGCTGCAGGATGCGATGAAGCAATCTGAAGCCAGTGCGAACAAGGAAGAATCGCAGCAGGCACTCGGTCTTGCCATGCTCGGCCTGATGCAGCAGCTGTCCTTCGAGGCGGCGCAGGTGCGCTTCGAAGATGCCTCGATCACCAAGCGCGCGCTCGATTATGCCGGTTCGCAGCAGAACATGTCCGGCAAGCAGATGGCGGATTCGCTGAAGGCGATGACGCCGATCATGATCGCGCAGCTCAATATCCCGGAACTGCAGAACGCCGTTTCGGCTGCCGTCAACACCTTCCTCGACGATCCGAAGAGCCTGACCGTCAAGGCCGCCCCTGAAAAGCCGGTGCCGTTCCCGACGATCGTGGGCGCTGCCATGGGCGCTCCGAACACGCTGCCGCAGGTGCTTGGCGTCAAGGTTACCGCCAACGACTGATCGCTTCGATCTCGCGACGAAAGGCCCGGCAGTAGTGACCTGCCGGGCCTTTTCGTTTTTAGGCGCGGTGACGGGCAACCTCGGCGATGGCGAGGACTGCGATATCAAACAATTCCTCTAGCGATGCGCCGTCCCTCGCCTGCACCGACATGCCCTGGATGATGGCAGCGAGGAAGCGCGCCAGCGCGCGGGGGTTCGTGTCGGACTTCATGTCGCCCTCGCGGATGCCACGCTCGATCCTCGCCGTGAAAGCGTCCAGCGACCGACGACGCATCGCTGCGACATGGTCGGCGATCATGGCATTCTCGCTGGCGCAGTTCAGCACAGCCGTCGAGATCATGCAGCCTTTCGGATGCTCCGGAGCCGAGAAAATCGCAGCCGAGCCCCGCAATATGCGCTCGAAGGCGGAGACGGTGTCGATCGGCTCGCCAAGCGCGGAAAACGTGTCGGAACCTAGCGCTCGGTACTGCTCCAGCGCCGCTCGATAGAGATCTGCCTTCGAGTTGAAGGCGGCATAGAGACTTTGCGGCGTGATGCCCATGGCGGCAGTGAGATCGGCGATCGAGGCGCCCTCATATCCATGCGCCCAGAAGGTCTCGCGGGCAGCCGACAGCACTGTCTCGCGGTCGAAGGCCGGCGGACGGCCGCGGCGTCGGGCGGTAGAATTTTCCACGTCTCGGCTATTTTTCACAATGATCACTCTAGAAATTCGAAACGGCTTTCTATATTCAGGAACGGTCATTGTGATTATAGAAGGTTTAATCTGATGAGTCTTCCCCTCGAAATGGCAGACGCCGACAGGAATTCATCCCTTGCCGCAGCGGTCGATGCAGCCATCACAAGCGCGCTCGACGACAAGCGGCTTGTGGGAACGGTGGTGTTCGTCGCCCGCGACGGAGAGATCGTGCATCGCCGCGCCGCCGGCCTTGCCGACCGCGAAAGCGGTCTGGCGATGCGTGAGGACACCATCTTCAGGCTTGCTTCCATCACCAAGCCGATCGTCACCATCGCCGCGATGCGGCTCGTCGAACAGGCGAGAATCGGGCTCGACGACCCAGTGACGAGATGGCTGCCGGACTTCCGGCCGAGGCTGCCTGACGGTGGCGAAGCAACCATTCGCATCCGCCACCTGCTGACCCATACGTCCGGCCTCAGCTACAGCTTCTTCGAAGAGGACGATGCCTATGCCCACGCCGGTGTTTCCGACGGCCTCGCTGAACCCGGGTTGCCGCTCGCCGAGAACCTGCGGCGGATCGCCAGCGCGCCATTGCGCTTCGCGCCGGGCAGCGACTGGCAATATTCCATTGCCATGGATGTTCTCGGCGGCGTCATCGAGGCGGAAACCGGAGTGCCGCTAGGCGAGGCCGTCGCTGAACTGGTGACGAAACCGCTTGGCCTTGCCGATACCGCGTTTTCGGTTCGCGACCGCAGCCGGCTGGCAGCGGCCTATATGGACGCTTCACCGGAACCGGCGCTGATGGGCGAGACTGCGCTGGTGATGTCGCTGATGGGCCCCATCCGCTTCGCGCCGAACCGCATCTTCGACCCCGCCTCCTATCATTCCGGCGGCGCCGGCATGGCGGGAACGGCGGGTGACGTCCTGGCCATACTCGAAACCATCCGTAGAGGTGGTGCACCGCTGCTCTCGATCGAAACCGTAGGGATGATGGCGACGGACCAGGCCAACGGCCACCGCCAGCAGCACGAACCCGGCTCCGGCTTTGGCTTTGGCTGGTCAGTCATCACCGATCCGGCCGAGGCAGGCGTCCCCTTCCCCACCGGCACGCTGAAATGGGGCGGCGTCTATGGCCATAGCTGGTTCATCGACCCGGTTAATGGGCTGACCGTCGTTGCACTGACCAACACGACGCTGGAGGGCATGTGGGGCAAGTTCACAGTCGATCTTCGCGAGGCGATCTACGCGGCATTGTGAACGAACGATACAAGCAGAAAAGCCCGGCGATTGCCGGGCTTTTGCATTCGGGATCAGATGATCTCAGTCTTTCTTGACCGGCGGGATCGGCCGGATCGAGAGCTCGCGCAGCTGTGTCGGGCTTGCCGGGCTCGGCGCGCCCATCAGCAGGTCCTGGGCCTGCTGGTTCATCGGGAACAGCGAGATTTCGCGCAGGTTCTTCGCGCCGACGAGCAGCATGATGATACGGTCGATACCGAAGGCAGCACCGCCATGGGGGGGGGCGCCGTACTGGAAGGCGCGATAGAGGCCGCCGAAACGGTCTTCGACATCCTGCTGGCTGAGGCCGACCTTCTCGAAGGCGGCCACCATGGTTTCCGGCGACTGGTTACGGATCGAGCCTGAGGCGATTTCGAAGCCGTTGCAGACGGCATCATACTGGAACGCCTTGATGGTCAACGGATCCTGGCTCTGCAGCGCTTCGAGGCCGCCCTGCGGCATCGAGAACGGGTTGTGCGCGAAATCGACTTTCTTTTCTTCCTCGCTCCATTCGAAGAACGGGAAGTCGACGATCCAGCAGAGTTCGAAACGGTCGCGATCGACAAGGTTCAGCTCTTCGCCGGCCTTGGTGCGGGCTTCACCGGCAAACTTGTAGAACTTCGCCGGATCGCCGGCAACGAAGAAGCAGGCGTCCCCGTCATCGAGACCGAGCTGGGTACGGATCGCGTCGGTGCGCTCCTCGCCGATGTTCTTTGCAAGCGGGCCGGCGCCCTCGAGCTTGTCACCTTCCTTGCGCCAGAAGATGTAGCCGAGGCCAGGCTGACCGGTCGACTGCGCCCAGGCATTCATGCGATCGCAGAACGCTCTGGAACCGCCGGTCTTTGCCGGGATCGCCCAGATCTCGACCTTCGGGTTAGAGGCGATCATGCCGGCGAAGACCTTGAAGCCGGAGCCGGCGAAATGTTCGGTGACCGCTTCCATGACGATGGGGTTGCGCAGGTCCGGCTTGTCCGAACCATATTTACGGATCGCCACGTCATAGGGGATGCGCGGCCATTCCTTGGTGACCGGCTTGCCTTCGGCGAACTCTTCGAAAATGCCTGTCATCAGCGGACCCATCGTGTCCCAGACGTCTTCCTGGGTGACGAAGCTCATTTCGAGGTCGAGCTGGTAGAATTCACCCGGTAGGCGGTCGGCGCGCGGGTCTTCGTCGCGGAAGCAGGGCGCGATCTGGAAATAACGGTCGAAGCCCGCCACCATCAGCAGTTGCTTGTACTGCTGCGGCGCCTGCGGCAGCGCGTAGAAGGTGCCGGGATGGATGCGGGACGGCACGAGGAAGTCGCGCGCGCCTTCCGGCGAGGAGGCCGTCAGGATCGGCGTCGTATATTCGGTAAAGCCGACATTGCCCATTTCGCGGCGCATGGCGGAGATCACCTGGGTGCGCTTGACGATGTTCTTGTGCAGCGTTTCGCGGCGAAGATCGAGGAAGCGATACTTCAGGCGGACGTCTTCGGGATAATCCGGCTCGCCGAAGATCGGCAGCGGCAATTCCTTGGCGGCGGAGAGGACTTCGATCTCCTGCGCGTAGAGCTCGATCTCGCCAGTCGCCATGGTCTTGTTGACGGTGTCTTCGGTGCGCGCCTTGACGAGGCCATCGATGCGGATGACCCATTCGCCGCGCACGGTTTCCGCCATCTTGAAGGCCGGGCTATCAGGATCGGCGACCACCTGGGTGATGCCGTAATGGTCGCGAAGGTCGATGAAGAGAACGCCGCCATGGTCGCGAACGCGGTGAACCCAGCCGGAAATACGGACGGTCGAGCCGACATCCGACTTGCGGAGGGCGGCACATGTGTGGCTGCGATAGCGATGCATGATCTCAAATCCTGGATGTGGCTTAAGACGGCAGCAAGGGTTCCAAGACCCTCAAGCGCCGACAAGAAAATCGGGCGGAAAAGCGCATGGACGCTCCGATTTGTCAAGGCTTGGCGCACGCGGCCGGGCGTTTGGCACGCGTTTATGGCGAGGCTGCGACCCGTATGCTGCGGCAGTTTGGCCGCGCTTCCTGTATTGCTGAAGCTGCCGGTCAACTTTACAAGGATCGGCATTCTCACCGTGGAGCGTCCGCATGCCTCTCCTTAGCCGCCGCAACCTCTTGAAGGCATCCGCTGTTGCGGGTGCCTATGGTGTCGGCATCGGCATTGCCGGTAAATACGGTTTTGCCGAGGCGGCTCCCGAGCCGCAGCTGCTGACGGCAGTGAAGACCGAAGCCATGCTGACCGAGGCGGGACCGACCACGGATATCATGAGCTGGGGCCATGACGGCATGCCGCCGGTCCTGCGGATGAGGAGGGGGCGGCCCTATGCCGCGCGGCTGAAAAATGGACTCGACGAGCCGACGACGATCCACTGGCACGGGCTGCGCATCGACAACCGCATGGACGGTGTGCCGTTCATGACGCAGCCTTACGTCTATACCGGCGACAGCTTCGACTATGCCTTCACGCCGCCCGATGCCGGCACCTTCTGGTATCATCCGCATTGCAACACGCTGACGCAGATGGGGCACGGCATGACCGGTGTCATCGTCGTCGAAGATCCGGCCGATCCGGAATTCGATGCCGAGGTGGTGCTGAACCTGCGCGACTGGCGGCTCGGCGGCGATGGACAATTCATCGCTCCCTTCCGGCCGCGGGATGCTGCCAAGACCGGCACCTACGGCACGGTGCGCACCGCCAACTGGCATCGGGAACCACGATATGACGCGCCGGCCGGCGGGCTGGTGCGGCTGCGTATTGCCGTGACCGACGTGACGCGGATCTTCTCGTTGAAGATGGAAGGCGCCGATGCCACCGTGATTGCGATCGACGGCAATCCGGTGCCGAAGCGTTTTCCCCTCGACCTGCTGCAGATCGGACCGGGTCAACGGCTCGATCTTGCCATGCGCATGCCGGATGATGAAGGCGCGGTCGCGACGCTGGAGGATATCCGCGGCACGGCGCCGAAGACGATCGCCAGCCTGCGCGCGGTCGGATCATCGTTGAAGCGCGCCATCGAAGATCTCGGGCCGCTTGTCGACAACCCCGTCCCGAAGGCCGATCTAACCGCTGCCGAGCAGATCCCGCTGATACTGAGCGCCACTGCCGAGAATGCCGCCGTCGAAAGCATTTGCGGCACGCTGGGCTACAGTTTCTGGGCCATCAACAAGGTGCCATGGCCAGGCGATACACCCGATCCGACGGCGCCGCTGGCGGAATTGAAGCTCGGCAAGAGCTATGTCTTCAATCTGGAAAATACCACGCCGCATGCCCATCCGATCCATCTGCACGGGATGAGCTTCACGGTGATCTCCTCCTCGACGCGGGAGGTGATGCCGCTGGTCTCCGATACCTATCTCATCCAGCCGGACGAGAAGGTGCAGCTTGCCTTCGTCGCCGACAATCCCGGCGACTGGCTGCTGCATTGCCATATCATCGAGCATCAGAAGACGGGGATGACGAGCTATCTCAGGGTAAGCTGAGGCCGCCTGCACTTTCACCGCGATTGCAGCCGTGCATCGCACCTTGCCTCAGTTTGGACGTGATTCTTCGCCAGCAATGCTCGAAGCGTATGCTGTTGTATTGACATATCGAACCGAAAGGAGAAGGAAGGTTCAACCGACCTTTTCCTTGCGAATGAAATGATATGATCGAAACCACCGCCGATTTGGCGGCCGCCTGCAAAGAGCTGGCCAAGTCCGACTTCATCACCATCGACACCGAATTCCTGCGCGAAACGACCTTCTGGCCGGAGCTCTGCCTGATCCAGATGGCAAGCCCGACGACGGAAGTTCTCGTCGATCCGCTGGCCAAGGGCATCGATCTCGCCCCCTTCTTCGAGCTGATGGCCGATACGAAGGTGCTGAAGGTCTTTCACGCGGCGCGCCAGGACATCGAAATCATCTTCAATCGCGGCAATCTCATTCCGCATCCGATCTTCGACACGCAGGTCGCCGCCATGGTCTGCGGCTTCGGCGACAGCGTCTCCTATGACCAGTTGGTCAGCCGCATCAAGAACGTCCATATCGACAAGTCGTCGCGCTTCACCGACTGGAGCCGCCGGCCGCTCTCGGACAAACAGCTCGATTATGCGCTGGCTGACGTCACCCACCTGCGCGACGTCTACCTGTCACTGAAGGCGGAACTCGATCGCGAAGGCCGCAGCTCCTGGCTCTCCGAGGAAATGGACATTCTCGAGTCGCGCGAAACCTACGACATGCATCCCGACGATGCCTGGCAGCGGCTGAAGATGCGCCTGCGCAAGCCGCAGGAGCTGGCGATCCTGAAATATGTCGCCGCCTGGCGCGAACGCGAGGCGCGCGCCCGCAACGTGCCGCGTTCGCGGGTGCTGAAGGATGATGCGATCTACGAGATCGCCCAGCAGCAGCCCAAGGATACCGAGGCGCTCGGCCGTCTGCGCACCATTCCGAAGGGTTGGGAGCGCTCGACTTCCGGCGCCGCGGTCATCGAGGCCGTCAACACCGCTCTTGCTCTTCCGAAGGCCGATATGCCGCATGTACCGCGCCAGGCGCAGGCGCCCGAGGGGGCCGCTGCTGCCGTCGAATTGCTGAAGGTGCTGCTGAAGCTGATATCGGAAAAACACGGCGTGGCGCCGAAGGTGATCGCCAACAGCGAGGATCTCGACAAGATCGCCGCCGAGGGCGAGAAGGCCGAAGTCGCCGCCCTGCACGGCTGGCGGCGCGATCTTTTCGGCGAGCCGGCACTGCAACTGATCCAGGGCGCGATCGCTCTGCGCTTCGTCGACCGGAAGGTCGAAACCGTCAGCCTCTGAGGCGAGTGCATCACGCCTTAAATCGGCATCGATTTTAGGACAAAATCACGCAGTCATTCAAATGCTACAGCGCCGCGCGTCTGAAAAGGACGCGCGGCGCTGTAGATTCGAATTCGCTTGACGGTTTTTTCCGGCCTGAAACAATGGCCTTAACCAACATCACGGCGCAGAGGCGGCATGCGGGAAATATCTCCGACACAGAATTGGATCCTGATCACGATCGTCCTTGCGGCCAGCGGCGTCATCTATGATCTGATGTTCTACTCCAATCAGACACCGATTGTCGGGGCGATCTTCGCGCTCTTCATCGGCATGCCGATCCTCGCCTTCGAGCGTAAGGTGCTGTTTCGAGCACTCTACCGGCGCATCCAGAAGCTGCCGACCTTCGCCTTCATCATCACCGAGCTGCTGATCTACGAAATCCTGATGAGCATCGGCTTTGCCTGCGCCGGCCTGCTGCTCTGGTCGCTCGGCATGGTGAAGCCGGTGTCGCTCCTCGACCTCGTCATCATGCCGTTCGAAGTCTTCCTCTATGCCCTGGCGGTCTGCACGATGCTGATCTTCGTCTTGCGCGTGCGAGAACTGCTTGGTCGTGAAGTTTTCCTCAGCATGCTCATCAGCCGCTACCGCAATCCGGTCAAGGAAGAACGCGTCTTTCTGTTCATCGACCTCGTCGATTCGACGGCTTTTGCCGAAAAGCACGGCGACCTCAGGGCGCAACAGCTGCTGAGCTCGCTGTTTGCGACCTTTGCCGAACCCGTCAGGCGCCACAAGGGCATGATCAACGACTATGTCGGGGATGCGGCGATCATCACCTGGCCACTTGCCCGCGGCGTCAAGAATGCGCGTTGCGTGCGCTGCATCTTCGATATCCTTGCCGATATCGAAGCCAATGCCGCCGGCTGGCGGAAAAATTACGGGCAGGTGCCAAAGCTCCGCGCCGCCCTTCACGGCGGCGAGATCATCACCGCCGAAATCGGTGTGGATCATCATAAGATCAGCTATTTCGGCGATACGGTGAACACCACCGCCCGGTTGGAGACGCTCTGCCGCAGTCTGAACCGATCGATTCTGATCTCCAGCGAGCTTGCCCGGCGCATGAAATTTCCCGACGACATATCCTGCGAGGATCTCGGCACCCATGCCGTGAAGGGACGCGGCCAGGCACTCGGCGTCATGGCGCTTTCCTCGCGCGCGGTCACCGTGCTGAAAACGCCGGCCGTCATTCTGCACGGCTGAGCACCGTCTGACCTTACGTCACCAAAGCTTCACCCAACCGTCAATTCGCTGACATTAAAGCCCTGCTAAGCGGAAGGCCTTTGCAATCCACTCCACGGGGATATTATGAAGAACGTCCTTTTTGCTTCCGTATCGCTTTTCATCCTGGTCGCGGGCGCCGCTTCGGCCGACCAGCAGCAGTTCCCGGTCAAGCTCGCCGGCCAGGCGATCCTGCCTGCCAACACCATGGTTCCGGCACCGGCAGATGCCCCCGAATTCCTCAAGCATTCCGGCAAGTTTACGACGCCGGACCGCAAGCGCACCGAAGCGCTCGGCACCGTTCCCGGTAAGGACGGCGCCCGGATCACCGATCTGAAGCTTCCCTTCGACGGCCAGCCGATCCAGGGTTTCTCGGGCGTCAAGACGATGGCCGACGGCACCTTCTGGACGCTCTCCGACAACGGCTTCGGCTCGAAGTCCAACTCGTCGGACTCCATGCTCTTCCTGCACCAGATGAAGTTCGACTGGGCCGGCAACAAGGCTGAAGTCGTCAAGAACCTCTTCCTCTCCGACCCCAACAAGATTGCTCCGTTCCCGATCGTTCTCGAAGGCAGCGACACGCGTTATCTCACCGGCGCCGACTTCGACATCGAGTCGATCCAGCCGGTTGCCGACGGCTTCTGGCTCGGCGACGAATTCGGTCCCTACATCCTGAAATTCGACACGTCAGGCCGCCTCACCGACGTCATCCCGACGACGCTCGACGGCAAGCCGGTGCTTTCGCCCGACAATCCACTTCTCTCGGTTCCGGCCAACCCGGCCGCCAAGATGCCGGTCTTCAATCTGAAGCGCTCCGGCGGCTTCGAGGGCCTCGCCATGTCCAAGGACGGCGCCAAGCTCTACGGCCTGCTCGAAGGCGCCATCTACAAGGATGACGGCACGGTGGAAACCATCGACGGCCACACCGCCATCCGCGTCATCGAGTTCGATGTCGCGTCCAAGAAGTGGACCGGCCGCAGCTGGCTCTATCCGTTCGAGGACAAGGGGGTATCGATCGGCGACTTCAACGTGCTCGACGACACCACCGCTCTCGTCATCGAGCGCGACAACGGCGCCGGCACGACGGACAAGGCCTGCGCCGACCCGAAGCAGCCGAAGCCGGATTGTTTCGAAGCTCCGGCCGTGCTGAAGCGCGTCTACAAGATCGAGTTCAACGACGCCAATGTCGGCAAGGCGGTCCGCAAGATCGGCTATATCGACCTCCTGAACATTCAGGACCCCGACAACAAGAAGAAGGCCGGCAGCAAGGACGGCGTCTACGACATTCCGTTCGTGACGATCGAAAACGTCGATCGCGTCGACGCCACGCACATCATCATCGGCAACGACAACAACCTGCCCTTCTCGGCCGGCCGCGCCGTCGACAAGGCCGACAATAACGAGTTCAGCCTGCTTGAGGTTGGCGAGTTTTTGAACGCGAAGTAAGCAGAAAATCCTGAGGACATCTGGAGGGCGGTGCGGTCAGCGCCGCCTTTTTTTTGCAGAAGGCATTACCTCAGCCTCCCTCATTCCTGTGCTCGTCACAGGAATCCAGCCACGGCGCGTCCGCGCCGTGATTGAATCAATACCTCAAGGGAAAAGAGTCTTTCGCGCCCAAGGACTTGGGCGCGCTTGATTCCTGTGACAAGCACAGGAATGAGGGAGGAGCGAGGTTTCGGCACGAAAAGAAACGATCAAATACGGCGAGCAGCGGAATTACCCTATTCGAATCGAAACGCCAACCGCTTGTTCGTCAGCTTCGACAGCTGCTGCAGGCGGCCGTCCAGGCGTTCGCCGGCAAAGTCGCGATATTCGGGGGGCACGACGAATTCGAGGTCGAGGTCCGGGCTCGAAGATTTGCGGAAGGTCAGGTTCTTGACGATGCCGGGCATCGAGGCCGAGAAGAGATAGACGACGCGCAACATGCCGCCGAGCAGCTTGGCGCGCTCGATGAGCTGCGGCGTGGCGATCTGCGCCAGCTGACCAGTGGCGCCGTCGTCATGCAGGCCTTCGAAACGGTAATAGTTGGAAAGCGCGATGAAGGCGCGGCCGGGATGACTGATGCCGACGAAGGAAGAGTGGGCGATGACGTTCAGCGCCTGCAGACCGCGATAGTCAGGATGGGCGCGCCAGCTGATATCGGCCAGCAGACAGGCGGCCTGACGGTAGCGGCTTTCCTCTTCGGTTTCCTGGATGCC
Source organism: Rhizobium sp. CRRU65 (assembly GCF_048551595.1). Lineage (NCBI taxonomy): Bacteria > Pseudomonadati > Pseudomonadota > Alphaproteobacteria > Hyphomicrobiales > Rhizobiaceae > Rhizobium > Rhizobium sp. CRRU65. Next base: position 270,583 of record NZ_JBLYZH010000004.1, on the reverse strand, counting down.
GAAGAGGGGCATCATGCGGCCGGTCCATTCCGCCAGCTCGCGGGCATGCTCCGGCGAACGGGCACGCAGGATCGCCAGTTCTCCGGCGGCGGCAAGCAGCGGATCGGCGCGGCGCTCGGCCTCCGACAGCAGCGAATAAAGATATCCCTCGCGCACACCCTGCGCCGAAAAGGAAATCAACGACGGCTTCATCGCGCTCAGCACTTCCTTCATGGCGACGGCGCCGAAAGGCAGCAGCGAACGGCGGTGCTTGGAAACGGCCTGCAGCGCCGGCTCCCTGGAGTCGCGCGCGGTCACCACCTGGTCGAGGAACTGCATCATTCCTTCGAACGACACCTCATAACCCTGCATCATGTGCAGCGGATAATGAGTGATTTCCATGTGCAGCTTGGCGATGTTTCGCCAGGTACCGCCGACGGCGTAGAAGGTGCGTCCCTCGCCTTTCGACAGCAGCTTTGCCGTCTTCAGCTGCTTGCGGGCAAAGCTCTGGGCCTTGGAGAGCGAACCGCCGGCATATTCCGACAGGCGCAGGCCGCCGAGCGGCAGCGTGATGCCCTTGCCGAACTCCTTGCCCTTGATATCGATCAGTTCCAGCGAGCCGCCGCCGAGATCGCCGGCAATGCCGTCAGGATTGTAGAAACCGCTGATGATGCCGAGCGAGGCGAATTTCGCCTCCTCCTCGCCGGAGAGCACGCGAACCTTGCGGTTAAGGATGGTTTCCGCCTGATGGATGAAATCAGGACCGTTGCTCGCCTCGCGCGCGGCCGCCGTTGCCAGCACATACATGGTGGCAGCGCGCGCCTGATCGGACAAAGCCTTGAAACGGTGCAGCGCCGCCAAAGCCCGCGCGACGCTGTCTTCATCCATCTTGCCGGTAAGGGCGACGCCCTTGCCGAGGCCGCAGAGGACCTTTTCGTTGAAGAGGACGGTTGGCGAACGGGACATGCCTTCGTAGACGACAAGACGAATAGAATTCGATCCAATATCGACGACGGAGACCGGGGCGATCCCCGGAAGGCGCCCCTGGGCTTCAGATTCAACCATTTAGGTCCAGTTTTACTTGTTGTTGCGGCCTTCGAGCAGGCCGGCGATCAGCTTCGGCGCACTGGACTTCAGAGCTTCACCACGGCCCGACAGGCTCGGATTGGTCATGAAATACTGCTGCGCATTGAACGGTTCTTCGCCCCTGCGCACTTCCATGCGTCGCGACGTACCGTCGGGCAATATCTCGTAGCTTTGTTGATTGTCAATCACGTTGCCGAGCATAATCTGTGACAAGACCTGCTCGTGAACGGTCGGATTCGTCAGCGGAACCATGGTTTCGACACGGCGATCGAGGTTTCTCGGCATCATGTCGGCCGAACCGATGTAAACCAGCGCCTTGTCGGATGGCAGGCCGTGACCGTTGCCGAAGCAGAAGATGCGGCTGTGTTCGAGGAAGCGGCCGACGATCGACTTGACGCGGATCTTTTCCGAAAGGCCGGGCACCTGCGGGCGCAGGCAGCAGATGCCGCGCACGACGAGATCGATCTCGACGCCGGCATGGCTGGCGCGATAGAGCGCATCGATGATGTCGGGGTCGACAAGCGCGTTCATCTTCATCCAGATCGCGGCAGGCGCACCGTTCCTGGCGTGCTGGATCTCTTCCTCGATGTGGCGCAGGATGCGCGGGCGCATCGTATAGGGCGAGATGGCGAGCTGCATGCCCTGTTCGGGCTCGCCGTAGCCGGTGATGAAGTTGAAGATATTCGCCATGTCGTGGGCGATCACCGGATTGCAAGTGAAATAGGAGAGGTCTGTATAGATCTTCGCGGTGATCGGGTGGTAGTTGCCCGTTCCGAGGTGGCAATAGGTTCGCAGCTTGCCTTCCTCGCGCCGGACGACCATCGACATCTTGGCGTGGGTCTTGAGCTCGATGAAGCCGAAGACGACCTGCACGCCGGCGCGCTCGAGATCGCGCGCCCAGCGGATATTCGCCTCTTCGTCGAAGCGAGCCTTGAGCTCGACCAGCGCCGTCACCGACTTGCCGGCTTCGGCGGCGTCGATCAGCGCGCGGACAATCGGGCTGTCGTTGGAGGTGCGATAAAGCGTCTGCTTTATCGCCAGGACATCAGGATCGCGCGCAGCCTGGAGCAGAAACTGGACCACCACGTCGAAAGATTCGTAGGGGTGGTGGACGACCATGTCCTTTTCGCGAATGGCGGCGAAGCAGTCGCCGGCATGCTCGCGAACACGCTCGGGAAATCGCGCATTGTAGGGCGCATACCTGAGATCCTCGCGCGGCGCCTTGGTGATCTCGGACAGGGTGTTCAATGCCAGAAGGCCCGGCAAAACGGCGACGCGATTATCAGGGATATTGAGCGCCTGAACGACGAACTGACGCAGCGACGCCGGCATTTCCGAGTCGGTCTCGATGCGGATGACCTTGCCGCGACGGCGCCGCTTCAGCGCCGTTTCGAAGAAGCGGACGAGATCCTCGGCCTCTTCCTCGACTTCGATATCGCTGTCGCGGATGACGCGGAACGTACCGGAGCCCTGCACCTCGTAACCCGGGTAGAGCCGGTGGATGAAGATGTTGGCGACATCTTCGAGCGTGATGTAGCGGATGGTGTTTCCATCATCCGGCAGGCGGACGAAGCGGTCGAGTGCCACCGGCAGGCGCAGCAGCGCCGTCATCGGCTCGCGGCCATTCTTGCTGACCAGCTGCAGACCGATCGAGAAGCCGAGGTTCGGAATGAACGGGAATGGATGGGCGGGATCGATCGATAGCGGCGTTAAAACAGGGAAGATCGCCTGTTCGAATTCGGCGGCCAGCCATTGGCGGTCGGCATCGCTCAAGGCGCCGGGACGCACGATCAGGATGTCTTCTTTGGCGAGATATTGCTGCAGGACGGCGAGCGAGGCCTGCTGCTCCATCTGCAGATGGTCGATCTCCTGCAGGATCGAGTCGAGCTGCTCGGCCGGCGTCTTGCCGTCGGGGCTGCGGATGACGATGTTCTGGCGCACCTGACCCTCGAGGCCAGCGACACGCACCATGAAGAATTCATCGAGGTTGGCGGCGGAGATCGACAGGAAGCGGACGCGCTCGAGCAGCGGATGCTCGGTATTCAAAGTCTCTTCCAGAACACGGCGGTTGAACTGCAGCCAGGAGAACTCCCGGTTGATGAAGCGTTCGGGGCTCTTGAGCAGCTCTTCCAGCGGCGGGACGTTGTCGTTGATCTCAGGAGTAAGTTCCTGCTGTTCTGCGACTGCACTATCCATGGTCCGCTTACCCCGTTATCAACCGCAAAGGCAATTATATCAGTTTGACGACGGAACTGTGACAGTCAATCGGCCGGTTCCGAATTTCCCAATTCATTCAATACTTCGGCAGCAAGAGACCGGGTGATTTTCGTGCCCCGCGACAGGGCCAGCCGGTCAAGCCTTTCGACGATCGTCTGGGCCGCGTTCAGCGACCGCTCCATCCTGACAACGATATAGAGCACGAGTTTGTCATCTATATAAAGCTGCCGGTCGGCAAAGAGCTTGACGATCACCTGCGACAACAGCGCCTCATCGGGTTCGCCGATCTCGACGACGGTTGCCGCTTTCAGGCGCGAGCGCAGATCGGGCAGCAAAACCGGCCACGACATCGGCCAGAGGCGGCTGGTCATCAACAGGCTGGTGCCGTTTTCGCGGACGCTGTTGATGACGTGGAAGAGCGCGTTGTCGTCGAAGCCGAGGCGGTCGGCATCCTCGAACAGCACCGGGCCGGCGGCGGCAGCAATTGCGGCGTCGGAGCCAAGCTCGGGATGGATGTCGACGGCGCCGCTCAATTCCCGCCAGATGCGGGCGAGATGCGATTTTCCGGAGCCGACGGGGCCGGCGAGCACGACGACCGGCGACGGCCATGCCGGCCAGGCATCGACGATCGAAACGGCGGCGGCAAGACGCTCCGAAATCAGCAGGTCGTCGCGCCCGCTTGCGGCATCGTGCGAAAAGACCAGCGGCAGCTGCTCTCCGGCCTTGCGCTTCGGATCAGCGTTCTTCACGTCATTCATTGGGAACTGATTTCGTCTTCCGGGCGCGGCCACTGGGCGACCCGCCAAAATAAAGATCGCTCTGAAGGTAGCGCGAAAGCGCGAAACGAACAAGGACGCCGACGGCCGCAGCCGCCGGCACCGCAACCAGAAGCCCGACGAAACCGAAGAGCGCGCCGAAGGCAAACAGCGCAAACATCAGCCAGACCGGATGCAGGCCGACGCTGGAGCCGACGAGCTTCGGCTGCAGAATGTTGCCCTCGAGGAACTGACCGCTGAAGAAGACGACGAGCACCAGCCCGATCCACGGATAATCGGGCCAGAACTGCACAAGCGCCACGCCGATGGCGAGCACGAGGCCAACCATCGAGCCGACATAGGGAATGAAACTGATCATGCCGGCGAAGAGGCCGATCAGCAGGCCGAAATTCAGCCCGACGAGAGAAAGGCCGACGGCATAATAGATGCCGAGGATGAGGCAGAGCGAGCCCTGGCCGCGAATGAAACCGGCGATTGCCTGGTCAATCTCCTTGGCGATCTGGCGAACATCGCTGACATAATCGCGCGGGATCCACTGATCGACCTTGGCGACCATACGGTCCCAATCGAGCAGGATGTAGAAGGCGACGACGGGGGTGACCACAAGCAGCGATATGACGTCGACGATCGCCTTGCCGGAATTCCAGATCTGCGCAAAGAGCCCGGTGAGGAAGCCCATGCCCTCCGACAGGATGCCGGAGAGATTGTCCTTGATCGCGCCCATCTGGTTCTCGACCCAGTCCGGCAGCAGCGAATTCTGCGCCTGCGTGATGAACTGCTGCAATTGGCTGATATAACCCGGCAGACGTTGAGCGAAATCGTTGAACTGGCTGATCAGCACCGGAATGAGGATCATCAGCGCCAGCGCGAAGACGATGACGAAGGCAACGAGAATGCCGATGGTCGCCATCATGCGGCTCAGACCCAGCCGCTCCAGCCGGTCGGCCACCGGATCGAGGAAATAGGCGATCGCCATGCCGGCGATGAAGGGCAACAGGATCGAGCTGAAGACATAAAGGAAGGCGATGAAAAAGACGAGCGCCGCCAGCCAGAAGAAGATCTGACGCTTGAGAATGTTCCCACTGACTTGCTGTGGCATTGCCTTCCCCGCTGATCGCTCGCCGCCGCCGAACGCCGCATGCGATCCGAAGCGGCCATTCAGCACATAGGATGCAGGCGCAAAGATGGTCAACCCTGTCGCGCCAAATCCCGGAAAGGCCGGAAGAAGACGCGGGAAATTGGGGGCTTTTGCCATGCAGCGCTTGCATAAAAGCCCCTGTCATGCAATTGCGACCGGCAGATGACGCGGCACGTTTGCCGCCTGAAATAGCCATCGGAGACCAGCATGAGCCAGTCTGGGAAAAACGGCCTGACATATAGCGATGCGGGCGTCGACATCGATGCCGGCAACCTCCTCGTCGAGAAGATCAAGCCGGCGGTGCGCTCGACCCGCCGTCCCGGCGCCGACGGCGAGATCGGCGGCTTCGGCGGGCTTTTCGATCTCAAGGCGGCAGGTTTTACCGATCCGGTTCTCGTCGCCGCCAATGACGGCGTCGGCACCAAGCTGAAGATCGCGATCGATGCCGACTATCACGACACCGTCGGGATCGACCTCGTCGCCATGTGCGTCAACGATCTCGTGGTACAGGGCGCCGAGCCGCTGTTCTTCCTGGATTATTTCGCGACCGGCAAGCTCGACCCCGATCAGGGTGCGGCCATCGTCGGCGGCATTGCCGCCGGCTGCCGCGAGGCCGGCTGCGCGCTGATCGGCGGCGAGACGGCCGAAATGCCCGGCATGTATTCCTCCGGCGACTACGATCTCGCCGGCTTTGCTGTCGGTGCGGCCGAACGCGGCAAGCTCCTGCCATCCGGCGATATTGCCGAGGGTGACGTGATCCTCGGCCTTGCCTCCTCCGGCGTTCATTCCAACGGCTTCTCGCTGGTGCGCAAGATCGTCGAATTGTCCGGCCTCGATTGGGATGCACCGGCGCCGTTCGCCGAGGGCAAGAAGCTCGGCGAAGCCCTGCTCGAGCCGACACGCATCTATGTGAAGCCGCTTCTGAAGGCGATCCGCGAGACCGGCGCCATCAAGGCGCTGGCGCACATCACCGGCGGCGGCTTCCCGGAAAATATTCCGCGCGTGCTGCCGAAGCATCTGACGGCCGAGATCGATCTTGCCGCCGTCAAGGTGCCGCCGGTGTTTTCATGGCTCGCCAAGACGGGCGGCGTCGAATCCAAGGAAATGCTGCGCACCTTCAACTGCGGTGTCGGCATGATCGCCGTTGTTGCCGGCGAGAATGTCGCGACGGTTTCCGCGGCTCTCGAAGCCGAGGGCGAGACAGTTATCACGCTCGGCCGCATGATCGCCCGCGAAGAAGGCGCTGCCGGCACGGTCTACAAGGGCACGCTTGCCATATGAGTTCGCCGCGCAAACGCGCCGTCGTCTTCATATCAGGCAGCGGCTCCAACATGATGGCGCTGGTTGCGGCGGCAAAGGCAGCCGACTATCCGGCCGAGATCGTCGGGGTGATTTCCGACAAGGCGGATGCCGGCGGGCTTGCCAAGGCCGCCGCCGAAGGCATTGCCACATTCGCTTTTCCCCGCAAGGACTACGCCAGCAAGGACGCGCATGAGGCGGCGATCTTTTCGGCGCTCGACGAGCTTAAACCCGATATTCTTTGCCTGGCAGGCTATATGCGGCTGCTGACGGCGACGTTCATCCAGCGTTATGAAGGCCGGATGCTCAACATCCACCCTTCCCTGCTGCCCTTATTTCCGGGCCTGCATACGCATCAGCGGGCGATCGACGCCGGCATGCGGATCGCCGGCTGCACGGTGCATTTCGTCACCGAAGGCATGGATGAGGGGCCGGTGATCGGCCAGGCGGCCGTACCTGTTTTTTCCGGTGACACGGCCGAAAGCCTTGCCGCGCGTGTGCTCACCATCGAACACCAGATTTACCCGCAAGCGCTGCGGCTCTTTGCCGAAGGCCGTGTGACGATGGAAGGCGGCAAGGCCGTCGGCGCGGAGGCTTCGACCGCCGCACCCAAGACCCAGCTTATTTCGCTGATCGGCGACCGCGCTTAAGCCGCCAGCGCCCTTAACGGATGCAGCGTGCCGTCGCTGTAGACGAAGCGGCCGGCGCGGAAGGTGGCGCGGATGCGATTGATATCACCCGGCTCGACCACGACCAGATCGGCGCGCTGGCCGATGGCGATCTCGCCGCGATCCGACAGGCCGGCGGAACGGGCCGCATTGCCGGTCGCCATGGCAACGGCTGCCGGCAGGCCGCCGTCCACCATGTCGGCAAGCTTGAAAATGCCAGGCACGAAGGCAGCTGGATGATAATCGGCGGCGATGACGCTCAGCAGGCCGGCCCTTGCGGCATCGAGCGCGCTGAGATTGCCCGACATCGACTGGCCGCGTAGCGCGTTCGGCGCGCCCATCAGCGTCCAGAGGCCGCGGCGGCGCGCCTCTTCGGCCGCAGGCGCGGTGACCGGAAACTCGCTGATTGTGACGCCAAGATCGTGCATCTCGGCGACTTTTTCGACGCTGTCATCGTCATGCGAGGCAAGCGACAGCTTGTGCTTCAGCGACAGCGCGACGATCTCCTTCAGCTTGGCCTCGATGTCAGCATTGTTGCGCATGGCAATGCGCTTGGCGACGATCTCCGCCGCCATTTCCTCGGAGATGGCGCGGCGCTCGGAGATGCTAAGGATGTAGCTTTGCAGGTTGTTGTACTGGCCCTGACCCGGCGTATGGTCGGTAAGCGAGACCATGTCGATCTGATCGGCATTCAGCAGGCGTTCGAGTGCAGGCGCTGCGCCGACATTGGTGATCTCGTAACGGGCGTGGACGCGGTGGTCGATCAGCAGATCATCACGCAGGCGGTTGATGCCTTCGATCACCGCCGATGTCGTCTCCAGCGAGCGGACGTGGCCGTAGACGCTTTCGGTCGCAAAAGAGACGGCGGCAAACGCCGTGGTGACACCGGCGGCGGCAAGCTTCTTGTCGAGTTCGTGGATGCCGAAATCGATCGGCATCGTCGCGTTCGGCCGCGGGGCGATCTCGCGCTCGATCATGTCGCCGTGGAGATCGACGAATCCCGGCATCAGCAGCCGCCTGCCGCCATCGATGGCAGCACCGGCGACCGGCTCCGGCCGGATCTCGGCGATGACGCCACCCTCAACACGCACGGAACCTTCACTCACCACCTCGTTTGGGAGAACGAGGGTGAAATTGCTGAGCCACATGGGCTTTCTCCTGACCGCATCCGATGATTGACAAACCGCAGCGCATAGAACTGCTACGTGACAGTCGTATGAAATTTCGCGCCGTATCATCTTAAAGCGGAAACTTGCGCTTTGGAAATGACCCGATGCGCTCGCTCCGCAGATTCACGCTGTCAGCTTTGCCCTGTTCAACAAGGCCCATTGCAGAAGCACGATCGTCTTGACGTCGAAGATCTCGCCGGTTTCGATCATCGTCGCCGCCTCGTCGAGCGGAATCTCGAGGACTTCGATATCCTCGTGCTCCTCGTCCAGGCCGCCGCCTTCGGCCACGCGGTCGGCGATGTCGACGAGGGCTGCGAAGAAGTGGACCACTTCGGTGACGGCACCCGGTGAGGTGTAGGATTTGAACAGGAAGCGCGCCTCGCGCAGGCGATAGCCGGTCTCCTCCATCGCCTCGCGACGGATCGCCGTTTCGGGATGGTCATCGTCGAGAAGGCCTGCCGGCACCTCGATTATCCAGCTGGGATCGCCGTTGAGATGAACGGCGAGGCGGAATTGGCGGACGAGAACGACGAGGTCGCGCCTGGGATCATAAAGCAGAATGCAGGCGGCGGGCGTGCGGTGGTAGACTTCCCGCTTCAACCGATGGGTTGCGCCCTTGCGGTCGATATAGTCGAGCAGATAGCTGCTCAGCCGCGTCCACCCATTCGACAGGGTTTCCTCGCCGGCGATTTTCACCCGGGATTTCGGCTGCATCATGCTGCGTCCCTGCGAAGCCAGACCTTGTTGTCGTGCACGGCCGCACCGCCATAAGGCGCGACGGGGTCGGCGCCGGTCAAGACGTTGATGCCCTCGCCGTCGACATGCGCCTTGTTCGGCCAAAGGCCCTCGGCAATCAGCACGCCTGATTTCACTTCAGTGGTGATGCGGGCGTGGATGCGCAGATCGCCGCGGCTGTTACCGATGCGGACGAGATCGCCATGGGTGATGCCGTTGGCTTCGGCGTCGGCCGGATTGATCATCACTTCAGGGCGGCCTTCTTTCTGCCGGGAGGTCTTGGTTTCCGAAAAGCTCGAATTCAGGAAGTTGCGCGCCGGCGACGTGGCGAGGCGGAAGGGATGCTCGGGATCGGCGACTTCGATGACATCGACCTGATCGGGGAAGTCTGGAAGCGCTGCGTGCGGACCGAGCGCGCCGATTGCCGCCGGCGGTTTGTTCGGCGCCGGCTGATTGATCCAGTCCGGGCGAAAGTGGAACTTGCCGTCCGGATGGGCAAAGCCGTTCAGATAATGCGCTTCCTCGAAAGCGGGCTGGCGATCGAACCATTTGTGTTCGAGGAAATGATCGTAATCCGGCAGGCCGCTCGATTCGAGGATGCGGTCGACCATCTCGCGGGCGGTAAAGCCGAAGCCTGGGCGATCGGCGACGCCGAGGCGTTTGGCCAGTTCCTCGATGACGAAGAGATTGGTGCGCACGGTGGGCGGTGGCTCGACCAGCTTCGGCCCCAGCAGGATATGGTTCTGGCCGCCGGCCCGGTAGATGTCGTCATGTTCGACGAACATCGTTGCCGGAATGACGATATTGGCGATCTCGGCCGTTTCGGTCAGGAACTGCTCGTGGACGGCAACGAAGAGGTCCTCACGGGCAAAGCCACGTCTGACGAGGCGCTGCTCGGGGGCGATGTTGGCGGGATTGGTGTTCTGGATCAGCATAGCCGTCACCGGGCCGCGATGGCGCAGCGCCACGGCATCGCCGGTCAGCACGCGGCCGATCTGCGACTGGTCGAGCATGCGGATATCGGCATCCTTCATCGACCGGCCGGTCAGTTCGGCGCTGTTCATGCGGAAGATATCGCTGTTCGAATGGAAGGCGCCGCCGCCCTCATATTGCCAGGAGCCGAGAACGGTGGCGACCGAGGCGGCCGCATGCATGGCGACCGCGCCGTTGCGCTGGCGGGTGAAGCCGTAACCCAGGCGGAAGAAGGTCTTCTTCGTCGTGCCGACGAGGCTGGCGAAGGCTTCGATCTCCTCGACCGAAAGGCCGGTGATAGCAGCGGCCCATTGCGGCGTCTTGGTTTTCAGATGCGCTTCGAGACCGGCGGGATCATCGGCGTATCTCGCCATGTAATCGCGGTCGGCGTAACCGTCGCGGAAGGCGATGTGCATGACGGCGCAGGCGAGTGCGGCGTCGGTGCCCGGCCTGACGATCAGCGCCATGTCGGCCTGCTTCATCGTCGGATTGTCGTAAATGTCGATGACGACGATCTTCGCGCCGCGCTCCTTGCGCGACTTGATGGCGTGGGTCATCACATTGACCTGGGTCGACACCGCGTTGGTGCCCCAGATGACGACGCAATCGGTGCGGCCCATCTCGCGCGGATCGGGACCGCGCAGCGTGCCGGTCGCCATGGTGAAGCCGGTCCAGGCGGGGTTGGTGCAGATCGACGAGAAGAAGCCGGAGTAACGCTTGGCATGACGGAGGCGATCGATGGAATCGCGCTGCACCCAGCCCATGGTGCCGGCGTAAAAATAGGGCCAGATCGCCTCGCTGCCGTCCCTTGCCTCGGCCTTCACAAAGGCTTCGGCGATCTCATCCAGCGCATCGTCCCAGGAAATCTGCTGCCACCGCCCTGCCCCCTTGGCGCCGGCGCGGCGTAGAGGATGCATCAGGCGGTCGGGATGGTAGAGCCGCTCGGCGTAACGGGCGACCTTGGCGCAAATGACGCCTGACGTGTAGGAATGGTCATTGGCGCCGCGCACACGGCCGATGCGGCCGTCCTCTGATATATCGACCTCCAGCGCGCAGGTGGAGGGACAGTCATGCGGACAGGCGGTGTGGCCCACCCTGTTGTCCGGCTTTTCTGATTTGGCGTGGATGGGGGTCGCAATGTTCATGGCATTTGTATATTCCAAGGCTTGCACGGCCAAAAGCCACAAAAATTCCCCATGACGCGAATTCATACGGACATCAGCAAAAATGAACTACCGCCACATCTATCACGCGGGCAACTTTGCCGATGTGCTGAAACATGTCGTGCTGACGCGGCTGATCCGTTACATGCAGAAGAAGGATGGCGGATTCCGCGTGCTCGACACGCATGCCGGTATCGGGCTCTACGACCTCTCCTTGGAAGAAGCACAGAAAACCGGCGAATGGCTCGATGGCATCGGCAAGCTGATGGAGGCAGACCTCGGCCCTCAGGTTTCCGAACTGCTGGAGCCCTACCTCTCGGCAATCCGCGAACTCAATCCGCAGGGCGGCATCCGTTTCTATCCCGGATCGCCGAAACTTGCGCGCATGCTGTTCCGGCCGCAAGATCGGCTGTCGGCGATGGAACTGCACCCCGAGGACTATGTCAGGCTGCACCGGCTGTTCGAGGGCGACCACCACGCCCGCATCACCGAGCTTGACGGCTGGCTGGCACTCGGCGCGCATCTGCCGCCGAAGGAGAAGCGCGGCATCGTGCTGGTCGATCCGCCCTTCGAGGAGGAGGACGAATATCAGCGGCTGGCCGAAGGGCTGGAAAAGGCCTATCGGCGCTTTCCCGGCGGCACCTATTGCCTGTGGTACCCGCTGAAGAAGGGCGCGCCGATCAAGGAATTCCACGAGAGCCTGCAGGCGCTCGACATCCCGAAAATGCTCTGCGCCGAACTTGCCGTCCGCAGCGACCGCGGCATTACCGGACTGACGGGCTCAGGCCTCGTCATCGTCAACCCGCCCTTCACGCTGAAGGACGAGTTGCACCAATTGCTGCCCGCATTGAAGGACCATCTGGCGCAAGACCGTTTTGCCTCGCACCGCGCCTTCTGGCTGCGCGGCGAGAACAAGGCGGTCAAGGACGATTGACCCGTTAAGCTGCTTCAGGAATAGTCCGCGCCGCAGCGCCACAATCTCATCAGGTGTCCCATGAAGCTCCTTTGTTCGCCCGCCTCGCCCTATTCCAACAAGGTGCGGATGGCCGCGCATTTTCTCGGGCTGGAGCTGAACGCTATCCGGGTCGACACCAATACCGGACCGGCGATCCTGGTGGACAACAATCCGCTCGGCAAGATCCCGACGCTGCTGACCGATGACGGGGTCTCGATATATGACAGCGTGGCGATCATGCATTATTTCGACCGGCTGACGAAGGGCGGGCTCTACCCTTCGAAGAACGGCAAGCGCACGGATGCGGAAATCCTCGAGGCGCTCTGCGACGGCATCTGCGACTGCCTGCTGGCGATCGTCTACGAGCGGCGCTTCCGCGACGAGGAAAAAATTCACCAACCGTGGATAGACCGGCAGTGGAAGAAGGCTACGAGCGCGCTCGCTCATCTCAGCGCCAGTCCGCCGAAAACACGCAAGAAGCTCAATGGCGGGCATTTCGCGCTGGCCGCGACGCTCGATTATCTCGAGCTGCGCTTCAAGGACCAGTGGGAAGCCGATCATGCGCCGCTGATCGACTGGCAGCGGCAGTTCGACAAGAAATTCCCGGCCCATAGCGAGCTCAAGTCCGAGGGCTGAGCGGGCTCAGCGTCTGGAGCAACGAGCAGACATCAAAAAGCCGGGCGACGTGCCCGGCTTTTCGATGTTCGGATATTCGACGAGCCTAGAACTTGACGCCGATACCGAGCTTGACGCTGTTCTCGTCGTAACCGCGCGAGAAGCTGCCGGAGTCGAGGTCGTAATCCTTGCTCTGGTAGTCGGTGTAGCGATATTCGAGGCGCGTCGTGATGTTGTTGGTCACGAAGGCTTCGACGCCGGCGCCGACCGTGTAGCCGAAGTTCGTCTTGCTTTCGTCCGAGGTGTCGTCGGAAACCTTGACGTCGCCGATGGCAAGACCGGCCGTGCCGTAGAGCAGGAAGGGGTTCATGTCGTAGCCGACGCGGCCACGGACGGAGCCGTTCCAACCATACTTGTTCTTGACGCCGCCCGAGGAGACGTCGTCGCCGCTGTAGCCGAGATCGGATTCAACACCGTAAACGATCTGGCCCTGCTGCCAGTTGTAACCGGTGAAGACCTGGCCGCCGAAACCGTAGGTGTGGCGGTCGGAACCGAAGTCACCCATGTTGTAGGTGCCGGCGCCGCCGAGGTAAAAGCCTTCCCAGTTGCCTGCCGGCTTGACTGGAGCGTCCTGGGCGACCGGTGCTTCCGGAATCTGGTCGACGGCATCGGCCGCCTGAGCTGCCGAGAGGCCGGCAATCGCAAAAACGGAGGCCATGAGGCCAGCAATGAGTACACGCATACTTAGTCTCCTTTCAGTCCCGCGCCGCTTGTCATCTGTCTATCAGTGAAGCATTGGCGGGATATTGCCAGATGTCCCTTCCGGATCGAGGCTGAAATTGGAACTCAAATGCGGATTTGAAAGAGCCAAATTGTGATATCATTGTGGCTTCCGCATGGCTGAAATTCGATGTTGCTTTGGCGCAACATACACTTCATTAACCATACTGAAGTGTTAAACTGAAAATACTTATTTTAAGAAATCGCATTCTTAAATAATACATAGAATACCCCTCTCCCCGAGGCAACCGCAACGGCCTATTTATATAATCACCGTCGGCGCCTATATAGTCTGCAGACAGACTCGCGGGATCAGAAGGCACGATTTTGAACCACAAAAGACTTCGCTCGGCCCTTATAACAGGGGCTGCTAAGAGAATAGGCCGAGCAATCGCCGAAGACCTTGCTGCAAATGGCTTTTCCGTTGCCATCCACGCGAACGGCTCGATCGGTGAGGCCGAAGAGCTGGTGGCGGAATTGCGGCGGAAGGGATATCGAGCGATCGCGCTGCAAGCCGATCTCACCGATATCGGCGAAACGGGCGCGTTGGTCGCGAAGGCGTCGGAAGCGCTCGGGCCGGTCGATCTGCTCATCAATAATGCGTCGGTTTTTCAGCATGATTCCGCGCGTAGTTTCAATGCCGCCACATGGGCATTGCACTTCGACCTGCATGTTCGTGCGCCCTCTATCCTTGCTGCGGCCTTCGCGCAGCAGATGCCGGCTGAGGCAGCGGGGCTGATCGTCAATATCATCGACCAGCGGGTCTGGGCGCTGAGGCCCAGCTTCTATTCCTATACCCTCTCCAAATCCGCGCTGTGGACGGCGACGCAGACACTTGCACAGGCATTGGCGCCACGCATCCGCGTCAATGCCATCGGCCCCGGCCCGTCGATGCCGAGCGAGCGGCAGGCGATGGAGGACTTCCAAGCGCAGGTCTCAGCCCTTATCTTGCAGCGAGGGCCGGCGCTGGAGGAATTCGGACAAACGATTCGCTTCCTTTACGACACGCCCTCGGTCACCGGCCAGATGATTGCCCTAGACGGCGGCCAGCACCTTGCCTGGCAGACGCCCGATGTGGCGGAGATTACGGAATGAACGGACGAAAGCTGCCGGATGGCGGCGTTCTCTACGACGAGACGGATGAGAGCGAAGACGATATCGAAGTGGAAGGCGACGCTTCCGTCGCCGTGCCGCTTGCGGCTGCTGTCGACTGGAATGCGGGCAGCCTCAATGAAACCGGGCTTCTCGGCGCGGAACTGATCGGCGAATTCGTCAAGCGGCTGCCGAACAGCCCCGGCGTCTACCGGATGTTCAATGCCGAGGGCGACGTGCTCTATGTCGGCAAGGCACGCAGCCTGAAGAAGCGCGTCAACAATTACGCCGTCGGCCGCGTGCATTCCAACCGCATCGCCCAGATGGTGCGCCAAACGGCGAACATGGAATTCGTGACGACGCGCACGGAAACCGAAGCGCTGCTCTTGGAAGCGAATCTGATCAAGCGCTTGCGGCCGCGCTTTAATGTGCTTTTGCGCGACGACAAGTCCTTTCCCTATATCCTCATCACCGGCGACCACCGGGCGCCGGCGATCTTCAAGCATCGCGGTGCGAGAGCGCGAAAGGGCGACTATTTCGGGCCCTTCGCTTCGGCCGGCGCGGTCGGGCGGACGATCAACTCGCTGCAGCGCGCCTTTCTGATCCGCACCTGCACCGACAGCGTCTTCGAAACGCGCACACGCCCCTGCCTGCTCTACCAGATCAAGCGCTGTTCCGGGCCGTGTACCCACGAGGTCAGCGATGGGGGGTACGGCGAACTGGTGCAGGAGGCGAAGGACTTCCTGTCCGGCAAGAGCCAGAAGGTGAAGTCGCATATGGCCGAGGCGATGAACCAGGCGGCCGAAGACCTCGACTTCGAGCGGGCGGCGATCTATCGCGATCGCCTCGCCGCACTGTCGCATGTGCAGAGCCATCAGGGCATCAATCCGGCCGGCGTCGAGGAGGCTGACGTTTTCGCCATCCATCATGAGGGCGGCATCTCCTGCATCCAGGTGTTCTTCTTCCGCACCGGCCAGAACTGGGGTAACCGCGCCTATTTCCCGAAGGCCGATCCGCAGCTTTCCGGCGCCGAAGTGCTGAACTCCTTCCTGGCGCAGTTCTACGACGACAAGCCGGTGCCGAAGCAGATCATGCTGTCGCAGACGGTCGAGGAGCTGGAGCTGCTCGCCGCAGCACTCAGCGAAAAGGCCGGCCACAAGGTTTCCATCCTCGTGCCGCAGCGCGGCGAGAAGCGCGATCTGGTCGACCATGTCGTCGGCAATGCGCGTGAGGCACATGGGCGAAAGCTTGCCGAGACGGCGTCGCAGTCGCGGCTGCTCGAAGGTTTCAAGGAGACGTTCGGGCTTGCCTATGCACCGCAGCGGATCGAGATCTACGACAACTCGCATATCATGGGCACCAATGCCGTCGGCGGCATGGTGGTCGCGGGGCCGGAAGGTTTCGTCAAGAACCAGTACCGCAAGTTCAACATCAAATCGACCGACATCACGCCCGGCGACGACTTCGGCATGATGAAGGAGGTGATGTCGCGGCGTTTCTCGCGGCTGATCAAGGAGGACGGCATTCCTGACCGGACGGCGCAGGTGGCCACACCCGACGCCGCCGACATGCCCTTCCCGACCTGGCCCGATGTTATCCTCATCGACGGCGGCCAGGGGCAGATGACGGCGGTGCGCGCCATCCTTGCCGAACTCGGGATCACCGACAGCGTGACAGCGATCGGCATCGCCAAGGGTGTCGACCGCGACGCCGGGCGTGAACGCTTCTTCCCGCCGGGACGCGAGAGCTTCACGCTGCCGCCGCGCGATCCGGTGCTCTACTTCATCCAGCGCATGCGCGACGAGGCGCACCGTTTCGCGATCGGCTCGCACCGGGCACGGCGCAAGAAGGAAATGATCAAGAACCCGCTCGACGAGATCGGAGGCATCGGCCCGTCGCGCAAACGCGCGCTGCTTCAGCATTTCGGCACGGCAAAGGCGGTTTCGCGCGCCGCCCTGTCCGACCTGATGGCGGTGGAAGGCATATCGGAAGCCGTCGCCAAGCAGGTCTATAACCATTTCCATGACGACGCCGCGAAATAACCGGCGTCCGTCGCAAATTCCACGCAAAGGCGGTGAAAAGACAGAAAGAATGTTGACGGTCCGCGGCCAAAGCCGTCATCTACCGCATCGGCCCGAAAATCGGAATCGACTTTCGGAAAGCTCGATGCGGATATTCTAAAGTGTTACAGCGTCCTTTGCGCGCCTGAAAAGACGCGCGGCGCTGCAGCGGCGCATCAATTCAGAGAAACGATCCCATGGCATCGCGTGCGTATAGCATTCCCAATCTTCTGACCTACGGCCGCATCCTCGCCGTACCGCTGATCGTTCTCTGCTTCTTCATCGAGGGCAGGCTGTCGATCAGCAATACGGCGCGCTGGGTGGCGCTGTGGATCTTCGTCATCGCCTCGCTCACCGATTTCCTCGATGGCTATCTCGCGCGCATCTGGAACCAGACGTCGAATATCGGCCGCATGCTCGACCCGATCGCCGACAAGCTGCTGGTCGCCTCGATCCTTCTCCTGGTCGCGGCCGACCAGACAATCGCCGGCTGGTCGATCTGGGCGGCGATCACCATTCTCTGCCGCGAGATCCTGGTGTCGGGACTGCGCGAATATCTGGCGGCGCTGAAAGTCAGCGTACCGGTGACGCGGATTGCCAAGTGGAAGACGACTCTGCAGCTCGTCGCCATCGCCTTCCTGCTCGCCGGCCCGGCCGGAGACGAGATTTTCCCCTATACGACGCAGACCGGCATCGCGTTGCTGTGGATCGCCGCACTGCTGACCATCTATACCGGTTACGACTATTTCCGCGCCGGGGTGAAACATATCGTGGATGACGAGGAATGACGCGGCTTGTCTATTTCGCCTGGGTGCGCGAGCGTATCGGCAAGGGCGAGGAGGAGATCGACCTCCCCTCCTCCGTCGTCACCGTCGCCGATCTCCTGAATCATTTGAAGACGCTGGGAGAAGAATATGAGACCGCACTTCAATATCCCGACGTGATCCGCGTGGCGCTCGACATGGAGCATGTCGAGCATGACGAGCCGATATCAGGGGCGAAAGAGATCGGCATATTTCCGCCGATGACGGGGGGATGAGGCGGTGATGGTGGTGCCACATCACCCCCCTCTGCCCTGCCGGGCATCTCCCCCACAGGTGGGGAGATTGGCTGGGCGCACGGGTTTCCTCAAACAATCGACGTTTCAGCCCGGCGAAACGGTAAATGGGCAGGAAGAGCGCGCCACTTGTGATCTCCCCACCTGTGGGGGAGATGCCCGGCAGGGCAGAGGGGGGCTTCCGCGGCACAGCCTTTCGGCATTCTTTGCAATCACATCAAAGCAGCGAAGGACTTCGCTGTGACCATCACCCCCACCATCCGCGTCCAGCATGAGGACTTCGACCTGCAGGCCGAGGTCGATCTGCTCTCCAAAGGCAAATCCGGCATCGGCGCCGTCGTCACCTTTTCCGGCCTCTGCCGCGATGAAGGCGGCACGCTGGCGGCCCTCGAACTCGAGCATTATCCCGGCATGGCCGAAGCGGAGATGCGGCGCATCGGCGATCTTGCCATCGCGCGTTTCGGGCTTCTCGGGCTGACCGCCATCCACCGCTACGGGAAGATCGCCGCCGGCGAGAACATCGTGCTCGTCGTCGCAGCCGCACCGCACCGGCAGGCGGCGTTCGACGGCGCGAATTTCGTCATGGATTTCCTGAAGACCGCAGCCCCCTTCTGGAAGAAGGAGCACAGCAAGGACGGCGCCACCGGCGACTGGGTCGCGGCCAAAGACGCCGACGATGCAGCGCGCGACAAGTGGAAGTAAATTAGAGAACCACGCGCTCCCTGCGGCTCATGACCAGGAGCAGGACGAGCAGCGAGAAGATGACGAGATCCCGCCAGACGAAGGGGCCGTAAGCGCCCCACATGGTTTCGACGACGGCAAGCCCGGCGGCGCCGCCTGCCGAGCGCAGCGGATCGGAATAGCCGCCGACGGCTGCGATCAGCAGCACCTTCAGCCCGAACATCAGGCCGGCGCCGAAATCCATCGAGCCGTAATAGAAGGTGGCGAGGATGCCGCAGATCGTGGCGACAAGCGCCCCGGCCGCATAGGCAACGAGGAAGACGCGATCGGCGCTGGTGCCGCAGAGCTCGGCGGCCAGCGGATCATCGGTGACGGCGCGCCAGACACGGCCCCAGGCCGTGCGCCTGAGGATCAGCGTACCAACTGCAACGATCACGCACATCAGCGCCGTGTTGATCAGCTGGATATGGGTGAGCGTCACTTTGAACAGGCCGTCGCTCCAGAAGACGACCGTGTCGTTCAGGAATGGCGGCAACCAGATGGCGCGGGTATTGGCGGCAAGCCGGGCGGTCTCCATCAGCACGATCATGATGCCGAGGGCAGCGACGATGACCGTATTCGGCGATTTGCTGACCAGCGGCAGCATGATCGAGCGGCCGATCCATAGGCCTGCCGCCAGGGAATAGACGATGGAAGCGCAGGCGCCGACGGCAAGTGCGGCCGGCAGCACCAGCCAAAACCTGACATAGGCGAGTTCGGTGAAGAGCAGCAGGATCTGGCCCGCGAAGGCGAAGATCGCCCCATAGGTGATGTCGGCCCGCTTCGTCACGCCGAAGGCTACGGCATAACCGAAGGCGAGCGCGGCATAGAGGGCGGCCAGCGGAACCGCATTCGCCAGCTGCTGCAGAAGATAGGCCATTCCAGACACTCCGCTCACCAAAATTATAACTGGTAAAACCCATTTCGCTAGTTATAATTTCATTATGAGCTTTGCTTGGACCCCTCACCGGTTTGCCGGCGGCGCACTGGCGCTCGACGTCGCCAACAGCGTCGTTTTGCGCCACGATGCAACGCGGCGGATCGACCGCTTCGCGGTCAGGGACCAGATGCGGAGCTTTCCCCGCGCCGCTGCCGAATTCTGCGCCGAGCGTGCCCTCTTCGGCGACATCGCGCCGGTGGCGGCGGAAAACGAGGCGGATTTCATCGCGCAGCGGGAAGCGATCGACCTCTATTTCCGCAAGCGTATACTGAATGGCGGCCACGACCAATTGCTCGCCAGCCTGCTGGAGGCGCTGGCTCAGGCGTTGCGCGAAGCAAGCCCCGGCAGCCTGGCCGCGGCGACCGCCCATTCGGCGCTGCGGCTGATCGCCATGCCTGATCCCCAGCGCATGAAGATCTGCGGCAATTGCGGCTGGCTGTTCATCGACCGCAGCAAGAACAGGAGCCGGGCCTGGTGCGACATGGCGGTCTGCGGCAACCGCACCAAGGCGAACCGGCACTATCGCCGCAAGAAGGAGGAGACGCCATGAGGAAATATATGATCGCGATGGTCGCAGCAGCGGCCCTTCTACTTTCCGCCTGCCAGCGACAGGCTGAAAACCTGGTCGAGGTCACCGGCCATCTCTTCGTCTTCAACTATCGGGTGGCGAGCGCCACCTATCTGCTGACGCTGAAGAAGACAGGGCCCATCCCCGACGGTTCGGTCATCATCGCCGAATTTGAAAATCCTGAAGGAGGCGATCCGCTGGTGCTGAACCAGAAGATCTACCCGATCGATGACAAGATCGCGCTGCAGAGCGAAAAACTGCACTGCGTGCGCAAGGACCGCCCCTATTCCGTGAGTGTCCGGCTGGTCGACAAGGACGGCAAGGTGCTGCAGGAATTGAAGACGCAGTTTCGGTCCGACCTCGACCAGACCGTCCTGCCGAGCAAGCCGCTCGTACTCGGCGCGCTTTATGAAAAGAACCCGGAGGTCTTCAAGCCTGACGGCACCGTCGATTTCTCGAATACCGACAAATGCCCTGCATAGAGAAATGCATAGAAAAAGCCGGAGCAAGGCCCCGGCTTTCGAGAGTCAATTCAAGGCATTGCCAGCGAATGCCGAAGCGTGGCCTCAGCCGACGATTTCGGTATCGGAGAACCAGTACTTGATTTCCTGGGCAGCCGTTTCAGGAGCATCCGAACCGTGAACGGAGTTTTCGCCGATCGACAGAGCGTGAACCTTGCGGATCGTGCCTTCGTCAGCGTTTGCCGGGTTGGTCGCGCCCATGATCTCGCGGTTCTTGAGGATCGCGCCTTCGCCTTCCAGCACCTGAACGATGGTCGGGCCGGATGTCATGCCTTCGACCAGTTCGCCGAAGAAGGGACGATCCTTGTGAACAGCGTAGAAGCCTTCGGCTTCGCGACGGCTCATCCAGACGCGCTTGGAAGCGACGACACGCAGGCCGGCATCTTCGAGCATCTTGGTGATGGCGCCCGTCAGGTTGCGCTTCGTTGCGTCCGGCTTGATCATCGAGAAGGTGCGTTCAATCGCCATAGTCAAATCCTCTGTTGTCTCGGGAAAAGTGGGCGGTCTTTACCCGCCCCAACGCCCGAAAACAAGAGGTAGGCGGCAATTTCACGCCGCTGTCACAGTCCTGCCGCGGCTTTGGTGAAGATCGAGGCAGCGTTCGAACCAGAGCATGACGGGATCGTCGACGGCCAGCATGGCGAGACCGGCGGAGACACGCAGCCATTGCAGCGCGCCGAAGACAATATAGTCGGCAAAGAGCGGTGTCTGCCCGCCGATGAAGGGTTGGAACTTCAGCATGTGCCGCAGCGGCTCCAGCTTGGCGCCGAAGGCGGCCTTCTCCGCCTCGCTGTCGGCGGCAACCACTTCCAGCGGCTTGCCGAGCCGAGCCTCCCGGCTTTGACGGAAATAGGCCTTGTCGTCCTCATCGAGGTTGGCATGGATATCGAGAAGAGCGATGCGCATGATCGCCGGATGGATGATCATCTGCGAATAGCCTTCCACCATCCGCGATAGCGCCTTGCCGCCCTCGCCGTTGAACAGCGGCGGCCGCTCGGGATAGGCCTCCTCCAGATAAAGGGCGATGTCGAAACTGTCGGGGACCAGTCGGCCATTGTCGTCGAGAACGGGCACGATCGACGAGACGCCGCCGCCGATCGCGCGGATGCGGGCGTAGGTCGTCGGAATCTCCTCGAAATCAAGGCCCTTATGCGCCAGCGCCATCACCGCCTTCCAGCAATGGGGCGAAAAGAAGCGCCGCTCATCGGCGCCGCAGAGGGAATAGAGGGCTCTCGTCATAACAGTCCTTTCGAGATCGTAGCTCCATCCATTCCACGACAGAAAGCGGCTGCGATCAAATCAGGAAATTTCATGGGCGCATCACTGCGATTTCCGGGGAAAAGGGCTAGACTGCCGCGACCAATCCGGGAGGGTCTGAATGCTAAGACATTACAGGATGTTCGCCGCCTATAATCGTTGGGCCAACACGCAAGTTTATGCGGCTGCGGCCGAACTCAGCGACGCGGAATTCCGCAGCGACCACGGCGCTTTTTTCGGCTCGCTGCATCGCACGCTCAATCATCTGATCGTCGCCGACCGGATATGGATGAAGCGCTTCAGCGGTGCCGGCGAGGCACCGACGACACTCGATGCCCTGCTCTTCGAAGAACTGGATGCGCTTGCTGCCGCGCGCAAAGCCGAGGACGAGCGTATCATTGCCTGGATGGACACGCTGGACGAGGCAGCCCTTGCCGCCGACTTCACCTATGTGCCGGTGACGCAACCGGGCGAATTCACCCAGCCGCTGGCGCCAGCGCTCGCGCATCTCTTCAACCACCAGACCCATCATCGCGGCCAGTGCCACATGACGCTGACGGCGCTGGGCAAGCCGAGCCTCACGTTGGATCTCATCTACTTCCTCCGTAGCGAGGGCCGCGAGTGGATGTAAGACCTTCACCATCAAGACTGAATTAACCGCCTTCGCCGGTTCCACCCGTGAATCCCAGGCTTCCCGTCGAAAATTCAGCCTCTCTTAAACGCTTGCGGGCATAGCCTGATCTGAGAAATGAGGCCGGGTCGCGAGGGATCGTCATGCAGAATGGAAGCGCAAACGCACTGGTGCCGCGCGAGGCTGCGCGCCCGGCGCCGATGGCGGATATTCAGAAGATCGCCCAGCACATGGCGCGCCTGAACGTTGCGGCGCTCCCGCGCAATTACGAACTCTTTCATGAGGCGATCATCGGGCTCAATGCAGGCCTTGCGCAGGATATTGCAGCACTCGGCCCTCAGCCGCAGCAGCCGATGCTCGACGAACTCGGCCTGAAATACCGGCTCGTCGGCCATTGCGGGCTGGCGGGCGAGACGTCGCGGAACGAGGCGAGCCGGATGCTGCGCGACGTGGCGGAGCGGCTTGCCGAAGGGCTGAAGCACAAGAACGCCTTTGCGCGCGCCTGCGGCGCCATCCTGAAATCCGTCTCCGGCCAAGACGACCAGAGCCTTGCCGCCTTCCTCAGCGAGGTCGATTATCTCACTGCCTCGCTTTCGACAGTTCTTGCAGCCGAGATGGAAATCGGCGCGAAGCTGCAGGACGATATCAAGACGCTGGAAACGCTGGAGCGCGGCATTTCGGCGATGCAATCGGCCGCGATCGCCGACAGGATCACCGGGCTTCCAAACCGCATCGCGCTGAACCGGACGATCGCCGATCTCTACAAGCGTGAAGAAGGTGCCGCCGGCAGCGCACTGATCATGGTCGATATCGACAATTTCACCGATCTCAACGACAAATACGGCACCCAGGCAGGCAACAAGCTCCTGAAGAAGCTTGCCGGCCTTTTCAGCAAGTCGGTCAAGAAAAACGATTTCGTCGCCCGCACCGAGGCCGACGAATTCGCCCTGTTGTTTTCCAATGTCGGCATGCAGGATGCGATTGCTATTGCCGAACGGCTGCGCGCCTCCGTCGAGGACAATCTGGTCTTCGCGACATCCGACAAGGCCGATCCCGGCAGGCTCACCATCTCGATCGGCGTGGCGCTCAGCACCGACGCGGCAACACCGGGACAATTGCAGGCCAATGCCCGCGTGGCGCTTCTCGCCGCGCAGTCGAACCCCCGACTGCCGGTGCAGGCTTTCGGCCGCTAGATCCCGCCGGAGGTCCGAAAACCACTCCCGCTTTTGGGCATCATGCTCCAGGACTGACAAGCGCTCTTGCCTTGGCGGGCGCTTTCGGCCAAAACGCCGGCCATGATCACGCTCACCGATATTTCCGCCCGCATCGCCGGGCGCCTGCTCCTCGACAATGCCAGCGTTTCGCTGCCTTCAGGCACGAAGGCGGGACTCGTCGGGCGCAACGGCGCCGGCAAGTCCACGCTTTTTCGCGTCATCACCGGCGATCTCGGCTCGGAGAGCGGAACGGTGTCGATCCCCAAGGCTGCACGCATCGGCCAGGTGGCGCAGGAAGCGCCGGCGACCGAAGACGCGCTGATCGAGATCGTGCTTGCCGCGGACAAGGAACGCACGGCCCTCGTTGCCGAGGCGGAAACGGCAACCGATCCGCACCGCATCGCAGAAATCCAGATGCGCCTTGTCGATATCGACGCGCATTCGGCCGAAGCGCGCGCGGCGAGCATTCTTGCCGGCCTCGGCTTCGACAAGGACGCGCAGGCCCGCCCCGCCTCCTCCTTCTCCGGCGGTTGGCGCATGCGCGTCGCACTTGCCGCCGTGCTGTTTTCCGAGCCGGATCTGCTTCTGCTCGACGAGCCGACCAACTATCTCGACCTCGAAGGCACGCTGTGGCTGGAAGATTATGTCAGGCGCTATCCGCACACTGTCATCATCATCAGCCACGATCGCGACCTGTTGAACAATGCCGTCAATGCGATCGTCCATCTCGACCAGAAGAAGCTCACCTTCTATCGCGGCGGTTACGACCAGTTCGAGCGACAGAAGGCGGAAGCCGACGAGCTGCAGACCAAGGCCAAGGCCAAGAACGACGCGGCGCGCAAACATCTGCAGGGCTTCATCGACCGGTTCAAGGCCAAGGCTTCCAAGGCCCGGCAGGCACAATCGCGCGTCAAGGCGCTGGAACGCATGGGAACGGTTGCCGCGGTGATCGAGGCCCACGTACAGCCGATCACTTTTCCCGAGCCGGAAAAGCAGCCGGCTTCGCCGATCGTCGCGATCCAGAGCGGCGCCGTTGGCTACGAGCCCGGCAATCCGATCCTGAAGAACCTCAATCTGCGCATCGACAATGACGACCGCATCGCCCTGCTCGGCTCGAACGGCAACGGCAAATCGACCTTCGCCAAATTCATCTCCGGCCGGCTGGCGCCGGAAAGCGGTGAAGTGAAGATCGCGCCGAGCCTGAAGATCGGCTTCTTCGCGCAGCACCAGCTCGACGACCTCATTCCCGAGCAATCGCCGGTGGAGCATGTGCGCCGCCTGATGCCCGGTGCGCCGGAAGCCAAGGTGCGCGCCCGCGTCGCCCAGATGGGGCTTGCGACCGAGAAGATGGCGACGGCCGCCAAGGATCTTTCCGGCGGCGAAAAAGCTCGCTTGCTAATGGGGCTTGCCGCCTTCAATGCGCCCAATCTGCTGATCCTCGACGAGCCGACCAACCACCTCGACATCGACAGCCGCCGCGCGCTGATCGAGGCGCTGAACGACTACGAAGGCGCCGTCATCCTGATCTCGCACGATCGCCATCTGATCGAAGCGACCGTCGATCGGCTGTGGCTGGTCAACGGCGGTACGGTGACGACCTTCGAAGGCGATATGGACGAGTATCGCGACCTCATCGTCAGTTCCGGTAAAAAAAAAGAAGAAAAGCCGCAGCTGACTGAAGATGCGACGTCGAAGGCCGACCAGCGCAAGCTCAATGCCGAACGCCGCGCCTCGCTGACGCCGCTCAGGAAAAAGATCAACGAAATCGAATCCTTGACGGCGAAGCTGGAGAAACAGATTCAGGCGCTTGATGCGGAACTTGCGGATCCGGCCCTTTACGAAAAGACGCCCGCCAAGGCCGCCGAAAAGGTGAAGCAACGCGGCGAGGCTGCGGCAAGACTCGCTGCTGCCGAGGAAGACTGGCTGATGCTGTCGGCCGAATACGAAGAAGCGATGGCGGGATAGCCACAGGCCTTAGAACAGGATGATTTTAGGCCGGATCGGCCTAAAATCTGAATCCTGTTCTAAATTAAACAGTTGGAGCATGATGTCGTCCGAAAACCGCTGACACTTTTCGGCATCATACTCTATCGAAAGCGTGGCGAAGTGCCGCACATCAACGCAATTCCGGCCATTATCAACCGATCATTAACCATAATCCGAAAGGTTGTCTCAACATTCGTTACCGATTTGTTGAGCCCTTTCCATGTATCGTTTTTTCATTCTGTCCTGCATGGCCCTCACGGCCGCCCTCTCCGCCTGCAGCACCACCAGACAAGCCGCTCCCGATACCTCGATCAAGACCTCCTCGGTGATCGCGCCCGAGGGACGGGCGCTTGCCTATACCGGCGACGATGCGGCGCCGCGCCTTGCCGGCCCGCACCATCTCGCCGGACGGACGCTGGAGGTCTCCTCGCTCGCCGAGCTCAAGCTGCAGGACAAGGAAGTGATCCTGAGCTTCGACGATGGCCCGATCCCCGGCCGGACCGACAAGGTGCTGGCAATCCTCGACCAGTTCGGCGTCAAGGGCGCCTTCATGATGGTCGGCGAAATGGCCGAGATGCATCCGGCGCTCGCCCGCAAGGTCGCCCAGGACGGCAACACGATCGGCAGTCACACCTATGACCACGCCAACCTCGCTTCGCTGAGTTTCGACGCGGCGATGGCCGAGGTGATCAAGGGCGAATTGACGGTGACCAAGGCGACCGGAACCGATGTCTCCTTCTTCCGCTTCCCCTATCTTGCCGAGAGCCACAGGCTGCGTGCTGCGATCGCCATGCGCGACATGGTGGTCATGGATGTCGACATCGACAGCAAAGACTATTTCACCACGACGCGGGTCTCCGCGACGCAGCGGACGATGAACCTCTTACACAAGCGCGGCCGCGGCATCATCCTGATGCACGACATCCACAAACGCACGGTGGCGATGCTGCCGAGCCTGCTCTCGAGGCTCGAAGCCGAAGGCTACAAGGTGGTGACGCTGAAATTCAAGAAGACTGAGGTGCCGAACACCGTCGTTGCCTCGGCCGATTTCGTGACGATCCGCTAAGGCGGGTTGCCAAGCCCGGGTTGGCTGCCTAGATCAGTGCGACGTCAACGGAAGCCGGCAGGTCAGATATGAACCTTCATCTCGAAACGGACGACGATCCGCGCACCCGCCAGTTCATTGACGAGCACAACCGGGTTTCCGACGCGGCACTGAGAACACCTGAATTCGAGAGGGATCGCGACGCGATCAAGGCGCTGATCGAGCGGCAGGACAGGCTGATCGTTCCGATGCGCCGAGACGAGTGGCTGTTCGATTTCCGGCAGAGCAAGGACAATCCTCTCGGCATCTGGCTCCGCCTGCCGGCAGACCAGCAGCCGCTGCCGGACGCCGCCTGGGAGCCGGTCTTCGATCTCGACGCCTTCTGCGTCAGGGAAGGCAAGCGCTGGAACTGGCGCGGCGCCGTCACCTGCCCATGGGAGCCGACGCGGGTGCTGCTCACGCTTTCGGACGGCGGCTCCGACCTTCTCCGGTTGCTCGAATTCGACGCCGAACCGAAACAGGTCGTCGAGGGCGGCTTCGATACACCGGCCGCGCGATCGCATGCCACCTGGCTGAGCCGCGACGAAATCTGCTATTTCGGTTCCATCGACCGATTTTCGGCGACCCGCTCGGGATGGCCGCGCGTCGGACGGCGATTGAAGCGCGGGCAGCGACCGGAAGATGCCGCCGTCATGTTCGAAGCAGCAGACGAGGACGTCTATGGCTTCAATCTCGTCATCGACCCTGCCCTATCAGGCGCTTCAGCGGATCGCGGATTGATCGATATTTTCGTCGCCGCCCACGAGATCGGCGTCGCGAGCGCTTTCCTGATCGCCGATAACGGCACACAGCGACGCATCGATCTGCCTAAGGAAGCCGATTTCCAGTTCAATCATGATCATTGCCTTTGGCGGGCAAAGACCGATGAACGCGTTGCGACCGGCAGCCTCGTGCTGCAACGCTTCGACCCCGCCTCGGAGACGGCCATGCTCGGGCCGGAGCGGATCCTGTTTCAGCCTGGCGAGGGCCAGTCCATCGCGCAGATGATGCTGATGCAGGAGTGGTGCGTCTTCATCATCTCCGATCGGCTGCGTCCGCGTCTCATGGTGCTGGACCTGACAAGGCCCGATGCCGAACAGCGCGAGATCGCACTGCCGGCGGATATGCAGACGGCTCACTTCAGGCCGCTCCATGCGGATCTGCATCTTGGCGACGATACGCTCCACATCATCGGCCAGGGCTTCCTGCAGCCGCCCGTCTGTTACCGCCTCGAGCTGTCGGATCGCAGCAAGCAGGCCGAGCCGATTTTCGTCGCCGCGGCGCCGAGCTATTTCGATGCCACCGATATGTCATCCGAACTGCTGGAGGCTGTTTCCGAGGACGGAACGAGGGTTACCTACCGGCTTGTCCTGCCGAAGCAGTGGACCAAAGGCGCGCTGCCGGTGCTGCTTTACGGTTATGGCGGCTTCGATGTCCCGTTGTCGCCAAGCTATTCCGGCGTGACAGGACGCTGGCTGGAACAAGGCGGCGCCTATGTGCAGGCCTATATCCGCGGTGGCGGCGAATTCGGGCCCGACTGGTACCGCAGCGCCAAGCGGCAGGGGCGAGACCGGGCGTTTGCCGATTTCGTCGCCATCGCGCGCGATCTCGTCGCCCGCGGCTATACCGTGCCGTCGCGGATGGCCTGCCAGGGCGGCAGCAATGGCGGTCTGCTGACCGGCGTGATGCTGACGCGCTATCCCGACGATTTCGGCGCCGTCTGGTGCCAGGTGCCGGTTCTCGACATGACACGCTTCCACCTGTTTACCGCAGGGCAAGCCTGGATGGACGAATATGGCGATCCGGAGACGCCGGTGGACCGGGATTTCATGCTCGGTTATTCGCCGCTTCACAATGTCGGGCCGGCGACCAAGGTCAGCTATCCGCCGATCTACATCGAAAGCTCCGCCAATGACGACCGGGTGCATCCCTCGCATGCGCGCCGCTTTGCCGCACGGCTGGAGGAAGAAGGACACCGGCCGCTCTTCCATGAATTCGGCTCCGGCGGGCATGGCGGCGACGGCAATTCCGAAGAGCGCGCCGCCCGCGCGGCGATGGGTTACAGCTTCCTTCGCCAAACCATCATGCGCTAGGATGCGATAGAATGGAGGAGGAGAGCTTGTCGGCGCGCCTCTTTCTGAATACAAACAGGTCAATAAATCATACTTTTCATACAGGCTCGAGCGAAACACCATGTCTCCTATCAACCTCGCCATCGTCGGCGTCGGCAAGATCGTCCGCGACCAGCACCTTCCCTCCGTCGCCAAGAACCCGGATTTCGAACTCGTCGCCACGGCAAGCCGCCACGGCACGGTCGAAGGCGTCAAGAGTTATACGACGATCGAAGCGATGCTCGACGCCGAGCCCTCGATCGATGCCGTTTCGCTCTGCATGCCGCCGCAATATCGCTACGAGGCGGCCTATAAGGCGCTCGTCGCCGGCAAGCACGTCTTCCTGGAAAAGCCGCCCGGCGCGACGCTGAGCGAAGTGGCCGATCTCGAAGCGCTGGCGAACAAGCAGGGTGCGTCGCTCTTTGCCAGCTGGCATTCGCGCTACGCGCCGGGCGTCGAGGCGGCCAAGGCGTTTCTTGCCGCGACGACGATCAAAAGCGTGCATGTGATCTGGAAGGAGGATGTCCGCCATTGGCATCCGAACCAGGAATGGATCTGGCAGGCCGGCGGCCTCGGCGTTTTCGATCCCGGCATCAACGCGCTATCGATCGTCACCCATATCCTGCCGCGGCCGATCTTCATCACCGAGGCCGTGCTCGAATTTCCCGAGAATCGCGATGCGCCGATCGCTGCCGACATTCACTTCCGCAATGCTGACGGCCTGCCGGTTCACGCCGAATTCGACTGGCGCCAGACCGGCAAGCAGAGTTGGGACATCGTCGCGGAGACGGCAGCCGGCCAGATGGTGCTCGCCGAGGGCGGCGCCAAGCTTTTGATCGACGGCGCGCTGAGGTTCGCCGAGCCGGAGCAGGAATATCCCTCGCTCTACCGTCGCTTCGCCGAAATCATCAAGGCCGGCAAATCGGATGTCGATCTCGCGCCGCTGCGCCACGTCGCCGATGCCTTCATGCTCGGCAAGCGGAAATTCGTCGACGCCTTCCACGACTGAGCGTCGCAATAACGTCATAGAAAACCGGCAAGATTTGCCGGCCTATGGCAATAGTGTTCGGGGGCAGCCGCTCATGAGCAATAAAATTGGCCGCAAGGGCCGATTTTTCCGCGTGTTGAAGATTGGCATCCTTGTGGTACCGCTTCTCGGCCTTGCGGCATGTTGGAGCGAACAGGTCGCCATGCCGCCTGATGCACCGGGCCTTTCCCGATCCGAGGAATATTCCTTCGGATCGGCGACCCAGGCAGAGGATTGGCAGGCCACTCGCAGGGTGTTGGGCCAACTGGAAGGGCGGTTCGGAGAGAAGTCCATGCGCATCCTGGCGCGCAATCTCGCCAGCAGCACCGAACCGCAGACCATCAAAGCCTATTATGCCGAACGCCTTGTTCATCAAGCCGGCTGGGCGGAAATGCCGGTCAGCACCTTTGCCGACAAGGCGTGGGCATTCGCTTTTGTCAGTCCGAATGGAAAGCATGTTTTGGCAGTCGAGGCGCTCGACGCGTCGGAAAGTGCTGGCGGGATCGTCCCCCTCAACATCCTGACGAACCTCGACGAGGACAAAGGGTCGAAAGGATAACGGCTACCGCCAGCCGGTGAGAGCGAAGCTGGACGGCTTCATGCAGCAATTCAAAGTGTTACAGTGTCCTGGCGCGTCTAAAAAGACGCGCCATGCTCTGGTGTCGGTAAAACGCTCAGGCCTTCTTCTCCCAACGCCCCTCTGACGTCTGCTGCCAATAGGTGAGGTTGTGCCCCTCGCCTTTCAGCTTCTTCCACTGCGCACGGGCGGCCTCCAGTTGCTCCTGGTCATGACCGTCGAACATGAAGACGATGCGCTCATAGGCATCGGCCGGCGGCGGCTCGGCGCCGTCGACGATGAAACGCACGGTCGCCGCATTGGCATTGTCCGGCGTCACCGTCAAAAGCACCGGCTGGCTTTCGGCGAAATCCGCCTCGTCGGTGCCGTGCGGCAGGAAGCTCTCCTCGCGGAAAGTCCACAGATGCTGATCGAGAGCATCACGCCGCGCCGGCTCGCGCGTCTGGACGGCAACGCGCCAGCCGCGCTCGACGCTTTTGTCGATGAGCGGCGGAAGCGCGTCCTCCAGCCTGGTTTCAGTCAGATGATAGAAGAGAACGTCCGTCATCAGGATTCATAATGGGCGCGAACGAGTTCGTCGAGCAGGCGCACGCCGAAGCCGGAACCCCAGGACTGGTTGATCTCGTCCTGCGGCGAGCCCATCGCCGTGCCGGCAATATCGAGATGCGCCCAAGGCGTGTCCTGCACGAACCGCTTGAGGAAATGTGCGGCGGTGATCGAGCCCGCCTGTCGGCCGCCGGTGTTCTTCATATCGGCGAACTTGCTGTCGATCAGCTTGTCGTAATCCCTGCCGAGCGGCATGCGCCAGAGTTTTTCGTTGCTCGACAGGCCGGCTGCCGTCAGTTGGGCGGATAGCTGGTCGTCATTGGAGAACAAGCCGGCATGCACGTTGCCGAGAGCCACGACGATCGCACCGGTCAGCGTGGCGAGATTGATCATGAACTGCGGCTTGAAGCGGTCGTTGCAATACCAGAGCGCATCGCAGAGCACGAGGCGGCCCTCGGCATCGGTGTTGATCACCTCGATCGTCTGGCCGGACATCGAGGTGACGATATCACCAGGACGCTGGGCGTTGCCGTCAGGCATGTTCTCGACCAGGCCGATGATGCCGATGGCGTTGACGGCGGCCTTGCGGGAGGCGAGCACATGCATCAGGCCGGTGACGGCTGCCGCACCGCCCATATCGCCTTTCATATCTTCCATGCCGGCCGCCGGCTTGATCGAAATGCCGCCGGTATCGAAGACGACGCCCTTGCCGATGAAGGCGACGGGACGATCCTTGCCCTTGCCGCCCTTCCACTGCATGACCGCCAGGCGCGGCGGGCGCACGGAGCCCTGGGCGACGCCGAGAAGAGCGCCCATGCCGAGGCGGCGCATTTCGCGCTCCGTCAGGATTTCGACTTCGACGCCGAGCTTTTCCAGTTCCTTCGCCTTGGCGGCGAACTCCACGGGACCGAGCACGTTCGGCGGTTCATTGACGAGGTCACGGGCCAGATTGACGCCGCCGGCGATCGCTTCGGAATCGGAAAACGCCTTCTTGGCACCAGCCGGATCGGCGGTGACGATCGTCACCTTGACGGACTTCGCCGGTTTTTCCTCCTCATCGCCCTTCTTCGTCTTGTAGGTATCGAAGCTATAGGCGCGCAGCAGCATGCCGAGCGCGAAATCGGCGGCTGCCCGCGCGCTGGTCGCGAGGCCAGGCACGTCGATGAAGACGGCGGCCTTGTCGGTGTTCTTGATTCTCGATGCCGCAGCACCGCCGGCCTTCAGCCAGTCATGGGCGGTGAGTTCGGCGGCCTTGCCGAGCCCGATGACGACGATGCGCTCGACGGGCGCGCCCTCGGGGGCGACAATATCGAGCCCGCTCATGGATTTCGCGGAGAATCGGGCGATCCTGGCAGCCTTGACGATCACGCCTGCCGGGTCGACCGTATCGGCGCCGGCAGCGCTGTCGGCCTCCGCAGTCTTCAACAGGATCGCCAGGCCGCCATTGGGCTTTGCCGACTTCGAGAATGAAATTTCCAACTTTGCTGACATGTCTTCTCCGCTGGGATTCTTTGAAATCCGTCCGTCGCGGATAATTTCGCCTTTGGCGGGTCTGTCAATGGCTTGCGACAATTGTTATGGTCGCCCGCAGCCATCAGGGCTCTCATGTTTTCGTCAGTTTCGTAGATATTAGCGTTGACAGTTTTTTCGAAAAATCGATGGCGGGACCTGGCAATCCGCCTGCCGAAAACGACTTTCGGTGCATTCATGCTGCTGTTTTGGACGTGGTGGGCGCTGCTTGCCGTCTTCCGGGCCTTCCCCGCAATAGACATCTATTTTTCCCAGCTTTTTTTCGTGGGCGCAGATTGCGACGCGGCTGCTGCTGCCGGGAGCATCTGCGGCGGCTTTCCCTATCGCGACGTCGCGGCCTTCGACCTGCTGCGCACCGTCTTCTTCCGCCTGCCCTATGTGGTGGCGATCGTGATGGTGTGGAAACTCGTCGAGTGCTACCGGCAGCATGGCGCGACCTTCAACGCTGCGCGGGCGCAAAAGCTCAAAGTCGCGCTCGGAACGCTGCTGATCGGGCCGGTGCTGCTCGTCAATGTCGTCCTGAAGGAACATTGGGGCCGGCCGCGGCCGATACAGACGGATATTTTCGGCGGTGCGCTGCATTTCGCCGAGGCAGGTTCGCTTGCCGGTAAATGCGTTTCGAACTGCTCATTCATCTCAGGCGAGGCTGCAAGCGCCGGCTGGCTCTTCTGCCTTCTGCTCTTTGTTCCGAAATCCCTGCGTTATGCGCTGGCGCCGCCCGTGGCGGCGATCTCGATCCTCACCCCGGCGATGCGGCTATCCTTCGGCGCGCACTACCTTTCCGACGTCGTTCTCGGATGGCTTTCCTCGCTTGTCGTCTTCGCCGCATTGCTGGCGTTAACTGAGTCGCAACAGCATCAAAAAAATTCTGAAATTTGAATGAATTTTTGACACCAGCTTGTCGCAAAAGCGCGACAAAGAGCGTAGAGGGATTCTCCTGCAAAGCCGTTTGGGCGTGCAGGTGCTTTCAAGGGCAGGCATGAAACTACTCGAGACATACATATTGCGGCGCGTCGGCCAGATGTTTCTCGTGGCGCTCCTGCCCGTTCTGGCGATCATTTGGACGACTCAGGTTCTGCAGCGCATCAATCTGGTTACCGACAGCGGCCAGTCGATCGGCTCGTTCGCCAAGCTGGCGACGATGATCCTGCCGTCGATCATTCCCGTCGTGCTGCCCTTCGCTCTCGTTATCGCGATCACCCAGACGCTGACGACGATGAACAATGATTCCGAGCTGACCGTCATCGATGCGGCCGGGGCGCGGCGCAGCGTGCTGATCCGTCCGATCCTGCTGCTTGCCGCCGCCATCAGCGTCTTTTCATTCTTCGTCGACAACGTCGTCGAGCCGCGCGCAAAGACCGTCGTGCGCCAGATGATCGCCGAGACCTATGCTGACCTCCTCTCTTCGGTGATTGAGGAAAAGACCTTCCGCAAGCTCGATGAAGGCCTGTATGTGCAGATCTCGAAGCGGATGGCCGGCCGCATGCTGAAGGGCCTTTTCGTCGCCGACGAGCGCGACCCGGCCTACGAACTGATCTATTATGCGAAGGAAGGCGCCGTCGACGATACGGGCACGACGCTGATCATGCATGAGGGCGAAGTGCACCGCAAAACGCCCGATGGCAACGTCTCAGTCATCAATTTCGATTCCTATTCCTTCGACCTCTCGGACATGACGGAGAATCGCGGTCAGGCGACGCTGCGCGCCAGCGACCGTGACCTGTGGTTCCTGATCAATCCGGATCCGGCCGACAAGGACTATACGATCCGGCCGCAGAGCTACCGCGCCGAACTGCATCGGCGGCTGACCGACTGGATCCTGCCCGTCGTCTTTGCGCTGTTTTCGCTGGCGATCGCCGGCGATGCGCGCTCGCACCGCGAAGCGCGGCTGCATCCGATGGTGAGCGCTCTCGCCTATGCCTTCGCGATGCGATGGGCGGCCTTCTACGCGGCCAATCAGATCGATACCGACCCTGAATATATCGCCGTCCTCTACGCCATCCCGATCGTCAGCAGCATCGTCTCGATCGTCTTCCTCGGCCTGCACAAACGACTGGTCATGCCGTCGTTCATCCGGGACCGGATTTCGTCCTTCTGGAGAGGGATGCAGGAAAGGCTGCTTGCCGTGACCGGCAGGACCGGCGGGGGCGCTGCCCAATGATGTTCGGGACATTGTCGCGTTATTTCTTTCGCCGCTATCTGGTGACGACGGGCTGGTTCCTGATCGGCGTCTCGGCGATCTCCTTCCTCCTCGATTTCAGCGAGACGGCGGGCCGCATGTCCGGCCTCCCCGGCTACACGATCGGCGGCGGCGTCCTGATGACCGCCGTGCGCCTGCCGCTCATCCTGCAGCAGACGGTGCCGTTCATAGCTCTCTTCGTCGGCATGACGGTGCTGATCGGCCTCAACCGCAAATATGAACTCGTCGTCACGCGCGCAGCCGGCATTTCGGTCTGGCAGTTCATGTTCCCCTTCATCGCCGGCTCGCTGGTGCTCGGCCTGTTGACGATGGCGGCGCTGAACCCACTTGCCGCGTGGGGACAGCGCCAGGCGCTGCTGGTCGAATCCGACTGGCGCGGCGAGAACGCGGTTCTGCGCAAGGCACCGCAGATTCCGTGGCTGCGCCAGATCAGCGGCCGGGACGATGTCATCATCGGCGCCCAAACGGTCCAAGAGAGCGGAACCAAGCTGATCGACGCGGTGCTGATCCATTTCGATTCAAGCGGTCAGGTCATTCTGAGACAGGACGCCGCCACGGCAAAGTTGGAAGATGGTTACTGGCAACTTAACAACGTTGTCGAGCGCAAGCCTGGCGAAATCCCCGTGCGTAAAGCTTCGGTTCAACTTCGCACCAATCTGAAACAGGACTTCGTCCAGGAGCGGCTGACAGCGCCGGAAACAATTGGTTTCTTTGACCTTTCCAACCGGATTGCGGCGGCCAAATCCTTCGGCATCTCGACCAAGGCGCTGGAGACGCAATTCAACTCCCTGTTGTCCCAGCCATTGCTGCTGGTGGCCATGACTTTCATAGCCGCAACAGTGTCCCTAAAATTTAGCCGGTTCAACCAATCCCGCTCCGTGATTCTGGGTGGCATCCTTTCGGGCTTCATGCTTTATGTCATCACCGTGCTTGTAAAGGCATTCGGAAGCAGTGGAGTTGTGCCCCCCTTCGTGGCGACGTGGATACCGGTGGTCGTCGCGCTGGCCTTGGGTGCGACTATTCTGCTTCATCAGGAGGACGGCTAGTGGCGGCAGGCGACCGCAAGTATTTTATTAGTAAACAGCTGGTTGCCCTGCTTGTCGGCGCGACTCTATGTTCCTATTTCGGCAGCGTCCCGGCCTCTTACGGCCAGGCCAGCGCGCCTGAACAAAATATCGAGACGAAGATCCCCGAAGGGGCCAAGCTTCTGCTTTCGGCCAATGAACTGGTCTATAACCGTGACGCCGACCTGGTGTCGGCGGTTGGCGGCGTGCAGATCAACTATGGCGGCTACAAGATGGTCGCGCAGAAGGTCGAGTACAATCAGAAGACCGGCCGGATGATGGCGCTTGGCAATGTCGAGCTGGTCAGCCCGGACGGCAACCGTATCTATGCCGACAACCTTGATGTGACCGACAATTTTGCCGACGGGTTCCTGAACTCGTTGCGCATCGAGACCGCCGACAATACCCGCATCGTCGCCGAAAGCGGCGAGCGCGTCGGCGGCACGAAGATGATTCTCAACAAGGGCGTCTACACGGCCTGCCTTCCCTGCGCCGAAGATCCGAAGCGCGCGCCCTTCTGGCAGGTCAAGGCCCAGCGGGTGATCCAGAACGGTGAGACGCATACGATCCGTCTGGAGAGAGCACGCTTCGAGTTGCTCGGCCATCCGATCGCCTTCCTGCCGTTCATCGAAGTTCCCGACAATACGGTGAAGCGCAAGTCGGGCTTTCTCTTCCCGACGATGAGCCTGTCGCAGAATCTCGGCTTCGGTCTTTCCGTTCCTTATTATTATGTGATCTCGCCGAGCATGGATGCGACGGTCACCGCGACGGGCTACACGGCCCAGGGCTTCCTCATCGAAGGCGAATTCCGCCAGCGCTTTGAAAATGGCACACATATCCTGCGCGTTGCCGGCATCGACCAGGCAAAGCCGGGCAATTTCAGCTCCGGCACCACCGATGCCGAAGCTAACCAGCGTGGCATGGTGGCATCGAAGGCCGAATTCCGCATCAATCCGCGCTGGACGTTCGGCTGGGACGTCATGATGCAGAGCGACAACAATTTCTCGAAAACGTACAAGCTGCGGGGCCTGACCGGTACGGATCGTACCAACCAGATCTACCTGACAGGGCTCGGGAAACGCAATTATTTCGACATGCGGGCGTTCTATTTCGACGTCCAGGATGCCGATCGGACGAATACCGCTGAAAAGCAGCAGGCGATCGTCTATCCGTCGCTCGATTACCACTATGTGGCGCCGCAGCCGCTTGCAGGCGGCGAACTGTCGGCGGACGTCAACCTGACGAATATTTCGCGCACCCATGACGACTTCTATACCGTCGACGGCTTCGACCGCTTCCGCGGCCTGAAGGGCCAGACCTCGCGGCTGACTGCCGAGCTGCAATGGAAGCGCACCTATGTCACGCCGACCGGCCTGGTGATCACGCCGCTGCTGGCCGCGCGCGGCGATGCCTTCGCGCTGAATATGGATGATCCTACAGGCTACACAGGCAACTATGTCGACGGCAATTCCGCCACCCGCTCGATGTTCACGGCCGGGCTGGAGATGCGTTATCCGATCCTGATGACGACGGACAATAGCACCCATATCCTCGAGCCGATCGCACAGATCTATGCCCGCCCCGACGAGCAGCTCGCAGGGCGCCTGCCGAACGAAGATGCGCAGAGCTTCGTCTTCGACGCCACCTCGCTGTTCGACCGCGACAAGTTCTCGGGCTACGACCGGATCGAAGGCGGTACCCGCGCCAATGTCGGCGTTCAGTACACCGGTACATTCGACAGCGGTTACAAGCTGCACGGCATCTTCGGCCAATCCTATCAGATCGCCGGCCAGAATTCGTTTGCGACCGATGACCTCGTCAATGTCGGTGCGGATTCGGGCCTTGAAACCGACCGCTCCGATTATGTCGGCCTTGGCGGCGTCGAAACACCGTACGGCGTTTCCGTCGCAGCCTCCTACCGCCTCGACGAGAAGGACTTCGAATTCCGCCGCGGCGACCTGACGACGGCCTACCAGAACGACACCTTCTCGACGCAGCTGACCTACACTCATCTTAGCGCTCAGCCGGCATATGGCTTCGCCGAGGACAATGACGAGATCCAGACCAACAGCAGGGTCAAGTTCAAGGATTACTGGTCCATCTTCGGCGGCATTGCCTGGGATCTGAACAATGATGTGATCAGCCGCCGGACGCTCGGCCTCTCTTATGAAGACGAATGCACGATCTTCACGATCGCCTATACGGACAGCAGGGATTCCGACGACGAGACGGCAAGCGACTGGACGATCGGCGCTCGGCTGACCTTCCGCACGCTCGGCGACATCAAGATCGGCACCGACACCCTGGAATGACTGACGGACGGCGCAAAGATGGGCTGAAGCCATTCTTTCGCCGTAAGCCTGTGCAGGACATTGCCGCCAGTCGATATCTGAGGCATAGGGGTTTCGCGCCGTGTCTCGCACTGTGGTAAGAACGCCGCGAACAACGTCTCGCGACGCTATCGGGAGGTCAACAGATGATTCACGCGAAAAATGCCATAACCAAGTTCCTCGCCGGGGCAGCGCTTGCATTGCTGACGGGCCTTGCCGGTCCAGCGCTTGCGGCCAGTGAAGTCAAGGCGGTGGTGAACGGCACGGCCATCACCAGCGGCGATGTCGCCAAGCGCCAGGCTTTCCTGCGCCTGCAGCATACGAAGGCCGATGCCAAGGCCGCCGAGGAGCAATTGATCGACGAGGCGCTCAAGCGGCAGGAAGTCACCCGCGTCCATATGTCGGTTTCGCAGCAGGACGTCGATGCGTCTTTCGCGCGCTTTTCCAGCGGCAACAAGCTTTCCCCTGAGCAGATGTCGCAGATCCTCGATCGCGCCGGCGTCGGCGTCGATCATTTCAAGGGTTTCATCGCCGTGCAGATGAGCTGGCCGCGTGTCGTCAACGCCCGCTACGGCTCGACCTCACGGCTGTCGAACTATGATCTCGTCTCGCGCATGATGCAGAACAACAAGCAGAAGCCGGTGACGACGGAATATATGCTGCAGCAGGTCATCTTCGTCATTCCGCAAGCCAAGCGCGGCGCCATCACCGGCAAGCGCAAGGGCGAGGCCGAGGCGTCGCGCTCCAAATTTCCGGGCTGCGATCAGGCAAAGGTGTTTGCCGCGACGATGCGCGACGTTTCCGTGCGCGATCTCGGCCGCATGCTCGCCCCCGAGATCCCGCCGGACTGGAAGCCGCTGGTCGAGCAGGCCAAGGGCAACACGACAGGGACCCGCGTCACCGACAAGGGCGTCGAATATCTGGCAATCTGCAGCCAGCGGCAGGTCTCCGACGACCAGGCCGCCGAGATGGTTTTCCGCCAGGAAGATCTCGACAAGTCCAAGGGTGGCAAGGACGCCAGCCCGGAAAACGAAAACAGCAAGAAATACCTGGATGAACTGCGCAAAAAGGCGCAGATCGCCTATCGCTGACCGACAATGGCGATACCGTTTTCGCGACCGCTTGCGCTGAGCCAGGGCGACCCCGCCGGCATCGGGCCGGATATTACTTTGACGGCCTGGCTGAGGCGGCGTGAACTCGGGCTGCCACCCTTCTTCCTGATCGGCGACCCCGATGTTCTGGCGCTGAGAGCCCGCCAGCTCAATCTGGCGGTTTCGATTCGCGAGACCGATAAAGCCAGCGAAGCCGCCGGGATTTTTGCCGACGCGCTGCCCGTCATGACCATACCTGCTGGTATCGAGGTCGTGGCCGGCGAACCGCATGAGGCGACGGCGAAAGGCACGATCGCGTCGATCGAGAAAGCCGTGTCGCTTGTCATCAGCGGCGAAGCGCTCGCGGTCGTCACCAATCCGATCGCCAAGGCCGTGCTTTACGAGGCAGGTTTCCGGTTTCCCGGCCATACCGAATTTCTCGCCGATCTCGCCGCCAGGGCGACCGGCCGGCCGGTGACACCTGTCATGATGCTGTCCGGACCGAAGCTCCGGGCCATTCCCGTCACCATCCACATTCCGATCCGGGACGTGCCGGCGGCGCTGACGGGCGAACTGATCATGGAAACCTGCCGGATCGCCCATGAAGACCTGAAGCAGCGCTTCGGCATCGAGGCACCGCGGCTCGCCGTTGCCGGCCTCAACCCGCATGCGGGCGAAGGCGGAGCGATCGGCACGGAGGACGAAGACGTCATCCGCCCGGCGATCGAGCGCCTGCGCGACGAGGGCATCGATGCGATCGGCCCCCTGCCCGCCGATACGATGTTTCATGACGAGGCGCGGTCGCGATACGACGTCGCCATCTGCATGTATCACGATCAGGCGCTGATCCCGGCCAAGGCACTTGGTTTCGACGACAGCGTCAACGTGACGCTCGGGCTGCCCTTCGTGCGCACCTCGCCGGATCACGGCACAGCTTTCGGCATTGCCGGCAAGGGACTGGCGCGCGAGCACAGCCTCGTCGCAGCGCTGAAGCTCGCCGCGCAACTCGGCCGCAGTGTGGAAAGCCGTCGCTGATGGCAGCACTCGATGGCCTGCCGCCGCTTCGCGACGTCATCCAGCGTCACGGCCTCGATGCGCGCAAGGCGCTCGGGCAAAATTTCCTGCTCGACCTCAACCTCACGCAGAAGATCGCCCGCACGGCGGGTACACTCGAAGAGGCGACCATCGTTGAGGTCGGCCCCGGCCCTGGCGGATTGACGCGGGCGATCCTGGCGCTCGGCGCCAGAAAGGTCATCGCCATCGAGCGGGATCCCCGCTGCCTGCCGGCACTCGCCGAGATCGCCGATCATTATCCCGGCCGGCTGGAGGTGATCGAAGGCGATGCGCTGAAGATTGATTTCGAGACCTTGGTCCCGGAAGGCCCGGTCAAGATCATCGCCAACCTGCCCTACAATGTCGGCACGCAGTTGCTGGTCAATTGGCTGCTGCCGAAAGCCTGGCCGCCGTTCTGGCAGTCGCTGACGCTGATGTTTCAGAAGGAAGTCGGCGAGCGTATCGTCGCCAACGAAGACGATGACCATTACGGCCGCCTGGGCGTGCTCTGCGGCTGGCGGACGGAGGCACGCATGGCCTTCGACGTGCCGCCGCAAGCCTTCACGCCGCCGCCGAAAGTGACGTCGACGGTCGTGCATCTCATACCCCGCGACACCCCCATACCCTGCGCCGTCGCCAACCTGGAAAAGGTGACGCAGGCCGCCTTCGGCCAGCGCCGCAAGATGCTCCGTCAAAGCCTGAAACCGCTCGGCGGCGAGAGCCTGCTCGTCAAGGCCGGGATCGATCCGGCGCGGCGGGCTGAAACCTTGTCCGTCGAGGAATTCTGCCTTCTCGCGAACAGCCTGTAGGGCAACTCCAGCGAGGTGCGAAGCGGTTTTCCCAGGAGTTTACTCTAAAGCGACGGCGTCTCTTCCAGCAACTCGCGGACGAAGTCGAACATGCCGTGGCGGCGGTCGCGACGCAGGCGTTCGGCCTTGACGATCGACTGGACGGCGTCGAGGGCGGCGTTGAGATCGTCATTGACGATGACATAGTCGTATTCGCGCCAGTGGGCGATCTCGGCGCGGCTGTTGGCGAGGCGCGTCTGGATGACCTCCTCGGAATCCTCGGCACGGCGATGCAGCCGCGACTGAAGCTCGGTCATGGTCGGCGGCAGCACGAAGATCGAGACGACGTCGGCCGACATCTTCTCCTGCAATTGCTGGGCGCCCTGCCAATCGATGTCGAAGAGCATGTCGCGGCCTTCGCCCATGGCCTGCTCGACCGGCTCGCGCGGCGTGCCGTAGAAATTGCCATGCACCTCGGCCCATTCGAGCAGCGCGTCGCTATCGCGCAGCCGCTCGAACTCGCGCACACTCTTGAAGTGGTAATGCACATCCTCGACTTCGCTCGGGCGGCGCTGGCGCGTGGTGACGCTGACGGAAAGGCCGATTTGCCTGTCGGTCTCCAGCAGCGTGCGCGCGATGGTGGACTTGCCGGCGCCCGACGGCGACGAGATGACAAGCATCAGACCG
Organism: Rhizobium sp. CRRU65; assembly: GCF_048551595.1. Lineage (NCBI taxonomy): Bacteria > Pseudomonadati > Pseudomonadota > Alphaproteobacteria > Hyphomicrobiales > Rhizobiaceae > Rhizobium > Rhizobium sp. CRRU65. Next base: position 228,897 of record NZ_JBLYZH010000004.1, on the reverse strand, counting down.
CGGCGGGCGATCTGCACGGGCGAGGATTTCGCCGGTTTCATGTCTTACTCCAAATTCTGGACCTGCTCGCGGAACTGGTCGATCACGACTTTCAGCTCGATGCCGGCAGCGGTGACCGCCGAAGCATTCGACTTCGAGCAGATGGTATTCGATTCGCGGTTAAATTCCTGTGCAAGGAAGTCCAGCCGGCGCCCGGCGGGGCCACCTTTCACCAGGAGATCGCGCGCTGCGGCGACATGAGCCTTCAGACGATCGATTTCCTCGCGCAGATCCGCCTTGGTCGCCAGTAGCGCGGCTTCGGCATGCAGCCTGTCGCGGTCGAGCGCGGCCATGCCGTCCATCAACAAGGCAACCTGCGCAGCAAGCCGCGCAGCGATCTCCCGCGGCGAGCGCGAGGGATCGGCCTCGATCATCCGAGTCAGACCTTCGATCGTCGTGACGTGGTCGTGAAGAATGCGGGCCAGCGCCAACCCTTCCTGTTCGCGCATTGCTCTCAGATCGGCAAGCGCGGCCAGAAGGCCGGCAGCGATATCGGCGTCACGGGCGGCAAGCGCCTCCTCGCCATCCTCGCTTTCGCGGAACTCGACGATGCCGCGCACCAGAAGCAGCGTATCGAGCTTCAGCGGCGCCGGATCGATGACACCGTCCAACTGCTCGCGCATGGCCAGCACGGCAGCGAGCGCTTGCCTGTTCAGCACCGCCTCGAAACGGTTCTCGTCGGCGGTGACGGATAGCGATGCCTGCAGGTTGCCGCGGCTGAAGCTTTCGCCGGCGAGGCGGCGGACGTCTGCCTCCATGCGTTCGAGGCCGGGCGGCAGGCGCAAGCGCAGGTCGAGGCCCTTGCCGTTGACCGAGCGCAATTCCCATGCCCAGCGCCAGCGGCCGCTCGTTCCCTCGCGCCGCGCAAAACCGGTCATGGACTGCAAAGCCATGCGTGCCTCCCGAAAGTCTCAGTTGATCTTCTTTTTCTTCGGCGGCGCGACGGTCGCGCCACTATCCGCCGGCTGCTCTTCCGGCTGGCCGTCGACTGCGATGTTCGGGTCCGAACCCTTGTCGGCTTCGAGCTTGCGCCAGCGCTTGACGTTGGCATTGTGCTCCTCGAGCGTCGCAGCGAAAACATGGCCACCGGAGCCGTCGGCGACGAAATAGAGGTCCTGCGTCTTCCAGGGATTGGCGACGGCTTCCAGCGCATCCTTGCCGGGATTGGCGATCGGCGTCGGCGGCAGACCCTTGATGACATAGGTGTTGTAAGGTGTATCCCGCTTCAGGTCCGACTGGTAGATCGGCCGGTCGGCCGGTTTGCCCTCGCCGCCGAAGAGGCCGTAGATGATCGTCGGGTCGGACTGCAGGCGCATGCCCTTGCCGATCCGGTTCAGGAAAACGGAGGCGACGTGGGCTCGCTCGTCGGGAACGCCGGTTTCCTTTTCGACGATCGAGGCGAGTGTCACGAATTCTTCCTTGGACCGCAGCGGCAGCGACGAGTCGCGCTTGTCCCAGATCTGATCGACGAGCTTCTGCTGCGCAGCCGCCATCTGTTCGATGATTTCCGAGCGCTTGGTGCCGCGCGAGAATTTGTAGGTATCCGGACGCAGGCTACCCTCGGTCGGCAATGCCGCCGGCAAGTCGCCTTCCAGCACGGTATCCTGCAGCATGCGGTCGAACATCTGTCGGACCGTCAGTCCCTCAGGGAAGGAAACGGAATAGAGAATGGACTTGCCCGATTTCAGCAGCTCCATGATATCTCTCATGGATGCCCTCGCCTTGATCTCGTATTCACCCGCCTTGAGGCTCTCACCGGCAGAAAGATGCGTTGCCGTGAGATAGCGGAAGATGCGGGCATCACTGATGATCGCGTTGCGCTCGAGGTTCGAGGCGATTTCGGTCAGACCAGCGCCGTTGCGGACGATAAAATTGGTGTTGGTCTGCAGCGGACCGGGATTCCGATAGGTCGATGTGGCGTAGTAGAAGCCGATGATGGCGACGACACAGACCAGAACCGCCAACGTCATGATGAAGTTCAGGAAAAGAACGACCTGGCCGCGGGCTTTCTTGGACCGCTTCGGCGGCTCCGGAACGCGTTCCGGACGCAGGGCTTCGCTCGGCGACTTCGGGATGATCGGTCCCTTCTGCGCCTGGGTATCGTTGCTCTGGTTCGTCGTATCGCTCACCGGCAATCCTCTAAAACTTGACCCTCACTTCGCTATTTCGCGAAGCAATGCGGCAAAAGCAGGTTCTGCCGCCGTTCAACGACGCCGCTGCCGGTCGTTATGCTTTCGCACGCCCTGCCACGCAACGTAGAGGACGGCCGGCCTGCGGTGCAAGGGAGACCCATTACACCGCTTGCAGGACTCTTATTGCGCGTAGCGGCGCAGTACGAGCGACGCGTTCGTGCCGCCGAATCCGAACGAGTTGGACAGCGCCACATTGATTTCCCGCTCACGCGCCTTGTGCGGGACAAGGTCGATCGCCGTCTCACGTTCGGGATTGTCGAGATTGAGCGTCGGCGGCGCGATATTGTCGCGAATGGCGAGCGTGGTGAAGATCGCCTCGATGGCGCCTGCAGCACCGAGAAGGTGTCCTGTCGCCGACTTAGTCGAGGACATGGAGATCTTCGACGCCGCATTGCCGACCAGCCGCTCGACGGCGCCGAGTTCGATCGTGTCGGCCATGGTCGAGGTACCGTGGGCATTGATGTAGTCGATATCGGCCGGCGTCAGCCCGGCGCGCTTCAGCGCCATCGCCATGCAGCGACCGGCGCCCTCGCCGTCTTCGGACGGCGCGGTGATGTGATAGGCATCGCCCGACAGGCCGTAGCCGACGATTTCGGCGTAGATCCTGGCGCCGCGCGCCTTGGCATGTTCCAGTTCCTCAAGCACGACAATGCCGGCACCCTCGCCCATGACGAAGCCGTCGCGGTCGCGATCATAGGGGCGCGACGCTTTCTTCGGGTCGTCATTGTGTTGGGTCGACAGCGCCTTGCAGGCGGCAAAACCTGCAAGCGAAATGCGGCTGACAGGGGATTCCGTGCCGCCGGCGACCATGACGTCGGCATCACCCAGCGCAATCAGCCGCGCTGCATCGCCGATCGCATGCGCACCCGTCGAGCAGGCGGTGACGACCGAATGATTGGGTCCGCGCAGCTTGTGGCGGATCGAGACCTGGCCGGAGACGAGGTTGATCAGGCGGCCGGGAATGAAGAAAGGGGAGATACGGCGCGGGCCCTTGTCGCGCAGGGTGTAACCCGCCTCGACGATGCCTTCGATGCCGCCGATGCCGGAGCCGATCAGCACGCCGGTGGCGATCTGGTCCTCATCGGTTTCAGGATGCCAGCCGGCATCGGCAAGCGCCATGTCGGCGGCGGCCATGCCGTAGATGATGAAGGGATCGACCTTGCGCTGCTCCTTCGGCTCCATCCACTGATCGACATTGAAGGTGCCGTCGGTGCCGTCACCGATAGGAATACGGCAGGCGATCTTGGCGGGAAGGTCATCGACCTCGAATTCGGTGACGAGGCGGGCGCCGTTCTGACCGGCAAGCAGCCGGGACCACGTCACCTCGGTTCCGCATCCCAAGGGTGATACCATGCCGGTACCGGTGATGACGACACGTCTCATCGCGTGCTTTCCCCCGTCTCTTATGTTCTATGGAGAAATATGCCGAAAAGAAAAGGGCGGACTCCAGGCCCGCCCTTTCTCAAATTCACAGGATCAGGCCTGGGCCTTCTCAATGAACTTCACTGCATCGCCGACCGTCAGGATCGAGTCGGCAGCGTCGTCAGGAATTTCAACGCCGAATTCTTCTTCGAAAGCCATGACAAGTTCGACCGTGTCGAGCGAGTCAGCGCCCAGATCGTCGATAAAGCTGGCGCTCTCGACGACCTTGTCGGCATCAACGCCAAGATGATCAATAACAATTTTCTTTACGCGTTCTGCGATATCGCTCATGTCGGTTTCCTCGACCTTATGTCCTGATCGGAATGCCATCGCGGCACCCCTACCCTGTTTCAGCCTGCGATGTTTTCAGACATCCTCGGCAAACTCGTTTACCCGGCTTCAGAGATGTCCCAGGCTTGCAAAAAGCCCGCCGGTCCGTCTGCTTTCTCGGGACGACTGTTCACAGTCATGGCCCGCTTAACATGCTTTATGTCTGCCGCAAAGCCAGAAAATCAACGGTTCGTGATTGCTCAACATGCTATTGGCGGAAATATTCCCATGCCAGCGGTTTGTCGTTTCAGATCATCGCCATGCCGCCGTTTACGTGCAGCGTCTGGCCCGTCATATAGGCAGCCTCGGAGGACGCAAGGTAAGCAACCGCCGAAGCGACTTCGCCACCCGTGCCCATGCGCTTCATCGGGATCGCCCCCATGATCGCTTCCTTCTGCTTATCGTTCAGCTTGCCGGTCATGGCGCTCTCGATGAAACCGGGTGCCACGCAGTTGACCGTCACGTTGCGGGTGGCAATTTCCTGCGCCAAAGACTTGGTGAAGCCGATCATGCCGGCCTTGGAGGCGCAGTAATTGGCCTGGCCCGGATTGCCGGTGACGCCGACGACGGAAGTGATGTTGATGATGCGGCCATAGCGGCGGCGCATCATCGGATGCGTCAATTCGCGCGTCAGGCGGAAGGTCGCTGTCAGGTTCACTTCGATGACGCTGTCCCAGTCCTCGTCGCTCATGCGCACGAAGAGGCCGTCGCGGGTGATGCCGGCGTTGTTGACGAGAATGTCGACGCCTTCGAGATCGGCCTCGGCTTTCTGGCCGAGCGCCTTGACCTCATCGCGGTCGGACAGGTTCGCCGGGAAGATCTTGACGCGCTCGCCGAGATCGGCGGCCAGCGCTTCCAGCTTCTCGACGCGGGTGCCATGCAGGCCGACGACGGCGCCCTGCTTATGAAGAAGGCGGGCGATTTCCTCGCCGATACCGCCCGATGCGCCGGTGACGAGAGCCTTGCGGCCGGAAAGATCGAGCATGGAAACGTTCCTTATATAAGGGACACCAAATCCGGTGTCCGGAGATACCAATCAGGCCATGAGGGCGGCGACGGCCGCGTCGATATCCGCCGGACCGTTGACGGAGATGCCGTTGATCGTCTTGTCGATGCGGCGGGCAAGGCCGGTCAGCACCTTGCCGGAGCCGAGTTCGTAAAGCGTCGTGATGCCATTTCCAGCGAACCATTCCACCGTCTCGCGCCAGCGGACCTGGCCGGTCACCTGCTCGACGAGGAGGTTCGCGATTTCGTCGGCGCTCGTCACCGGGGCGGCACGGACATTGGCGATGACAGGCACGACGGGATCGGACTTGGCGACTTTTGCCAGCGCCTCGCGCATGGCGTCGGCGGCAGGCGCCATCAGCGCCGAATGGAAGGGAGCGGAGACTGGCAGCAGAATGGCACGCTTGGCGCCCTTGTCGGTCGCAAGGCCGGCCGCTTTTTCGACGGCTGCCTTCTCGCCCGAGATGACGATCTGGCCGCCGCCATTGTCGTTGGCGATCTGGCAGGCGCCGACAGCGGTGGCTGCCTCGCAGACGGCAACGACGTCGGCATGTTCGAGGCCGATGATTGCAGCCATGGCGCCGACGCCGACGGGGACGGCTGCCTGCATGGCATTGCCGCGGATACGCAACAGCCGCGCGGTGTCGGCGAGCGAAAAGGTGCCGGCGGCACACAGTGCCGAATATTCGCCGAGCGAGTGGCCGGCGACGTAGGCGACCTTGGACTTCAGATCCAGCCCTTTGGCTTCGAGAACGCGGACGACGGCGATCGAGACGGCCATCAGCGCCGGCTGGGCGTTCGCCGTCAAGGTCAACGTATCCTCGGGACCGTTGAACATGACGTCCGAAAGCTTTTCACCGAGCGCGTCATCGACCTCATCGAAGACGGCGCGGGCTTCGGCGAAATTCTCGGCGAGATCCTTGCCCATGCCGACGGCCTGACTGCCCTGACCGGGAAAAGTGAAAGCAATGGTCATTCTCATATTCCCTGGCTCATGCCCCTGAATACGCCCCTTGAGGCTGTTTTGCCTCCAATTGACATTCTTTCCGGCAGAGTCAAGTGGCGGCTCATTCTGCGCAAAGCCTTTCGCACTGGCGCAAATGCCCGGTTTTTGCTCTTGCGCTCCGCCAAATCCAGCCTAGATTTGCGCGAACCCTCCCAAGGCTGTCACCTCTCTCCCAAGGTTTTTCCATGAAGTACAATTCGCTAGGCCGCACCGAGATTTCCGTTTCAGAGATTTGCCTTGGCACCATGACCTGGGGTTCGCAGAACAGCGAAGCCGATGCTCATGCGCAGATGGACTACGCCGTCGAAAAGGGCGTCAATTTCTTCGATACGGCCGAACTTTATCCGACCACCCCGATTTCGGCCGCTACGCAGGGCTGGACGGAAGACTATATCGGCAGCTGGTTCAAGAAGACCGGCAAGCGCGGCGATATCGTGCTCGCCACCAAGGTCGCCGGCCGCGGCCGCGACTATATACGTGGTGGCGAAGGTGCCGATGCAAAAAATATCCGCCTGGCGCTCGAAGCCAGCCTGGCGCGGCTGAAGACGGATTACGTCGACCTCTACCAGATCCACTGGCCGAACCGCGGCCATTTCCATTTCCGTCAGAACTGGAGCTACAATCCCTTCAACCAGAACCGCCACGAGGCCGTCGCCAATATGCTCGACATCCTGGAAACGCTTGGCGTGCTGGTGAAGGAAGGCAAGATCCGCGCGATCGGCCTTTCCAACGAAACCACCTGGGGCATACAGAAATATCTGACGCTCGCCGAACAGAAGAGCCTGCCGCGGGTCGCCTGCGTCCAGAACGAATACAACTTGCTCTACCGCCATTTCGACCTCGATCTCGCCGAACTCTCGCATCATGAGGATGTCGGGCTGCTCGCCTATTCTCCGCTCGCCGGCGGCATCCTCTCCGGAAAATATGTCGATGGCGGCAGGCCGAAGGGTTCGCGCGGCTCGATCAACCACGATATCGGCGGTCGCCTGCAGCCGCTACAGGAGCCGGCGACCAAAGCCTATCTGGAGATCGCTGCAACATACCGCCTCGACCCGGCAGCAATGGCGCTCGCCTTCTGCCTTTCCAGGCCCTTCATGGCCTCGGCCATCATCGGCGCGACCTCGATGGAGCAGTTGAAAATCGATATCGGCGCGGCCGACATTACGCTTTCGAACGAGATCCTGGCGGAAATCGCCAAGGTGCACCGGCAGTATCCGCTGACGCTTTGATCCTATTTGTTTGGCGCCTGCCCGATGCCGACCATTGGCCGGCATCGGGTTCGGGTGTCCGATTGCGCTTGCCTTTGCCCAAAAAATCCGTATAAGCCGCCCTGTTCGTTAACCCGGTCTTCTGGCTGGTGGCTGAACGGAGGGCCGGTTTCTTCACGGAAATCGCTCGGAACGGAAGCGTTCCAGCCTCCCGTGTCTCCGCTCTCGACCGTCTCGGAAACGCTTTCTTGCCTGGGTCCGCCCAATCAGGAGCAGTCGTTGAGGCTTAGCCGCCGAATATCGGGTTGAACCAAACGCAAGAAAGGCAAAGCTGTCATGGCTCTTTATGAACATGTATTCCTTGCCCGGCAGGATATTTCCGCTCAGCAGGTCGATGCCCTCGTAGAACAGTACAAGGGTGTGATCGAAGCGAATGGCGGTAAGGTCGGGCGTATCGAGAACTGGGGCCTCAAGTCCCTCACCTACCGCATCAAGAAGAACCGCAAGGCGCACTACGCCCTGATGGACATCGATGCACCGGCTGCTGCCGTCCAGGAAATGGAACGTCAGATGCGCATCAGCGAAGACGTTCTTCGCTACATGACGATCGCCGTCGAGAAGCATGAAGAAGGTCCGTCTGCCATGATGCAGAAGCGCGACCGTGACGACCGTCCGCGCGAAGGCGGCCGTGGCCCGCGTGAAGGCGGCTTCGGTGATCGTGACCGCGGCCCGCGTCCGCCGCGTGAAGGTGGCTTCGGCGACCGTGACGACCGTCCGCGCCGTCCGCGCGAAGACCGTGTATAAGGGAGATCTGAGATATGTCTGAAACTTCCTCCGCTCCGGTCCGCCGCCCGTTCCATCGCCGCCGCAAGACCTGCCCGTTCTCCGGCGCCAACGCGCCGCGGATCGACTACAAGGACGTACGCCTGCTGCAGCGCTACATTTCCGAGCGCGGCAAGATCGTTCCGTCCCGCATCACGGCCGTTTCCCAGAAGAAGCAGCGCGAACTCGCTCAGGCGATCAAGCGCGCCCGTTTCCTCGGCCTGCTGCCCTACGTCGTCGCCTAATCGGTCGACGCCAACACCTTTGAGGGAAGGCATTCGTGCCTTCCCTTTCCCTTCCGCGATGGGCGCGGATCGGAACTCTTAAAACCCATGTTGAGACGTTTCTGAATTTGATTCAGCAACATCCTCTAACTGCTTGATGAAGCAGGACAGCGACCTTGAAACGACCGAACAATAAAACGCTGCTGATCGGCGCACTCGCCGGATTGACCGCCGCCCTGCTGGTGCTGGGCGCGAGCATGCAGCCGTCGTTTTTCAGCGCGCTTCTCTATACGGCCTCGGCGCTGCCGATCCTGATCGTCGGGCTCGGCTGGGGCAATGCCGCCGCGGTCTCGGCCGTCGTCACCGCTGCGGCCCTCGGCGCGATCTTGATCTCGCCTTCCTTCGCGCTGATCATGACGATGGTGACGCTGCTGCCGGCCGGTTGGCTGAGCCATCTCGCCAATCTGGCGCGTCCGGCCTCAGAACTCGGCGGCCCCGACCATCTGCTTGCCTGGTACCCGCTCTCCGATATCCTGCTGCATCTCTGCGGTCTGGTGACGCTCGCCGTCATCGTCATCGGTGTGATTATCGGCTACGGGCCTGAGATCACCGATCCGATCGTCGATCTGCTGATCACCTCGCTCAAGCAGCAGCAGCCGGAATTCATGCCCGATCCGGCAGCGACCGCGCAGACCAAGTCGCTGATCCTGCTGATGCTGCCGGCTTTGCAGGGCGGCATGTGGGTCAGCATGCTGTTTGCCGCCTATTATTTCGCCGTGCGCATCGTTGCAGCGTCCGGCCGTGGCCTTCGTCCGCGCGAGGATATTCCCTCGTCGCTGCGGATGAACCGCAACTCGATCTTCATCTTCCTGGCCGGGCTTGCCGCCTGCTTTTTCGGCGGCGTTCCGGCGCTGGTCGGTGCGACCGTGATCGGCGCCTTCGGCGCCGGCTTCATGCTTTCCGGTTTCGCCTCGCTGCATTTCCGCACGCGCGGCAAGGACTGGCGCATACCGGCCCTCATCCTCTGCTATCTGGCCTCGATGCTCATGCTGCTGCCAGCTCTCCTCATCCTCGTTCTCGGTCTCAGCGATACGCGCAAGGCGATCGCACTGACCCCGACGAAAGATGCTGATGCCCCCAAACAATCCGATACGAAAATCTGAGACACAAGAAAGGAAAAAGAAAATGCAAGTCATCCTTCTCGAACGCATTTCCAAGCTCGGCCAGATGGGCGAAACCGTAAAGGTTCGCGACGGCTTTGCCCGCAACTACCTGCTGCCGCTCGGCAAGGCGCTGCGCGCCAACGCCGCCAACAAGACCCGCTTCGAAGCCGAGCGCGCGACGCTCGAAGCCCGCAACCTCGAGCGCAAGTCGGAAGCCCAGACGGTCGCCGACGTTCTCGACGGCAAGTCCTTCATCGTCGTGCGCTCCGCCGGCGAAACCGGCCAGCTCTACGGTTCGGTTGCTGCCCGTGACGTCGTCGATATTCTCGGCGCCGAAGGCTTCAACATCGGCCGCAACCAGGTTCACCTCAACACGCCGATCAAGTCGATCGGCCTGCACAAGGTCGAGCTGCAGCTGCATGCCGAAGTCGAAATCCACGTCGAGCTGAACGTTGCCCGTTCTGCCGACGAGGCAGAGCGCCAGTCCAAGGGCGAAGAACTCACCTCGGTCGACGCGATCTACGGCGTCGACGAAGACGCGCTGCGTCCGGAAGACTTCTTCGATCCGGAAGCTGACGGCGTCGACGAAGACGAAGCATAATTTCGTCGGAGCGATCCGCGAGAGAGAAGCCCGGCCACCGCGCCGGGCTTTTTCGTTTCCACCCCTTCGATGTGAGCTGCCGAGCGGTTCGCTTTTTTAAGGGGATCTTCCGGATGTTTTTGCTGCGTGCCTTATCGCATCGCGCTAAAATAACATTCTCCGAAGCGGATGGGCTGAGTCGGCGCCATACCGTGTCGTGCGGGTGACACTGCCAGTATTTCTCCTTTGTGTCGCCCAAGACTGTGGAGAAGTCGAACAACGTGCACAGCGTTCAGGATTTAGGCGAAGCGAGCCCCCGCTCCTTTCGTAGCCTCTTGATTTTCGCGTCCGGAATTGCAAATCCGGAGCTGGAAAAAGACAGAACGGATGATGATGAACGACGCCGCTCGAAAGATTGCAGCTGTTGCCCCGTCGGAGCAGCATTATCGCGAAGCACCCAACAATATCGAAGCCGAGCAAGCGCTTCTGGGTGCGATCCTGATGAACAACGACGCCTATTATCGGGTGTCGGACTTCCTGAAGCCGATCCATCTCTATGAACCGCTGCATCGGAAGATCTTCGAGGTTGCCGGCGATATCATCCGCATGGGCAAGATCGCCAATCCGGTGACGATCAAGACCTTCCTGAAAGCCGACGAGAAGGTCGGCGACATGACGGTTTCGCAATACCTGGCGAGCCTGGTCAGCAATGCCGTCACCGTCATCAATGCCGAGGATTACGGCCGGGCGATCTACGACCTGGCGCTGCGCCGGGCGCTGATTACCATCGGCGAGGACGTCGTCAACATCGCCTATGACGCGCCGCTCGACATGCCGCCGCAGTCGCAGATCGAGGATACCGAACGCCGCCTCTTCGAACTGGCGGAAAACGGCCGCTACGACGGCGGCTTCCAGGCCTTCAACGATGCGGTCGCGCTGGCGATCGACATGGCGGCCGTCGCCAAGGAACGTGACGGCGGGCTTTCCGGCATTTCCACCGGCATCCATTCGCTGGATTCCAAGATGGGCGGTTTGCAGCGGTCGGACTTGATCGTGCTTGCCGGACGCCCCGGCATGGGCAAGACCTCACTTGCTACAAACATCGCCTACAATATCGCCGCCGCCTACGAAGGCGAAGTCCAGTCGGACGGCAGCATGAAGGCAAAGAACGGCGGCGTCGTCGGTTTCTACTCGCTCGAAATGTCGTCGGAACAGCTCGCCACCCGTATCATCTCCGAGCAGACGGAAGTCTCCTCCTCGAAGATCCGCCGCGGCGACATCAACGATGCCGATTTCGAAAAGCTCGTCGCCTGCTCGATGATGATGCAGAAGGTGCCGCTCTTTATCGACCAGACCGGCGGCATCTCGATCGCCCAGCTTTCGGCCCGCGCGCGCCGTCTGAAGCGCCAGCGCGGCCTCGATGTGCTTGTGGTCGACTACATTCAGCTGATGACCGGCTCGGGCAAATCCAGCGACAACCGCGTGCAGGAAATCACCCAAATCACCACCGGCCTCAAGGCGCTCGGCAAGGAGCTCAACGTTCCGATCATCGCACTGTCGCAGCTCTCGCGTCAGGTCGAAAGCCGCGACGACAAGCGGCCGCAGCTGTCCGACCTTCGCGAATCCGGCTCGATCGAGCAGGACGCCGACGTCGTGCTCTTCGTGTTCCGCGAGGAATATTACGTCAAGAATTCGGAGCCGCGCGACATCCACGATCCGAAATATCCGGAATGGGAGGCGCTGTTCGACAAGGTCAAGGGCACGGCCGACGTGATCATCGCCAAGCAGCGCCACGGGCCGACAGGCACGGTGAAGCTCGCCTTCCAGGCGGAATTCACGCGTTTTGCCGATCTCGCCGATCCCTCCTTCACCCAATATGAAGAGCACTGATCGCGCGGATGCTGGGTGCAACGCCGGGCTTTCCCTTGACATAGTTGACCTTTAAACTGGCCGGAGAATCCTTCTCCGGCCTCTTTTCGATGCGGATCATGAGCGAATTTTTCGACGCCCCCGAAGATGACAATTTTGCCTCGGCAGGCCTGCGGCTGACCGTCGACCTGACCGCCCTGACGGAGAACTGGCGCGACATGGCGCGCCGCTCCGGTGCGGCGCGCGCCTCGGCGGTCGTCAAGGCGGATGCCTATGGCATGGGCATCGAGGATACCGGCGAAGCGCTCTATATGGCAGGCGCGCGCGACTTCTTCGTCGCGACCGTCGACGAGGGCGTGACGCTTCGCCTCTATGCGCCCGAGGCGCGCATCTTCGTGCTCTCAGGCATATGGCCGGGCACCGAGCGGCGCTTCTTCGACAATGATCTGGTGCCGGTGATTTCCTCCGATGAGCAGCTCGCCTTCTGGATGGCGGTGCTTGCCGATTACGGCGACTATCCCTGCGCGCTGCATGTCGATACCGGCTTCAATCGGCTCGGACTGCATTTCGACGATGCGATCGCACTCGCCGACGACGTCTCACGGCCTGCGAGCTTCGCGCCTGTGCTTGTCATGAGCCACCTCGCCTGCGCCGACGATCCCAGCCATGCGATGAACCGGCAGCAGCTCGAATCATTCCACAGGGTTAGCACCGCTTATGAAGGCATCGATTCAAGTCTTGCAGCATCGGCCGGCATCTTTCTCGGTGAGGATTATCACTTCGACCTGACCCGCCCCGGCATCGCGCTCTATGGCGGCGAAGCGGTCAGTGGCATGGCGAACCCGATGCGGCCGGTGGCGACGGCGGAAGCGCGCATCATCCAGGTGCGCAGCGTCGAAGCCGGCGAGACCGTCAGCTATGGGCGGGCGCTGCAGCTTCGCCGCGAAAGCCGGCTGGCGATCGCCTCGGCCGGCTATGCCGACGGCTACATGCGCAGCCAGTCGAGCGGCGGCGTGCCACTGCGCCAGGTGGTGCCGCAAGGCGGGCAAGGTTTCATCGCCGGACACAAGGTTCCGGTTGCCGGCCGGATCACCATGGACCTGACGATCTTCGATATCACCGACCTGCCTGACAATGCCGTGCGCGCCGGGGATTATGTCGAACTGTTCGGGAAGAACATGCCGGTGGACGATGTGGCGCGGGCATCCGGCACGATCGGATACGAGATCCTGACCAGCATGGGGCTCCGCCACGAGCGGCGCTACGTGGCCGAAGAATAGCCTTCCTACTCAGCGGCTGCTGAGGGCGAGACGGACACCGAGCGCCACGAAAAGCGCACCGAGGCCGCGGTCGAGCCAGAGTCCGACTTTTTGATTATGCCTGATTGCATCCGCAAGGCGCCCGCCGAGAAGGACGAGCGGCGGTTCGATGAAGGCAGCGACGACGATGATGAGCGCGCCATGCAGCATGAGTTGCGCCCATGCCGGCCCTGCCCCTTCGACGACGAACTGCGGCAGGAAGGCCAGGAAGAATATCGCCACTTTGGGATTGAGCAGCGACACCAGAATTCCCTGCCGGTAGATCCTTGCCACCGGCAAACTTTCACCAGCAGCCTTTATCAGGCCATCGCCGCCACCGGAGCGCAAAGCCTGAATCCCGAGCCAGACGAGATAGGCGGCGCCGATCCATTTGACTGTCGAGAAGGCGACGGCGGAAGCGGCAAGTATGGCCGAGAGGCCGAGTGCGGCCATCAGCACATGCAGGCAGGCGCCGGACCAGACGCCGAACAGCGCGGAAAAACCGGCACGTTTTCCGCTTTTCATCGTGTGACCGAGGATGAAAGCGATGTCGGGACCGGGCGAGAGATTGAGCAGAACCGCCGCCGAAAGAAATGCAAGCCAGTGCGCAAACGAATAATCGAACATTTTCCACCGTTCCGAATGAGGAGCAAAGGATAGGCATGGGTGCGCTGATGGGGAAATCATTAGTTTTGATCCGTTGCGATAGCCATTATCTCAAGCACGACAATGATTCGATGAAGCGGCGCGTCGCGTCGCTCGCGAACCCGGACTGAAAGAGTAATTGATGGCGAAGGCCAGGACACAATTCATCTGCCAGAGTTGCGGCACGGTTCATAACCGCTGGGCCGGCAAATGCGAGAACTGCGGCGAGTGGAACACCATCGTCGAGGAAGACCCGATGGGCGGGATCGGCTCCGGTCCTGGTAAGACGCCGAAGAAGGGCCGACCAGTGGCGCTGACGGCACTCTCCGGCGAGATCGAAGAGGCACCGCGTATCCATACCGCCATGTCGGAGCTCGACCGGGCGCTCGGCGGCGGTTTCGTGCGCGGTTCGGCGGTGCTGATCGGCGGCGATCCCGGCATCGGCAAATCGACGCTGCTGATGCAGGCCGCCGCCGCCCTTGCGCGGCGCGGCCACAAGATCATCTACGTCTCCGGCGAAGAAGCCGTGGCGCAGGTGCGGCTGCGGGCACAACGCCTTGCGGCGGCCGATACCGACGTGATGCTGGCGGCCGAAACCAATGTCGAGGATATTCTGGCGACGCTCGCCGAGGGCAAGCGGCCGGACCTCGTCATCATCGATTCCATCCAGACGCTGTGGAGCGAGCTTGCCGAATCGGCGCCGGGAACGGTGACGCAGGTGCGCACCGGCGTCCAAGCAATGATCCGTTTCGCCAAGCAGACGGGGGCCGCCATGGTGCTCGTCGGCCACGTAACCAAGGACGGTCAGATTGCCGGGCCGCGCGTCGTCGAGCACATGGTCGACGCCGTGCTCTATTTCGAAGGCGATCGCGGCCATCACTACCGCATCCTGCGCACAGTCAAGAACCGCTTCGGCCCGACCGACGAGATCGGCGTCTTCGAAATGTCCGACAAAGGCTTGCGCGAAGTCGCCAATCCTTCCGAGCTCTTCCTTGGTGAGCGCAACGAAAAATCGCCGGGTGCTGCCGTCTTTGCCGGCATGGAAGGCACCCGCCCCATTCTCGTCGAGGTGCAGGCGCTGGTGGCGCCGACCTCGCTCGGTACACCGCGGCGCGCCGTGGTCGGCTGGGATTCGGCACGGCTGTCGATGATCCTTGCGGTGCTGGAAGCCCATTGCGGCGTCAGGCTCGGCCAGCACGACGTCTATCTCAACGTCGCCGGCGGTTACCGCATCTCCGAACCGGCGGCCGATCTTGCCGTCGCCTCGGCGCTCGTTTCCTCGCTTGCCGGTATTGCCCTTCCTGCCGATTGCGTCTATTTCGGCGAAGTCAGCCTGTCGGGTGCCATCCGGCCGGTTGCGCACACCGCCCAGCGTCTCAAGGAAGCCGAGAAGCTGGGATTTTCCGCAGCGCTGCTTCCGTCCGCCTCCGCCGAATTGCCGAAGGGCCCCGGCGGGCGCTGGAGCGAAGTCGCAAGCCTGCCGGATCTGGTCGCGCGCATTGCCGGATCGAAGGGAGCGCTGCGTGTGGAAGACGACGTTTGATCCTTTCATTGCCAAGAGTGGTGATGATATAGGAGCACACGATAAGGCACGACACGGCCGCCAAGCGGCAGTCCTGGAGTTGAATCTACATGCCCATTACGATTTTCGACGGTATTGTCATCGGCGTCGTGCTCTTCTCCGCGGTGCTGGCGATGGTCCGCGGCTTTTCGCGCGAGATCCTCTCGATCGCGAGCTGGGGCGGTTCGGCCGCCGCTGCCTATTATCTCTATCCGTACCTGCTGCCCTATGCGAAGAAATATACCGATGACGACCGCATCGCGATCGTCGGTTCGGCAGCGGTCGTCTTCCTGATCGCGCTCATCGTCATCTCCTTCATCACGATGAAGATCGCCGATTTCATCATCGACAGCCGTGTCGGCGCGCTCGACCGCACGCTCGGCTTCCTGTTCGGGGCAGCGCGCGGCGTGCTGCTCCTGGTCGTCGCCGTCGCCTTCTGGAACTGGCTCGTCGATGCCGACCACCGTCCGGCTTGGGTCAACGAAGCGAAGTCGAAGCCCTTCCTGGATTCGATGGTCGTGAAGCTGAAATCGATTCTGCCGGAGCAATTTGCCCAGATGATACCGGAAAGCATCCGTGATAAGCTGCAGCCGCCGGCACAGGGCGCCGAAGGTACCACTCCGCCGACGGGCGACCAGGCTCCGGCGGAAGACGCACCGACCGCGCCTGCAGGCGGCGCGCAGCAGCCGGCGAATTGACACAGTGTTCAAGAGCTTGACCCGCCTTCCGGCAATTGCCATTTGAGCGGGACATGAAATGAGGGTCCGGCCGAGCATTCCAGCTCCGCCGGGCTCAGCTATTTCTGGAAATGCCGATCCATTCTTGTGAGAGCAGAGGCCCGCAGAAATGAACCAGTCCCATTCCTTCCCGACCGACGATCCGCTCGACGGAGATACGCTGCATGAAGAATGCGGGGTTTTCGGAATTCTGGGACATCCCGATGCCGCCGCGCTCACGGCGCTCGGCCTGCATGCCTTGCAGCACCGCGGACAGGAAGCGGCCGGCATCGTCTCCTTCGACGGCAAGCGCTTTTATCAAGAGCGCCACATGGGCCTCGTCGGCGACCACTATACCAATCCGATGACGCTCGCCCGCCTGCCCGGCAGCATTACGATCGGTCATACCCGCTACTCGACAACCGGCGAAGTGGCCATGCGCAACGTGCAGCCGCTCTTTGCCGAACTGGAAGAAGGCGGCATCGCCATTGCCCATAACGGCAATTTCACCAACGGCCTGACGCTGCGCCGCCAAATCATCGCGACCGGCGCCATCTGTCAGTCGACCTCCGATACCGAGGTCGTCCTCCACCTCATCGCCCGCTCCCGCCACGCTTCCACATCCGACCGCTTCATCGATGCCATTCGCCAGATGGAAGGCGGTTATTCGATGCTCGCCA
This sequence comes from Rhizobium sp. CRRU65, assembly GCF_048551595.1. Taxonomy (NCBI): domain Bacteria; kingdom Pseudomonadati; phylum Pseudomonadota; class Alphaproteobacteria; order Hyphomicrobiales; family Rhizobiaceae; genus Rhizobium; species Rhizobium sp. CRRU65. The sequence continues at coordinate 212,137 of NZ_JBLYZH010000004.1, read as the reverse complement.
TGACGCGCACCAAGCTGATTGCCGCGCGCGACCCGACCGGCATCCGCCCACTGGTCATGGGAGAATTCGACGGCAAGCCGATCTTCTGCTCGGAGACCTGCGCGCTCGACATTATCGGCGCCAAGTTCATCCGCGACGTTGAGAACGGCGAGGTCATCATCTGTGAAATCCAGCCCGACGGCTCGATCAGCATCGATGCGCGCAAGCCTAGCAAGCCACAGCCGGAGCGCCTCTGCCTGTTCGAATATGTCTATTTCGCCCGCCCGGACTCGGTCGTCGGCGGCCGCAACGTCTATACGACGCGCAAGAGCATGGGCATGAACCTCGCCAAGGAATCGCCCGTCGATGGCGACGTGATCGTGCCGGTGCCGGATGGCGGCACGCCGGCAGCACTCGGCTATGCACAGCAGAGCGGGATTCCCTTCGAATACGGCATTATCCGCAATCATTATGTCGGGCGCACCTTCATCGAGCCAACGCAGCAGATCCGCGCCTTCGGCGTAAAGCTGAAGCATTCGGCCAACCGGGCGATGATCGAAGGCAAGCGCGTGGTGCTGGTTGATGATTCCATCGTGCGTGGTACGACGTCTCTCAAGATCGTGCAGATGATCCGCGAAGCCGGCGCGCGCGAAGTCCATGTCCGCGTCGCAAGCCCGATGATCTTCTTCCCGGATTTCTACGGCATCGACACGCCCGATGCCGAAAAGCTGCTGGCAAACCAGTATGCCGACGTCGAAGCCATGGCCAAATACATCGGCGCCGATTCGCTCGCCTTCCTGTCGATCAACGGCCTCTATCGCGCTGTCGGCGGTGAGGATCGCAACCCGGCTCGGCCGCAGTTCACCGACCACTATTTTACCGGCGACTATCCGACCCGCCTGCTCGACAAGAACGGCGAGTCCATGGGCAACAAGATTTCGATGCTTGCCAGCAACGGCTGACACGGCGCGCCGGCTTTTCCATTGTCCCATCCCGAGGGGTTCAATCGAACCCCTCTCCCTTCGTGAGGGAACACGACATCATGAATATCAATCTTGAGGGCAAGATCGCACTCGTTACCGGTGCGTCGCGTGGCATAGGCTATTTCACAGCGCTGGAACTTGCCAAAGCCGGCGCTCATGTGATTGCCTGCGCACGCACGGTTGGCGGGCTCGAGGACCTCGACGATGCGATCAAGGCTGTCGGCGGCACGGCGACGCTCGTGCCTTTCGACCTTGCCGACATGAATGCGATTGATGCGCTCGGCGGCTCGATCTTCGAGCGCTGGGGCAAACTCGACATCCTCGTCGCCAATGCCGGCGTGCTTGGGGTCATTTCGCCGATCGGCCATATCGAAGCGAAAGTGTTCGAGAAGGTGATGACCATCAACGTCACCGCGACATGGCGGCTGATCCGCTCGGTCGACCCGCTGCTGGCCCGCTCGGATGCCGGCCGCGCGGTGATCCTGTCATCGGGTGCTGCCCACAAGTGCCGCCCCTTCTGGGGCGCCTACTCCGCTTCCAAGGCCGCCGTCGAAGCGCTGGCACGCACATGGGCCGGCGAGAGCCAAAGCACACCGCTACGGGTCACCAGCGTCGATCCGGGAGCGACACGCACGGCGATGCGGGCGCAGGCGGTGCCCGGAGAAGATCCGCAGACGCTGCCGCATCCCTCCGACGTCGCAAAGGCGATCCTGCCGTTGCTGGGGCCTGGGGTGACCGAGACGGGCAAGCTGTTCATCGTCCGGGAGAACAAGCTCGTCGATTACCGGCTGCCTGAATAAGCTTGAGTCTTAGTTCGCGGCAGCTGCTGGGAACAGATGCGCCAGGCCCGCTTCCGACGGGCATAGAGCATTGAGGTCGACCGGTCCCTGGATGCCGTCCAATGTGCCGTTATCGGCAAATTGCCAGATCGACCAACGACTGCACTCTTCCTGCCTCGGCTCCCTGAACACGCTGCGCAGCCACAGATAGTGGTCGGGGAAGCGCGATTCATTGCCTTTCAGATATTGATCAAAGTACTCCTGGGTGACGTAGAAAATAGGCTTTTCCGCAAAAGTGCCCTTCAACTCGGTGAAAAAGGCGTTCACCTCAGCAACCATTTCCTCGATCGTCGGGATCCTGTTGCAATTGCCGACAAACTCCAGATCGACGGCGATCGGCAGAGTTCCCTGCTCCTTTGGGACGGTCGCGAGGACATTCTGCGCCTGATCCTTGCCCGGGCGGCAGAAGGTGAAGAAATGATAGGCGCCCCTGACCACTCCAGCATCGCCGGCGCGCTGCCAGTTGTCGGCGAACTTGGAATCCCGATGGTCTCCGCCTTCGGTCGCCTTCATGAAGGCGAAGCGGACATTCGGCTGCGCGGCAACAACCTTCCAATCAATATCACCCTGGTGATGGCTGACATCGATGCCTTGGATTGGATAGTTGCTGAGAGAGGGATTGTTGAAGCGAAGCATCCCGAAATCGTATGCCAAATATGCAGCGAATGCGATCACCAGAACTGCAGTCGCTCCGATCGTCGATCGAGCCAGTCTCCGCATCCCTTCCTCCCTATTAACAACAGCTTTTCAACCGGCTATGGGAGATTTGCGGCGCGAAAATGGCGCGCGAATTTCAAGGGCGCGCCAACTGGTTTCAAAGACGTTGGTTGCTGCGATCGATTCATCGGATGGATGGGGTTCTGTTGCCGCTGGATCGCTCTTCGCCCCTTGACCGGAAGCGCGAACCGGGCCATAAAACCCGCCATGAAAACGGTTATCTGCATTATCTGCCGGAAGATTATTCGCTAGCGCGAGCGCTGGCCCGGCCGTTTTCGTCTCCCAAATAGTCAAGATGCGAAACGCCCCGGTCCGCCGGTCGCGATATTTTTCTGATCGTGCATTTGGGAGAGTGAAATGGACGCGACGCCGGAACTGAAGCTGTACAACACGCTGACACGGGAAAAATCGGTCTTTTCGCCGATCGATCCAAACAATGTCCGCATGTATGTATGCGGCCCGACTGTCTATGACTTCGCTCATATCGGCAATGCCCGGCCGGTCATCGTCTTCGACGTGCTGTTCCGGCTGCTGCGCCATGGCTATGGCGAAGACCACGTCACTTATGCCCGCAACATCACCGACGTCGACGACAAGATCAATGCGCGCGCGCTTCGGGACCATCCGGGCCTGCCGCTCAACGACGCGATCCGCGCGGTCACGGAAAAGACTGAGACGCAATTTCACACCGATGTCGCCGAACTCGGCTGCCTGGAGCCGGACTTCGAGCCGCGCGCCACCGACAATATCGTCGAGATGACCGAGATCATCGAGAAGCTGATCGGCAACGGCCATGCCTATGTTGCATCGGGCGAAGTGCTGTTCGACACCAAATCCATGGCGGATTACGGTCAGCTTTCGAAGCGTCCGCTCGACGAGCAGCAGGCGGGTGCCCGCATCGCTGTCGACGCACACAAAAAGCATCCTGGCGATTTCGTGCTCTGGAAATTGTCGAGCCACAACGAGCCCGGCTGGGAGAGCCCATGGGGCCGTGGCCGGCCCGGCTGGCACATCGAATGCTCCGCGATGAGCAAGCGCTATCTCGGCAATGTCTTCGACATTCACGGCGGCGGGCTGGACTTGATCTTCCCGCATCATGAAAACGAAATCGCCCAGTCGCGCTGCGCCCACGGTACCGAGGTGATGGCGAATGTCTGGATGCATAACGGCTTCCTGCAGGTCGAAGGCCGCAAGATGTCGAAATCCGAAGGCAATTTCGTCACCATCCACGAGTTGCTGCACACGGAAACCTTCGGCGGCCGCAAATGGCCGGGCCAGGTGCTGCGCCTTGCCATGCTGATGACGCATTACCGCGAGCCGATCGATTTCTCGATCAAGCGATTGGAAGAAGCCGAACGTCTGCTCGCCAAATGGCCGGCGGCAGAAGTCGGCGATGCGGCGCCCGATGAATCCGTGCTGAACGCGCTTTCCGACGACCTCAATACGGTGGCCGCGGTGCAGGCATTACATGCGTTGGCGCAAGCTGCGCATACGGATCCCACAGCCAGTGCCGTCTTTGCCGCAACGGCCGACCTGCTGGGCTTGCTGCCGAAAAAGATGGAAATCGACGAAGCCGTCGCATCGGCGGTCGATGCGCTGGTCGCAATGCGTCTCGAAATGCTGAAAGCGAAGAACTTCACCGAGGCCGACAAGATCCGCGACGAACTGACGGCGAAGGGCATCCAGTTGAAGGACGGCAAGGATGCGGTAACGGGCGAGCGCGTGACGACGTGGGAGGTCAAGAGATGACCACCTATACCGGCGGCTGCCAATGCGGAGCAATCCGTTTCCGCGTCAGCGGCGACGTCAAGGATTCGTCGATCTGTCATTGCCGCATGTGCCAGAAGGCGTTCGGTGCCTATTATGCGCCGCTGGTCTCAGTACGCGGCGCCGATTTCGAATGGACACGCGGAGAGCGGAAAAGATTCCGCTCTTCCAATTTCGTCGAGCGTGGCTTCTGCGGCGATTGCGGCACGCCGCTAACCTACGAGGCGCCGGATGGAATGGCGATTGCCGCCGGCGCCTTTGACGACCCTTCGGCGTTTCCGCCGGTGATCCAATTCGGCATCGAGGGCAAGATCGGTTTCGTCGATCATCTGCACGAATTGCCGGGCCACCGGACGGAAGAGGATGCGCAAGCCGCCCCCTTCCTGCTTGAGCTTGTCTCCTGCCAGCATCCTGATCATGAGACGCAGGCATGGCCACCCGAGGAGATCGGATGACGACGGAATCAGACAAAAGCGGCGGGTGCCAGTGCGGGGCGGTGCGTTACCGCGCCAAAGGCGAACTCGGCTATCCCCATCTTTGCCATTGCCGCATGTGCCAGAAGGCGGCGGGCAATTATTTCATGCCGCTTGCCGGCGTGATGCGCAGCGATTTTACCTTCACGCGCGGCGCGCCGAAATGGTTTCAGTCCTCGGATCTGGTGCGGCGCGGCTTCTGCGGCGATTGCGGCACGCCGCTGTTCTACGATATTCCGGAGGCGGAATTCATCAACATCACGCTCGGATCGCTCGATGATCCCGATGCGGTCAAGCCGGTGATGCAATCGAACACCGGCCGCAAGATGTCCTGGTTTCACGCGCTGGACGGCCTGCCGCTGGAACCACAGGCTGAAACGCCCGACCGCGAGAATGCGATCGCGGCAAGCAACCATCAACACCCCGACCACGACACGAAAAGCTGGCCCCTCGGAGAAACCTCATGACGGACACGATCAAGACAGGCGGATGCCAGTGCGGTGCCGTGCGCTTCCGCATCTCGGGCAGACTGGGGCGACCCTCAATCTGCCATTGCCGCATGTGCCAGAAGCAGTTCGGCGGCTTCTTCTCGGCGCTCGTTACCGCGCCTGAGGAAGGGATGGAGTGGACACGCGGCGAGCCGAACTACTTCCAGTCCTCGGTCAATATCGAACGCGGCTTCTGCAACAATTGCGGCACGCCGATGACCTATCGTCATCCGGGCGGGCTGGAGCTTGCGATCGGCACCTTCGACGACCGCAGCGACCTCGCACCGCTGATCCAGGTCAACTACGAGGCCCGCCTGCCCTGGGTCGAGGAAATTTTCGAGGCGCCGGTGCTGAAGGATCAGGATTTCTACTCCCGGCAGGAGGCGATCATCTCCTTCCAGCATCCCGATCACGACACCGAAGTCTGGCCGGCGAAAGGCGTGAAGATATGACCGAGATACTGCGCACGCTCTATCCCGAAATCGAACCCTATGTTTCCGGCCATCTCGATGTCGGCGACGGCCATGTGATCTATTGGGAGCGCTCGGGCACGCCTGGCGCCAAGCCCGCCGTCTTCCTGCATGGCGGCCCGGGCGGCGGCATCTCGCCCGCCCATCGCCGGCTCTTCGATCCCGCCCTCTACGACGTCATGCTGTTCGACCAGCGCGGTTGCGGCAGGTCGACGCCGCATGCGGAACTGCATGCCAACACGACCTGGCACCTCGTCGCCGATATCGAGCGGCTGCGCGAGATGGCCGGCGTCGACAGCTGGCAGGTGTTCGGCGGCTCCTGGGGCTCGACGCTGGCGCTCGCCTATGCCGAGACGCATCCGCAGCACGTCTCCGAGCTCATCCTGCGCGGCATCTATACGCTGACCAAGGCCGAGCTCGACTGGTATTATCAATTCGGCGTCTCGGAGATGTTCCCTGACAAGTGGGAGCGGTTCATCGCGCCGATTCCGCCGGAAGAGCGGCATGAGATGATGCATGCCTATCATCGCCGCCTGACGCATGAGGACAGGAATGTGCGCCTCGCGGCGGCGCAGGCCTGGAGCATCTGGGAAGGCGAAACGATCACGCTGCTGCCGGAACCTTCGACGAGCTTCAAGTTCGAGGAGCCGGAATTCGCCTATGCATTTGCGCGCATCGAGAACCATTTCTTTGTCAATGCCGGCTGGATGGACGAGGGACAGCTGATCCGCGATGCCGGCAGGCTCAAGGATATTCCCGGCGTCATCGTGCATGGCCGCTACGACATGCCCTGCCCGGCCAAATATGCCTGGCTGCTGCACAAGGCCTGGCCGAAGGCGGAGTTCCACCTGATCGAGGGTGCGGGCCATGCCTATTCGGAGCCGGGGATTCTCGATCGGCTGATCCGGGCGACGGATAAGTTTGCCAGGAAGCAAGACTGATCGTTAGCATTGGGGGCAGCCCCTCACCCTAACCCTCTCCCCGCCCGCGGGGAGAGGGGACGTGCCCCGCGATACGGTGCGGCATATCCCTTCTCCCCGTCATAACGGGGAGAAGGTGGCGGCAGCCGGATGAGGGGCAGCATCCGCACTTCATTACAACCCGCTTGGCGGGAGGAAACGACATGAAAGAACGCATCTACCTCTTCGACACGACGCTTCGGGACGGGCAGCAGACGCCCGGCATCGATTTTTCCGTCGAGGACAAGATTGCGATTGCCGCCATGCTGGACGAGTTCGGCCTCGACTACGTCGAGGGCGGATATCCCGGCGCCAATCCGACGGATACCGCCTTCTTCAGCGAGAAGCGCACCAGCCAGGCCAGTTTCGTCGCCTTCGGCATGACGAAGCGGGCGGGCGTTTCGGTCTCCAACGATCCCGGCATTGCCGGGCTGCTGCAGGCAAAATCCGACGCCATCTGTTTCGTCGCCAAGAGCTGGGATTATCATGTCGCGGTGGCGCTCGGCTGCACCAACGAGGAAAACCTCGAATGCATCGCCGAAAGCGTCAAGGCGGCGGTTGGCGCGGGTAAGGAGGCGATCGTCGATTGCGAGCATTTCTTCGACGGCTTCAAGGCCAATCCGGCCTATGCGCTCGCCTGCGCCAAGACGGCCTATGAGAGTGGCGCCCGCTGGGTTGTACTCTGCGACACCAATGGCGGCACGCAGCCGCCGGAGGTGCGCGCCATCGTCGAGGCGGTGATAGCCTCAGGCGTTCCCGGCCACTGTCTTGGCATCCATGCGCATAACGACACCGGTCAGGCGGTTGCCAATTCGCTTGCCGCCGTCGACGCCGGCGTCCGGCAGATCCAGGGTACGCTGAACGGCATCGGCGAGCGCTGCGGCAATGCCAATCTGGTGACGCTGATCCCGACGCTGGCGCTGAAGAGCGCCTACAACAGCCGTTTCGAAACGGCGATCGACGAGGAGCGGCTGCTCAACCTCACCCGGCTCTCGCATGCTTTCGACGAGTTGCTCAATCGCTCGCCGGATCACCAGATGCCCTATGTCGGCGCCTCAGCCTTCGCCACCAAGGCCGGCATCCACGCATCGGCGCTGCTCAAGGATCCGCGGACCTATGAACACGTGCCGCCTGAAACCGTCGGTAACTTCCGCAAGGTCATGGTCTCCGACCAGGGCGGCAAGGCGAACTTCATCAATGCGCTGAAGCGGCGCGGCATCGAGGTCGCCAAGGACGATCCGAAGCTCGACCTGCTGATCTCGATCGTCAAGGAACGTGAATCGATCGGCTATGCATATGAGGGCGCGGATGCGAGCTTCGAGCTGCTGGCCCGCCGCACGCTCGGCACGATCCCAGAATTCTTCACCATCGAAGGCTTCCGCGTGATGATCGAGCGCCGCTTCGACAGTCTCGGCCGTGTGAAGATCGTCTCGGAGGCGGTGGTCAAGATCACCATCGACGGCCAGACGCTGATGTCAGTTGCCGATGCCGAAGGCCCGGTCAACGCGCTCGACCTCGCGCTGCGCAAGGATTTCGGCAAGTACCAGCACGAGATCGACGATCTGGTGCTCGCCGATTTCAAGGTGCGTATCCTCAATGGCGGCACGGAGGCGATCACCCGCGTGCTGATCGAATCCACCGACAGCGACGGGGTGCGCTGGTGGACGGTCGGCGTCTCGGAGAACATCATCGACGCTTCGTTCCAGGCGCTAATGGATTCGGTCATCTACAAGCTGATGAAGAACCGGCAGCTGGCGGGCAAGATCGCGGCGGAATAAACCTTTTCCGCGGCTCGGCGTAGGGGTCCCAGCCCTCGCCCGAATACCGTTCGCTTCCTTCGGACTTCGTCTTCCAGCGACGGACGTCGGATATATTATCGTCTATCGCTTCGTCTCCGGGTTCAAATCCTCTACCCTTCATTCAACGAAATGAATTGGCCTATTCACGGCGCTTAAGCTAGGCCGGATCAGAAGAAGAACAAAGATGGAAACACCGATGTCGACCGATGCATCCGTTCCGTTGGCCAAGAACGAAGACAGTCCGCGCGGGTTCGCCTTCGCGCTGACGGCCTATCTGCTCTGGGGCTTTCTGCCGATTTACATGAAGGCGGTGGCGCATATCTCGCCGGCCGAGGTGATCGCCCATCGTATCGTCTGGTCGCTGCCGGTGGCGGGCATCGTGCTGATCGTGCTCGGGCGCACGCAGGATATCCGCGCAGCACTCAGTTCGCCGCGCATGCTGGCGATGGCGGCGCTGACGGCGTCGCTGATCACCGTCAACTGGGGCACCTATGTCTGGGCGATCGGCGCCGGCCATTCGCTCGACGCAGCACTTGGCTACTTCATCAATCCGCTGTTCAGCATCTTCCTCGGCGCGGTGTTCCTCAAGGAAAAGCTGCAACCGCTGCAGATCGCGGCGATCGCGCTTGCGGCGCTTGCCGTCGCCATTCTCGCGCTGGACAGCGGCGGCATCCCGTGGGTGGCGCTGACGCTGGCGGTCAGCTGGGGGTTCTACGCCCTGTTGCGCAAGACGCTGCCGCTCGGGCCGAACCAGGGCTTCTTCCTGGAAGTGCTGATCCTCAGCGGGCCGGCCCTCCTCTACATTCTCTATCTGGAATTCGGCAGCGGCCAGGGCCATTTGTACCGCACCGGTCTTGCCGACACGACCCTGCTGCTCGGCTGCGGCGTCATCACCGCCGTGCCGCTGATGATCTATGCAAACGGCGCCAAGCTGCTGAAACTCTCAACGATCGGCATCATGCAGTATATCGCGCCGACGATGATCTTCCTGATCGCCGTCTTCGTCTTCCACGAGCCATTCGGCACGGCGCGCATGATCGCCTTCCCGCTGATCTGGGCGGGGCTGTTCCTCTATAGCTGGTCGATGCTGAAGGGAAGCCGCGGGCGCTGAGGCGCTAAAGCGCGTCACGTCGAATCGGATTCATGCGACGCGCTTCAGGTCTTTGTTTTATGCATGTCTTTGTCCCAAAACCGCTGGACACTTTTGGGCGACATGCATTGAATCCCTACATCTTCGAAATCACCTCGTCCTCGCCGTCACGATCGGCGGCGAGCTGGGCTGCCTGGGCCATGATCGCCGGAATGATGCCGGGGATCTCGTCGACGACGAGTGGCTGCACCCGGTGGGCGGTGTGCAGGAAGCCTTCTTCGGTCATATGGCGCATCAGTTCCATCATCGGATCCCAAAAACCGTTGACGTTGGCGAAGACCATCGGCTTCTCGTGGCGGCCGAGCTGCGCCCAGGTCATGATCTCGACGATCTCCTCCAGCGTGCCGATGCCGCCGGGCAGCGCGACGAAGGCATCGGAGCGCTCGAACATGGTGTGTTTGCGCGCATGCATGTCAGGGGTTACAATGAGTTCGTTCAGCTGACCGAGCGAGTGGCGAGTCGCTTCCATATCGATCAGGAATTCGGGAATGATGCCCGTGACCTGACCGCCGCCTGAAAGCACGCCGCTGGCAACCGCGCCCATGATGCCTTTGGTACCCCCGCCATAGACGAGGCGCAGGCCGTATTCGGCGATCTCTCTTCCGAGAGCACGCCCGGCCGCCATGTGGGAAGGATCGCGTCCCGGCCTGGAGCCGCAGTAAACGCAGATGGATCGAATCGATACAGATTGTTCGGTCATGAGGGCAAAACAACTATTCCATTTCAATGCAGTCAAGAAAATTGACTGAAAAGCAGCGTGCCTAGCTTGCCTAATTGCTTTGAATGCTTGTGGAAAGCAACGGGAATCGCTAGCAATTTTGGGTATTACGGCAAATTGCCGCTCTGGGAGACATAATGATGAAGAACCGTGCCGGCTTGCTGGCTCTTGCAGTCCTCGCAATCGCAATCCTACTGATGGTGTTTGTCGTCATGCCGCGTATCGGCGGCGATGCAACCAAGGTCGGCGACGCCATCAACCAGGCGAGCACGGAGCTCAAGAACACGGTTAACGAGGCGTCAAAGACATCGCGCTCCGCTGTGGGCGATGCGGCTGCGGTCGCCGATCAGGTCGGCCGCCTTTCGGCCGATGCCGGCGTGTCGCTCAGCGAGCTCAAGGCGCTGTTTGCCGACGGCAAAGGCCCTGCCATCGATGTCTTCACTGCCGCCAAAACCAAGGCCGTCAACGCGCTGACCGCACTTGCCGGCTTCACTATTCCCGAGGGCCTCGATCCCGCGACCCAGACCCTTGCCGCCAAGGCCAAGGACGGTGGCGCGAAGGCGCTCGCCATCGTCCGGTCGCTGCCCGAGAACATCGCCGATGCGCTTGCCGCGATCGCCAAGGCCGAGGTTGCGCTGACCGGTGCGCCGGAGACCGCCCCTGGGGCGAATACGGCAGCGGAAAATACCGGCCCGAAACTTCCCGCCTTCGACGTATTGCGCGTCGAGCCCGACGGATCGACGGTGATTGCCGGTTCCGCCGAACCGAACGGCAAGCTCGAGGTGCTCGACGGCGAGAAGGTGGTGACGACGGCCAATGTCGATGCGAGTGGCGATTTTGCTGCCGTTCTCGACGATCCGCTTCCAGCCGGCGACCACCAGCTGGTGCTCAAGTTCACGGGCAAGGACGGCAAGAGCACGCTTTCCGAAGAAGTCGCGACCATTTCCGTGCCGAAGGATGGCAATGGCGCCAATCTGCTCGCCATGGTTTCCAAACCCGGCGCGGCGAGCCGCATCATCACCGCGCCGAAGGCCGGAACCGAAGTTGCCGACGCCTCCAATCCGATGGCGCCGCCTGCGGACAAGCCGGCAACCGGTGAAAGCTCGGCTGCACCAACCGGCGAGCTGGCGCTGCAGACGCCGAACCTCACCGACACACCCTCCGGCGGCGCTGATACGGCACCGGCCATTCCCGGCACTGCCGCACCGGATAAGACGAATGCACCCGACGTGATGGTCAATGCCGTCGAGATCGAAGGCAACAAGATCTTCATTGCCGGCACGACGCGCTCCAATGCCAAGGTCATCGGTTATGCCGACGACAGCCTCGTCGGCCAGGATACTGCCGGCTCCGACGGCCATTTCGTCATCGACGGTGTGGTGGCGCTTTCGGTCGGCGACCACAAGATCCGCGTCGATGTCGTCGATCCCACTGGCAAGGTGATCGTGCGTGCGTCGGTGAATTTCAATCGCCCCGCCGGCGATCAGGTGAGGGTCGCCGCGCAATCGGCCCCCGCAGATGCGAACGGTGCTTCCTCGATGGTTCCGCTTGACGAAGGCGAGCTCCGCAAACTGAAAGCCGAAGTCGGCAAGGCCTTCGGCCTGCTGAAGGGGCTTTTTGCCGATGGCAAGTTGCCCGGCGCCGAACAGCTTGCGGCAGCACGCTCGGCAACGGACTTTGCGCTGCGCTCCGTCGCAGACTTCCGCCCGGCCGCCGATGCGCCTGATGTCTTCAAGCAAGCGTCAGGTTCCTCCTCACAGGTCGCCGGCAATGCGCTGAAGCTGCTGCAGGGCCTGCCTGGGGATGCGAAGTCGGTCGGCGCCGCACTCGACAAGCTGGGCGGGATGATTGCCGAGCTCACCGCCGCACCCGCGCCGGCAACGCCGTCTGCAAACGAGGTCGGAAGCAACCAGCCGAAGACGATCGAACAGGCGCCGCTGACGGCGAACAACGCGGCGGTCATCATTCGCCGCGGCGACACGCTTTGGCAGATCTCGCGCCGTACCTATGGTCTCGGCGTTCGCTACACGACGATCTACATCGCCAACGAGGACAAGATCATCAATCCCGATCGCATCCGCCCTGGCCAGATTTTCGGCCTGCCGAAGGATGTACTGCCGAATGCCGAAGAGCTGCACCGCAAGCGCATGTCCGGCCAGCATCTCTAAGCTGCAAAACAACACGACGAGGCCGGGCGGGACAAGCGCCCGGCCTCGTCGTTTCCTTACCCCAGCAATTGTTGTATTCGTCCGCCCGGCACCCTATCTGGCGGTGGCGGCTGCGGGTTGTGGGAAGCGCTTTCAGGCACGTCCCGGTTCCGCGCTCTTGCCGGCATCGAATCGCCGCAATCGCGGCAAGCCCATCCGGGCTGGAGACAATCATGGCAAACGGCAAGACAGTCTCGGAATCCAACCTGCCGCAGACGCTTCTCAACCTCTGGCCCTATATGTGGCCGGCCGGCCGGCCCGACCTCAAGATGCGCGTCGTCTGGGCTTCGGTCTTTCTGCTGATCTCCAAATTCGTACTGTTGCTCGTTCCCTATTTCTTCAAATGGTCGACCGATGCGCTGAATGGCAGGATGGATCTTGCCGGCTCGGTGCCGCCGCTGCTGGCCGGCGCCATCGCGCTTGTCATCGCCTATAACATCACCCGGCTGATCCAGCTCGGCCTCAATCAGCTGCGCGACGCGCTCTTTGCCAGCGTCGGACAACATGCGGTGCGCCAGCTCGCCTACAGGACCTTCGTGCACATGCACGAGCTGTCGCTGCGCTTCCATCTGGAGCGCAAGACCGGCGGGCTGTCGCGCATCATCGAGCGCGGCACCAAGGGCATCGAGACGATCGTGCGCTTCACGATCCTCAATTCGGTCCCGACCGTCATCGAATTCCTGCTGACGGCAGTGATCTTCTGGTGGGGCTACGGCTTCTCCTATCTCGCCGTTACCGCCTTTACCGTCTGGGCCTATATCTGGTTCACGATCCGCGCATCCGACTGGCGCATCGCCATCCGCCGGTCGATGAACGATAGCGATACCGACGCCAATACCAAGGCGATCGACTCCCTCCTCAATTTCGAGACCGTCAAATATTTCGGCAATGAAGAGATGGAGGCCAAGCGCTTCGACAAATCGATGGAACGCTACGAGAAGGCGGCAACCGATGTCTGGACCTCGCTCGGCTGGCTGAACTTCGGCCAGGGCGTCATCTTCGGCATCGGCACGACCATCATGCTGGTGCTGTCGGCGCTGGCCGTGCAGCGCGGCGAGCAGACGGTCGGCGATTTCGTTTTCGTCAATTCGATGCTGCTGCAGCTTTCCGTACCGCTCAACTTCATCGGCTTCGTCTACCGGGAAATTCGCCAGGGGCTGACCGATATCGAGCAGATGTTCGATTTGCTTGAGGTGCAGACCGAAGTCAAAGACGCGCCCGATGCGACCGAACTTCGGATCGGCCAGGGCGCGATCTCCTTCAAGGACGTGCATTTCGCCTACGACGCGGCCCGTCCGATCCTGAAGGGCATTTCCTTCGAGGTGCCGGCCGGCAAGACGGTCGCCGTCGTCGGTCCGTCGGGTGCGGGCAAATCGACGCTGTCGCGCCTGCTCTATCGTTTCTACGATATCCAGAGCGGCGCGATCACCGTCGACGGCCAGGATATCCGCAAGGTGACGCAGAAGAGCCTGCGTACGGCGATCGGCATGGTGCCGCAGGATACAGTGCTCTTCAACGACACGGTCGCCTACAACATCCGCTACGGCCGCACATCGGCCAGCGACGGCGAGGTCTTTGCAGCGGCCGAGGTGGCGCAGATCGCACATTTCATCGAAACGCTGCCCGAGGGTTTCGAAACCAAGGTTGGCGAGCGCGGGCTGAAGCTTTCGGGCGGCGAGAAGCAGCGGGTGGCGATCGCCCGCACCATCCTCAAGGCGCCACCGATCTTGATCCTCGACGAGGCGACGTCGGCGCTCGACACGACGACGGAACGAGAAATCCAGGAAGCACTCGACCTGGTTTCGAAGAACCGCACGACGCTTGTTATCGCCCACCGGCTTTCGACTGTCATCAGCGCCGATGAAATCATCGTGCTCAAAAGCGGCGAGATCGCCGAGCGCGGAACACATGCAGCCCTCCTCGAAAGGAACGGCCTTTATGCCTCGATGTGGAACCGCCAGCGCGAGGCGACACAGGCGGAGGAACATCTGAAGCAGGTGCGCGAAAGCGACGACCTCGGCGTGATAACACGACTTGCTCCGGCAAGCTGAGGGGGAAACCGACGCCGGCCGGCTTTTGTTGTTCAGAAACCCGGCGTGGGAACCAGGGCCGATGCCGCAGCATTGCCCCGGAGACGGTTTTTCGCTAACCAGCAAAAATGAAAACGCAAGGAGACCGGCAGCATGAGCCTGTTCAACACGGTTCGCAACACGATCGTCCCCGTGCACAAGGAGGGTTATCCCTTCGTTGCCGCCTTCTTCGTCGCATCGCTGGTCTTGGGATGGATCTTCAAGCCGCTCTTCTGGATCGGCATGATCTTCACGCTCTGGTGCGCCTATTTCTTCCGCGATCCGGAGCGCGTGACCCCGCAGGACGACGACCTGGTGATCTCTCCCGCCGACGGCAAGGTCTCGGCGATCCAGATGGTGACCCCGCCGGCCGAGCTCAACCTCGGCTCCGAGCCGATGCTGCGCATCTCGGTCTTCATGAACGTCTTCAATTGCCATGTGAACCGGGCGCCGATGCGCGGGCGCATCATCAGCATCAACTACCGCTCCGGCAGCTTCGTCAACGCCGAGCTCGACAAGGCGAGCGAGGACAATGAGCGCAACGGGCTGGTGATCGAAACCCGCCACGGCCAGATCGGCGTCGTGCAGATCGCCGGCCTCGTGGCGCGGCGCATCCTCTGCTGGGCAAACCCCAACGAGCCGGTGGATGCCGGCGAGCGCTTCGGGCTGATCCGTTTCGGCTCGCGGCTCGACGTATTCCTGCCCGCCGGTGCTGCGCCGCGCGTCTCGCTCGGCCAGACGGCGGTTGCGGGAGAAACCGTCATCGCCGAATTCGCCTCCGCCAAGGGTCCCGTCATCAGCCGCCGCAGTTAGAGCGGGTGAGCTTTTCACGGAAGTGCAGAAGCGCTACGCACTGTTGCTGGAATTGCCTTAGGAACGATTGGAACGCGATATGGAAACGCCTTTTCCGCCTTTCGAGCCCAATGGGCCGGATGATTCCGCCCGCGGCCCGCGTCTGCGCGAAATCCCGCTCCGGCTCGTCTTTCCGAACCTTATCACCATTCTGGCGATCTGCGCCGGGTTGACCGGCATCCGGCTGGCTTTCGAGAATCGTTACGAGCTCGCCGTCTCCATGGTGCTGCTCGCCGCCTTCCTCGACGGTATCGACGGGCGCGTAGCGCGGCTGATGAAGGCGACTTCTAAGTTCGGCGCGCAGATGGATTCGCTTGCCGACATCGTCAATTTCGGCGTCGCACCCGCCCTCGTCGTCTATGTCTTCGCGCTCGACCAGGCGCGCTCGCTCGGCTGGATCGCCGCGCTGATCTATGCGATCGCCGCCGGACTTCGCCTTGCCCGCTTCAATGTCATGGCCGAACGCGAGAACAAGGCGAGCTGGCAATCGGAATATTTCGTCGGCGTGCCGGCGCCGGCCGGCGCCATGCTTGTGCTGCTGCCGGTCTATCTCGGCTTCCTCGGGCTGGCGACGGATCGCACCTTCGCCTATATCTCGTCGATTTACACCGTGCTCATCGCCTTCCTGCTGATCAGCCGGCTGCCGGTCTGGTCGGGCAAATCGGAAGGCAACCGCTTGCGGCGCGACCTCGTGTTGCCGATGATGCTCGGCGTCGTGCTCTATGTGGCTCTGCTGATGAGCTACACCTGGGAGGTGATGGTCTTCACCGTGGCCGCCTACCTCGTATCGCTTCCCTTCGGCGCCCGTAAATGGCGGCGGAAATACGGGACGCTGACGATCGAGGAGCCGGGCATCGGCGACGACGATATCGGCCGGCACATCTGATCTCCTAGCATTTCCGGATTTCTTGGAATGACGGAAATGCTTCTCTCCCTTCGTTCTGACGTATCCCCGGGAAAAGCATGCGTTTTATCCGGATGAAGCTGTTCTGCGCTTTTCCCCAGAAAACCGCTTTCAGACTTTTATTGGAACTGCTCTCTTCAGTAAGTATTAACCAACGTAGGCTTCAGTTAAGCCTCGCGAATTATGGTGCGCGTTTACAAATCCTGATAAGCGACGCCCCCGTTTTGTCGCTATTCGTGATGAAACATCAAACTATAAAATACCCAGGGAAGAACCACGCAAGGAGAGTATCGTGACTTCGAAGAAGAGCAGTACCGGCGAACAGCAGGCGGCCAAGCCAGACCTCGCCGCCAATTATCGCCCCGTCGGCCTGAAGGCTGTTGCCGCAGCATCGCTGATGGCGAAGCATAAGCCGACCAGCGTCAAAAAATCCGCTTGAAGCGGAAGGCTTCAAATTGGAATCACGCGTGCTTTCGGGTTACATGCGTTAGGCACCGCTGACGAAGCGAATGACGAGGCGATCGTCGGAAATCTCCCGACAACGCTCTGGCGACCAAGCACAACGCGAAAAACCTGATGGAGGAAGCGATGCATCGCCGTCGCTTATGTGAGACGTCGGCGCCGATAGGTCGCCGACGGCCTGCAGGGATGGCGGATAGTGTTCAGAAGAAGCTGAGTTGGCCGCCGTCAGGCTTTTGCTTGTCGGGCGCCTTCAGCGGCTTTTCGACGACGACCGGCGCCTGCAGGTCGGGGCCCATGTTGGCAACCTTGTTGACTCTGTCGGAGACCGGTACGGCCTCGAAGAAATCATCCTGAACCGGCTGCATCAAGTCTACCACTTCGCGCGGCTCCTGAGTCTTGCAATCCAGCCAGCGCGTGAAATCCTCAGGTCTGATGACGACGGGCATGCGATCGTGGATCGCTGATATGGCTGAATTGGCTGATGTCGTCAGGATCGCGCCGGTATCGACCTCGGACCCGTCGGCCGAGGACCATGTCTCCATCAGCCCGGCAAAGGCGATGACCCCACCCCGGCGCGGCCTGATCCAGTAGGCCTGCGGCTTCTCGCCGCTTTCCTTCGACGGACGATGCCATTCATAGAAACCGGAGGCCGGGATGAGCACGCGGCGATGACGCATGGCGGCGCGGAAGGAGGCCTTGCCGATCGCGGTTTCGGAGCGCGCGTTGATCAGCAGCGGGAAATCCTTCGGATCCTTGACCCAACCCGGCGTCAGGCCCCAGCGCACGAGCACGGCGCGCCGGTCGGCCAAGTTGCTGCCCTGCTCCCTGCCCTCGCCTGATATGACAACGAGGATCGGTTGCGTCGGCGCGATATTGTAGCGCGCCGGAAAATCGTCGAAATCGAGACCGGAGAAGACGTCGCGCAGGTCGACGCTGGAGATTGTCAGGGCGAAGCGTCCACACATCGGCTTGTCTTTGCACCCGGCCGGTGCTCCGTCAAGACGCCTCAGCCTCTCGGCGCGAAGAGGATGAGGCTGGCGCCGGCAAGGCAGATCAGCGCACCGCCGATATCGTAACGATCAGGCACGCGGGCTTCGACCAGCCACAGCCAGTGCAGCGAAGCGAGGATGTAGATGCCGCCATAGGCTGCGAAGGCGCGGCCGGCGGCCTCGCTCGGCACCAACGTCAGAAGCCAGGCGAAAAGCGCCAGGGAGACCATGCCCGGCGCCAGCCACCAGACGGGTTTTTCGAGTTTCAGCCATGCCCAGAAGGCAAAGCAGCCGGCGATCTCGAAGAGGGCAGCAAACGCAAAAATGATGTAGGTCACGGAAGCACCTTTCGAATCCTCGTGGCACTATTCATTCGATAAGATGAGCCATCACAGCAAGAGCAGTCCCGATGACCTCCACCGCTAAACCCGGCTCAGCCGCCATTCTCGAACGTGATGGACGATTCCTTCTGGTGTTGCGACGCAATCCGCCTTCCGCCGACATGTATGCCTTTCCCGGCGGGCGGGCCGAGCCTGGCGAAACGCCGGAGCAAACGGCATTGCGCGAACTCCATGAAGAGACCGGCATTTCGGCACGGAATCCGCGGCTGTTTTCGACCTACGACCTGAAGACGCATGCGGCCGACGGCAGCGTCAACAGCCATTTCCTGCTATCGGTCTTTCGGGTCGATGCGGATGAAGACGCGGTGGCGGAAGCCGCCGACGATGCGGCCGCCCTCGGCTGGTACACGGTGGAGGAAATCCGGCGGCTGCCCGTGCCGCAGAGCGTGCTCGAATGCGCGGAACGGCTGGCGGGCGGCGAATAGACGTGGAAACTTTGAAGCACGCCTTGTTGCCGTCATGCTCAACGTATCAACTGGGTGCATGATTCCCGTTCGACGCGTTTTCCTGTCCCTGCTCGTGCTCGCCGGCCCCACGATGGCGCAGGGCAAGAATACGCCGCCTCCACAGCAGGAGGAAATTGCGCCCCCACCTGCTGTGATCGTGCCCTATGACGACAAGCTGGCGCGGTTCGCCGAGGTGCTGGGTTCGGTGCATTATCTGAGAACGCTCTGCAAGGCGCCTGGCGGCGACGAGTGGCGAAACAGCATGCAGCAGTTGCTCGATTCGGAGACCGGCAACGAGCCGCAGCGCAAGGAAAAGCTGACAGCGGCCTTCAATCGCGGCTATCGCGCCTTCGCCTCGGTCTATACGGATTGCACCCCGGCGGCCATCGTGGCAGAAGAGCGCTACCGTAACGAAGGTGCAACACTTGCCACAGAAATTACCTCGCGCTTTGGAAATTGACGTTTAATTAACCTGTTTTCGCAAGCGGACGTGTCGTTTTGGGAAAAGGCTGTTAGTGTTGTTAACGGTGCAGTAAGACATGAGAAGTTCTGAGGAAAAGACAATGGAAGCAAGCCTCAACGACATCGACGACATGATCGTCCACGAAAAGATGCAGGCAGCTCTGGAGTACCAGAACGAGGCTTGGGCCGACGGCATGGCCGACGGGATCGAGCCTGAAATCATCGCTGATGCCGCCATTGCACATGCGCTGCGCGAGACAATCAGATTGCATGGGGAAAAGAGCGCCGAAGCCCTGCTGGATTCGCTGCGTGAGCGCATGCTTGCCGGCGAATTCTCCGCGAACCGCACCCTGCAATAATTGTTATCAGAGAGTTTGATGCACACCGGTAAAGAGAAAGTTTCGCGAATTTCCCTCGCGCCGGTGCTGCTTGCGTTCAGCCTCGCCGCCGGCAATGTTTTCCTTGCGCCGGCAGCCTACGCGCTTTCCGAACTGCACAAGATCCCCGGCCAGGCCGCCAACGAGACGCCGCCCGCACAGGGAGGCGCTCAGGGTCAGAGCCAGCCGCAGGGCGGGACCACTCCCGGCGTTCCCATGGCCGATCCGCTGGTCAACAGCCAGAACAATCAGGGTGTCGACAAGACGCCGGGCGCTCAGGACAATTCCAAGCCTGCCGAGGTGATCTACGACATCAGCAAGGTGCCAGAGCCGGTTCGCAAGATGCGCGAGCAGATCGTCGAGGCGGCCGCCTCCGGCGATCTCGAGCGACTGCGGCCGCTGATGGGCACTGGTGCCGACCAGACACAGGTGACTGTGGGCGAACCGACCGACGATCCGATCGGCACGCTGAAGGATCTGTCGGGCGATCCTGACGGTGACGAGATCCTTGCCATCATGCTCGACATCGTCTCGACCGGCTTCGTACATGTCGGCCAGGGCACAGCAGACGACATGTATGTCTGGCCCTATTTTGCCGAGAAGGACCTGAAGACGCTGACGCCGCCGGAGCGTGTTGAACTGCTGCGCATCGTCACTGCCGGCGATCTCTCCGACATGCAGGAATTCGGCGGATATAATTTCTACCGCCTCGGCATTACGCCTCAGGGTAAATGGAAATTCTTCACAGCGGGCGATTGATGCCCGTCTTGGCTGCGCTTTCCACGTTCGCATGGCGCTTGCGATCCACCTCATGAAGACATACCTCTGAGCGATGACCAACGCGACAGGTTCCGCCATGCCAGCCGTATTCCTGAAAGACCGCTCATTGCTCTTCGTCAGCGGCGCGGAAGCCCAATCCTTCCTGCAGAACCTGATCACCACCGATATCACCGCGCTTGGGCCTGATGAGGCGCGGCCCGGGGCACTCTTGACGCCGCAAGGCAAGATCCTGTTCGACTTCATGATCTGGCAGGACGGCGACGGCTACATGATCGAAACCGATGCCGGCCAGCGCGACGGCCTGTTGAAGCGGCTGACGATGTACAAGCTGCGCGCCGCCGTCACACTTTCGCCAAGCACCGAAGAGGGCGTTACCGTTTCCTGGGACGAG
The DNA here is from genome assembly GCF_048551595.1 of Rhizobium sp. CRRU65. NCBI lineage: Bacteria > Pseudomonadati > Pseudomonadota > Alphaproteobacteria > Hyphomicrobiales > Rhizobiaceae > Rhizobium > Rhizobium sp. CRRU65. The sequence goes on along the minus strand of NZ_JBLYZH010000004.1, from coordinate 191,455 downwards.
GGTGCCGAGGGCGTCCGGGAGAGCCAAGGTGCCCGAGACAGTCGCTTCGCCAAGGCGGGCGTCACGCTCACCCGTCGGGCAGGAAGACACGGCGATGGTGCAGAAGTGCTCTACGACGCGCTGCGCATCAGCCACGGCATCGTCACATCAGGATCTGACTTTGCCCTGCAGGACGCCTTCCCGCATGACGTGCTGATGGATTTCAACGGTGGCCTCTCCTTCAGGAAAGGCTGCTATGTCGGCCAGGAGGTCGTCTCGCGCATGCACCATCGCGGCACCGCGCGCCGGCGCGTCGTGACAGTGTCCGCCGCAACGGCCCTGCCAGGGACCGGGACGGAGATCACCGCCGCCGGCAAGCCTGTGGGAACACTCGGTTCGGTCGAAGGCGGCAATGGACTTGCGATCGTGCGCATCGACCGCGCCGGCGCGGCGATGGCGGCAGGCACGCCGCTGCTCGCCGGCGACACGCCTGTGTCCCTCGTCCTGCCGGCATGGTCCGGTCTCGTCTTTCCCGCCAGCGCCGACGAGGCCAGCGCGTGACAACACCGAAAGCTCCGCGTGCCTGGCAGCGCATGCTGTCCGGGCGCAGGCTCGACCTGCTCGACCCCTCGCCGCTCGATGTCGAACTGATCGACATCGCTCATGGGCTTGCGCGTGTGGCCCGCTGGAACGGCCAGACCTCCGGAGATCATGCTTTCTCGGTGGCCCAGCACAGTCTCGTCGTCGAGGATATCTTCCGTCGCTTCAACGACGCGCGGCCGCAGGAGTGCCTGATGGCGCTGCTGCACGATGCGCCCGAATATGTGATCGGCGACATGATATCGCCATTCAAATCGGTGGTCGGCGGCGGCTACAAGACGGTGGAAAAGCGGCTGGAGGCCGCCGTGCACCTGCGCTTCGGCCTGCCGCCGCATCCCTCGCGCGACCTCAAGGACCGAATCAAAAAGGCCGATACGATCGCCGCCTATTTCGAAGCGACCGTGCTTGCCGGTTTCACACCTGCCGAGGCACAGAAATTCTTCGGCCAGCCGCGCGGCATCAGCAAGGACATGCTGATGATCGAGCCCTTGCCGGCCATCGAAGCACAGCGGTTGTTCTGCGAGCGCTTCGCCGCGATCGAGGTCGAGCGGGAGATGGTATCGTGACCTTCATCGTCGTCTCGCCGCTGTCGCGCATCGCGGAGATGGCGGTGCGCCACAAGGCGCGCGACATGATCAGCCTGATCGCCAAGGAGCAGGCCTTTCACCGGCCGGGCGTGATCGCGGCCGAACGTCATCTGACGCTTGCTATGAACGACATCGTCTTCAAGGGCACCGGCAATCTCGTAGCGCCTGATGAGACGCATGTGCGCGGGATTATCGACTTTGCCGCCTCGTGGCGGCAGGAGACGCCGCTGCTCATCCATTGCTGGATGGGTGTGTCGCGATCGCCGGCCGCAGCCCTCATCGCCGCGCTGTCGCTGGCACCCGATCAAAGCGACGAAACGCTTGCCCGCCGGCTGCGGGCCGCCTCGCCTTTCGCGACACCGAATGCCCGGCTGATCCAAATCGGTGACGCGCTGCTCGGCCGCAGCGGCCGGCTGGTTGCGGCGGTGCGGGCAATCGGACGTGGCGCCGATGCCGACGGCAACGCGCCCTTCGTCCTTGCTATCCGGGACGCCGCTTGCGGTTGACGCTGCCGCCAGCCGCTCCATCTAGGCCCCGATCACGCACAATCGACAGGGCCAGATCATGGAACACCAGGCAGCCGATGTCCTCCTCGCCACGCAAACGGCGCTCAGCCAGGCAAGCGCGCTTGCCGTGCAATATTCCTTCTCTGTCCTCGGGGCGGTGATCCTTCTCGTTCTTGGCTGGGCGCTGGCCGGTTTTACCAGTCGTTGGGCCTATGAAGGCCTGTCGCGCGTTCATGGCATCGACGAGACGCTAGCGCGTTTCTTCACCAATGTGCTGCGCTATGCCCTGCTCATTCTGGTGTTCATCACCGTGCTCGGTCAATTCGGCGTCCAGACCGCCTCGATCATCGCAACCCTCGGCGCGGCAGGCCTGGCGATCGGACTGGCGCTGCAAGGCACGCTGCAGAATATCGCCGCCGGCATCATGCTGCTGATCCTCAGGCCGTTCCGCGTCGGCGAATATATAGAGACCAGCAGCGTGGCCGGCACGGTACGCGAAATCGGATTGTTTGCAACCGAGCTCAAAACCGGCGACGGGCTTTACCGGCTGGCGCCGAATTCGACGCTCTGGAACACGCCGATTACCAATTTTAGCCGCGAACCCACCCGGCGGAACGAGCTGAAAATCAGCGTCGCCTATGAGGATGACATCGATCTGGCGATGGAGAGGCTGATGAACCTTGCCAAAGCCGATTCCAGGGTGCTGACGTCACCGGCACCCAGCGTCTTCATCGACAGCCTTGGTGACGGCACGATCTCCGTAGCGCTGCGCTACTGGGCAAAGACCGGTGACTGGTGGCTGGTCAGCCGTGACATGGTGAAGCGCGTGAAACTCGCCTTCGACGATAATCCTGACGCTGCGCCGGATGCTTCAGATGCCGCGCCGGCAAAAACGTCCAACGGCAAGGCGACGGCCGAAAAACCGACGCCGACGCGGCAGTAAGACATTGCAGCGCCGCGGGTGTTTTTAAGACCCGCGGCGCTGTGCACTTCGAATTCCCAATTTTGTTGTTAATCGATGCCGATCTGAGAATTGCGCCATAGCCTATTGAATGACGCCGCAGGAAAGTCTTTCCCCGGCATCACCCGAAGGCTGGCTTCGATAATCATCCGAATTGGCGTGCACCATCAATGCACGGCCGCGAATGCCGTCGGTCTTGCCGTCGAGCGTGACCATGCTGTCGAAGACCTGCGCCCGCAGCACGCCGTCCTGCCCGACATATTGATTGGGCATATCGCCGGCGTGCGGACCCTTGGCGGCAAGAATGCCGTGCTCGGCCTTCTCAGGATTGAAGTGGCCGCCCGCCGATTCGTGATGGGTCGCGGCGTCGCAGCGGCCGGTCTCATGAACATGGAAGGCCACCCATTTATTCACCGGCAGTCCCGATATCTCGACTTCGATCAGGACGCCGCCAGTGGCGGCAGCCGTCAGTTGCGCGCGACCGTCCTCCTTGCCGTCCTTGCCGACGAAATTGGCAACCGCCGTCTGCTTGTCCTGAGCGCCCGCCGGCAATGCAACCGCAAGCAGGCTCAGGGCGGCGATAATGCGCATGGCTTTCATGGAGATCTCCTTCCGTCCGGTTGTCCTTCTGAACGTGTCAAACCGGAAGGTGTTCCTGACCGAGGAAGATCGCACGAAGAAGACGTAACGAGAAAAGCCGACCAACGGCCGGCTTGATCATCCGGATCGGCACGCCATTCAGGCGACCGCGTCGAAATCGAACTGGCCGTAGGTCTTGCGGTAGAGATCCTCGGGCTGATCGCCTGTCGGCGGCGCGGTCTGCTGCAATGGATAGGAAACGGCAATGCTGCTTGCCGTGGCACTGTCACGCGTGTCCATCATCAGCGCAATCAGGCTGCCGGAAAACTTCGGCTGCGTCTCGCTGTTCTTGTCCTCGTCGAGGAGTTCTTTGATGATGCCGGGCTTCTCATCGGCGGCACGTTCGCCGCGGCTGAGGACGCCATCGCCATTGGCATCGAGACGCGAAAGAGTCGCCAGATATGCATATGACGTGTCTGAAACGGATGTGGTGCTGGTCATACAAACCTCCATTCACCGCCTTTTGCCGGTGGTGTTTGTACGCAATACGAACTGGGAAAATCACTGTTGACTCGGTGGTTAAACTGATTTGCGCAGTGCGTCAATAAGTTGTTAACTTCTCATTAACGATGATTGACAAAAGTTAACGGAATGCGCGAGCGCAGGCCTCTGCCAGCATCAGGGGGCCGCTTTTCTCCGTATTTCAGGTATTTTTCACATATAAAACAGACGTCTAACGCCGCGAGGTCTCTGCTGCACTGCAACCGAATATTAATCCGGGCCATACAAAATGGGCATTCACGCATCACCAGCAGGCGTCCAGCTTATCAAAATCAATCTCTGTATTCATTTTAGAAAGGTCTTCTATGTCCGGCGAAATGAGGCACGTTCATCAAACGAGGACGCTTCCCTCCGCTGTCGTCCCGCGAGACGCATTCACATGAAAGCTGAAGCACTCTTCTGGCGGCAATGTACCGAGGCCGTCACCGCCGATGGATCGATCGATGCGCAGCGCCTGATGGATCTTGTGATCGCGACCTATCGCGTCCATGAAAGCGACTATGACGAAATCGAGAGAAGCGCGGAAACGCTGCTAAGGGAAAACCATGCGCTGAGAGGCAATATTTCCGCCCTCAGCAAAGCGTTCGACGGACAGAAAAAGCTCTTCGAAATCATCCTCAACAACCTGCCGCTCGGTCTCAGCGTCTTCGACGCCGACCAGCGGCTGACGCTTTCCAACACCCGCTTCCGCCAGCTCTTCGACCTGACGGACGAAGATGTCATTGCCGGCGCGACAATCGCCGATCTCACGGCCAAAATGCGCGGCACGGAGAGCGCCAGCGCCAAGCCCGGCCGGCGGTCCGGGCGACATTCCTCCGCAACCGCAAGGAGCAGTAGTCTCCGTCGGCGCGAATGGTTGATGGACGATGGCCGCATCATCCAGAGCATGGTGACTATCCTTTCCGACGGCAGCAACATTTCCATTCATGCCGATATTACCGAGGATCGAAGGGCGGCCGAGCGCATCACCTATCTCGCCCACCACGACCCGCTGACCGGCCTTCCGAATCGCATCCATTTCCGCGAGCAGGTGGATGCGACGCTCACAGAGCGCAGGCCAGATCAGCAGATTGCCCTCGTTCACCTCAATCTCGACCGGTTCAAATCGATCAACAACACGATGGGCGTTTCGGCCGGCGACAAGATCCTGCTGCAGGTCGCCGAGCGCATCCGAGCCTCGGCCGGTTCGGAAAACACCCTGGCGCGCCTCGGCTCGGACGAATTCGCCATCCTGCAGACGGGCAGGCAGCAGCCCCGGAACGTGACGGCGCTTGCCGAGCGGATCCGCCGGGAGCTTTCCAAACCATTCCTCCACGGCGAAAAACAGGTGGAGCTCAGCGTCTCCATGGGCATCGCAATCGCCCCTGAGGATGGCGAGGAAACCGATATCCTGTTGAAAAATGCCGGCGTGGCGCTGTCACATGCCAAGGCGGACGGCCGCAAACGCGAACGTTTCTTCGCCAGCGAGATGGAAGCGCAGATCCAGCTGCGCCACGCACTGGAGGCGGACCTCAGAGCAGCCGTTGAGAATGAAGAATTCGAGCTGCACTACCAGCCGCTTTATGACCTCGTGCAGCGGCGCATCTGTGGCTTCGAAGCGTTGATCCGTTGGAACCACCCGGCTCGAGGCCGCGTTCCGCCGATGGATTTCATTCCGCTTGCCGAAGAGGTGGGCCTTGTCGTTGATATCGGCCGTTGGGTTTTGCACCGGGCCTGCAACGATGCAGCGCAATGGCCGGAGGGCATCAAGATCGCCGTCAACGTTTCGGCAATCCAATTCAGCAGCAGCGACCTGACGCGAGATGTCAGCGAGGCGCTTGCCGCCGCTGCGCTGTTGCCGTCGCGGCTTGAACTCGAAATCACCGAGAGCGTGCTGATGGAAAATCTAAGCGACGTGCTGCCGATCCTGCATGCGCTGAAGGAGCGCGGCATCCGCATCTCGATGGACGATTTCGGAACCGGCTATTCCTCACTGAGCTATCTCTCGAGCTTCCCCTTCGACAAGATCAAGATCGACAAGTCCTTCGTCAACGACATCGTCGACAACAAGGAAGCGCATGCGATCATGCACGCGATCATCCTGCTCGGCGATGCGCTCGGCATGCGCGTCACCGTCGAGGGCGTCGAAACGGCCGCGCAGCTGGCGCTGCTCGAATGCGAGGAATGCGACGAGATCCAAGGCTATCACATCAGTCCGCCGCGACCGGCGCGTGACGTGCCCCATCTTCTCTCCCTGCCGCCGAACGGCGGCGTGACGCATCTTCCTGAAGCCAAGCACTGAGATCCCTCTCGATTGCGACTCGCACGGCAAGCCGCTACAAATTCGGCTGCGATTCCTGAGATCTTCGTTGTCGCATCCTTTTACCGCCCGCATTCCATTCCGCGCCGATGCCTATCGGCGGAAAACGATCTTCCTCATGACAGGTGGCGCTATGTTGGCGGCTGAAGCCTTCTCCCCACACGAAACGCTTGCCGCGGCGCTGATTGCGCATGCGGCCGACGGCGACGACGGCTCGCACGATCTTGCCCATATTCTGCGCGTCTTCAGGAATGCCATGCGCATCCATGCGGAAGAAGGCGGCGACGGGCGAGTTCTTGCCGCTTCCGTGCTGCTGCACGACTGCGTCGCCGTCGAGAAGAATTCGCCGCTGCGGGCAAAAGCATCGGCTTTGGCGGCGGAGAAGGCATCGGCGATCCTGGCGGAACTCGGCTGGAGCGAGGCCGATATCGAAGACGCAGCCCACGCAATCACCGCGCACAGTTTCTCGGCCGGGGTGACGCCGCAGACGCTGGAGGCGAAGATCCTGCAGGATGCCGACCGGCTGGACGCGATCGGCATGGTCGGCGTCGCACGCTGCTTCTATATCGCCGGGCGACTGGGATCCAGGCTCTACGATCCGTTCGACCCGGCGGCAGCGGACCGCCCGTTCGATGACAAGCGTTATGCCATTGACCATTTCGAGACGAAGCTGTTCAAACTGGCGGAAGGATTCCAGACCGAGACCGGCCGCAGGCTGGCGGCCGCGCGCGATAAAAGCCTGCGCGAATTCCTCTCGGCCTTCATGGATGAAATCTAGGAGCACAACATGCGTGTCAGCGACCTCTTCATCTACCCGCTCAAGAGCGCCCGCGGCATTGCGCTGCCGGCCGCCGACATCGACGCCTATGGGCTTCCCGGCGACCGGCGGGCGATGATCACCGATGCGCAAGGGCACTTCATCACCCAGCGCGAGTTGCCCGACCTCGCGCGCATCGAAGTGCGACCGGAAGCGAGCGCCTTTCGGCTGCTGATGCAGGGGAAAACGGACATATCGGTAGCGCCGCCTCGGCCTGAAACCCGCATGGATGTGACTGTATGGAAATCTGTCGTCAGCGCCGCCGTCGCCGATCCGGTGAGCAACCGGCAGCTTTCCGAATGGCTTGGCCGCGAGGTGCGCCTCGTCTTCTTCGACGGGCAGGCACGGCGGACGGCGAATGCCGAATGGGCCGGTGAAGCCACGCCCGTCACCTTTACCGACGGCTATCAGATCCTGGTAACGACGACCGGCTCGCTGAAAGCGTTAAATGCCGATCTCGCCGCCCATGGCAAAGGCAGTGTCGGCATGGAACGCTTTCGTCCGAACATCGTCGTCGATACCGACGAGGCCTGGCCGGAGGACCGCTGGGCGGCGATCGAGATCGCCGGCATCCGCTTCGATCTCGTCAAGCCCTGCTCCCGCTGCATCATGACGACTCAGGACCAGTTGACCGGGTCCCGCGAGGGACCAAACCCGATGCCGGCCATGGGCCGCATCCGCATGTCGGCCGACCGGCGCGTGCCGGGCCCGCTCTTCGGCTGGAACGTCACGCCGCGCGGCAGCGGCAGGATCACAATCGGTGACACCGTCCGCATCGTTGAAGAGAGGCCGGAAGGCTGGGCGCTTAAGCGCGGCGCCGCAGCATAGAGCAATTCCGGGAAGAGTGCGAAGCGGTTTTCCGTCCGGAATTGCGTGAAAACAAAGAGTTAGAGCATCACACGCGATCGAGCGCGGCATCGATGCCCGCCATGATATCGGCCGGCAACGGTCCTTTTTCCAACGCGCCGGCATTTTCCTCCACCTGGGCAACAGTGCGGAAGCCCGGAATGGGAAGGGTGCGCGGCGAGCGTGCCCAGAGCCAGGCAAGCGCGCCCTGCGTCAGCGTGCGGCCGCCTGATGTCAGGAGATCGCGGACGGCATCGAGCCGTGCGGCGAATTCCGGGGCAATACGCCCGTCCTTGAAATAGACCATCCAGTCGAGGGCCGCCCCACGGACATCCTTGGCGCCCACTGCCTTGTCGGCGGTGAACTTGCCGGTCAGCAGCCCCATCGCCAGCGGACCGCGATTGATTGACATCAGGCCTTTCCCCTCGATCACCGAGATCATCTCCGGCACCGGTTCGAAAACATTCATCGTATGCTGGATCGAGACGTACCCCTGGCGGCTGGTATGATGGGCGGCACGATCGGGAAAATCGGTGCTCCAGCCGAACGCATCGATCTTGCCTTCGGCGCGCAGCGCCTCCAGCGTATCGAAGACGGCATCCGACTGTTCCAGCGGAAAATCATTGAGGTGGAACTGCAGGAGATCGAGACGATCGCGCTCGAGGCGGCGCAGCGAGGTCTCGACCGAACGGCGGATGAAGGCCTCATCGGCGAAGGCGCCGGTTGCCTGCTTGGTTTCCGGATCGGTGGCGAAGCCGAACTTGGTGGCGATGACGATATCGTCGCGATTGCCGATCGCCCGACCGAGCACTTCCTCCGAGTGGCCAGCGCCGTAGTTCGAGGCCGTGTCGAAGAAGCGGATGCCGAGTTCGATGGCGCGGTGAATCGCTTCCACGGATTCATCGTCGTCGACATCACCCCAGCCTAGCGGCGTGTCGCCGGCGAAGAAGGGACCGCCGATCGCCCAGCATCCCATGCCGAGACGCGGTATTTCGCGGCCATTCCAGAGCGTGATCGTTGTCGATGATGCGGGCTTGGTCAGCATGAGATCCTCCTTGATTGGCAGTCCTGTGAAGACATAGGAGGCGCTCATGAGCGGGTAAACCGCCAAATCCGGAGGATGTTTTGCACCGGTAAAAAACGGAGGTCAGGCGGAAACACCGTTCGGAACAGAAAGCGTCCGTGGGGTTGGATTAAGCGCCTTGAGTGCCGCCTGAACGAAGCCGTCGCGGGCTGCTACGGCTTCGATCCCGCGCGGCTCGTAGACATGGCGATGCAGAAAGAACCCTGTCAGACGGAATGCGGCTGAGAGACTTTCGAAGTCGGCCGCATGATTGCCTTCGATGCGGAGGAACGGCGGCAGGAGCAGCATCTTGTCCGCCCAGGGCGCACCAGCAGCGCGGCTGACGGCGCGGCCGGATTTCGGCGAGACATAGACGAGATCGGAACGGGCGCCCGTCGCGGCGCATTCGGCAAGATCGAGGCCGAAGCCGAGATCATTCAGCACCGCAAGCTCGAAACGCACGAAGAGTTCGCCAGCATCGGCCGGGTTATGCAGGTGATCGAGGATGACCTCAAGCGCATCGAAGAGGTGCGGATGCGGATCACGCTCCGGCAGCAGCCGCAGCAGCGCACCCATCGCCTGGACACCGTAGACGGCGGTCGCCGTTTCCATCAGCCGGGCAGCGCGCAGCGTCACCGGCTCAACGCGAAATTCGCCCAGATGCTCGTCAAGCCGGGCACGCCAGATGACTTCCACGGCATTGCCCGCCTGCAGCACCGGCTGCATGGCGCGCGAGCGTCCGGAGCGCACCAGGCCGAGATGGCGGCCACGATCACGCGTCATCACCTCGACGATGACGCTCGTCTCCCCGTGGCGTTTAACGCCCAGAATGATCGCATGGTCCTGCCACTGCATCGAAAGAAGTCCTTACGGCTGACGAATCCATCCTACTGCATAATTCAACGCGTTACAGCGTCCTTTGCGCGTCTGAAAAGACGCGCTGCAATGCAAGGCCTGGCTTCGTCATGGACCCCTTCAGGCGACAGCCGGGAAAAGCCTCTGCAGGAATTCCCGCATCGCCGTCTCGTCGAACGGCTTCACCAGAAGCGGTATGTGCTGCAGGTCAGGCGGGAAATCGCCGGTATCGGAATAGCCGCTAACGAAGCCGAAAGGGATGCCGATATCGAGAAGATGGCGGGCAAATCCGAAACTCATGCCCTCGCCGAGATTGACGTCAAGAAGGGCGAAATCATATTTCTCCGCAGCGATGGCAGCCCTCGCCTGTTCCAAACTGCCGACGATATCGATGCTCTCGACGCCGGCCAGGCGCAGAATATCCTCCGCCTCCATCGCGATGATCAAACTGTCTTCAAGAACCAGAACACGGATTGCGCTCATGATTCGATGCCCCTCGTCGGGCGCCTGTCGCAGCGCCCCGGCCGTTTCGCCAACATCATTGCCCTCCGGTGCCCCGCATGGCACGCTATCGGTGAATTCCGCCACCTTTTCTGAATAAACCATTTTTCTGCCCGGTCGATAAGAATCAAAATCGGAGGAAAGACGACGGCCGAGTTTATTTTGCCTGCTGCTAATCTGCATTTAAAAAAGACATAACCAAGCTGCTTGGCCAGGCATGTCGCGCAAAAGTGTGCAGCGGTTTTGCGACAGCGGCATGCGCAAAACAAAGACCTAAAGCGCGAGGCGCGAATCTGAAAGATCGCAACGCGCTTTAGATGAAGGGGCGTTTGCCCTCTCCGAGCCCTTCCCAGCCGGCGATCGCCATCAACTCCTCGCCGTTCAGCACCTCGCAGCCGCGCTCCTGCCAGCGGATCAACCCACGTTCGCTGAGCTTTTTCAAGGTCTTGTTGGTATGAACGATGGAAAGGCCGAGCGTGTCGGCAATGTGCTGCTGGGTGATGGGGATGAATTTGCGGCCGTTGAAGATATTGAGCTTCCGGCCGCGCTCGAACAGGAAAGCGATCAGGTAGGCTGCTCTTTCCAGCGCCGTGCGGCGGCCGATGCTCAGGAGATGCTCATCCAGGATGCGCTCCTCGCGCGCGGCGATCCAGGTGATGTCGAAGGCGAGCGAGGCGTGCTTGTTGTAGAGCGTCATCAGCCTGTCACGCTCGAAGACACAAAGGGACACGGGCGAAAGCGCTTCGACGGAATGCTGCATTTCACCGGCAATCGTTCCCTGCAGACCGACCAGGTCGCCCGGCATGATATAGTTCAGAATTTGGCGGCGCCCGTCCTCCAGCATCTTGTAGCGGAAGCCCCAGCCGGCAAGCACCGTGAAGAGGTGAGCGCTATGTGCGCCCTCGACGAGGATGGTGGAGCCGGCATCGACGGCAAGCTCACCCCTCTTGAAGCTCGAAACGAATTCCAGCTCGTCACGGCTGAATTCCCTGAAATGCGGCAGGGGCCGCAAAGGACATTGCTCGCAAGGGGTCTTGAAAGAATTGATGGGTCTCGACGTCGCCATACTTGCCCCCGCCGTCGCAAAATCGGCGCGCCAACATTGGCGCGCCGTTCATCAAGGAATGCGCAAAGCATGGATTTGTTCCATGAGCGAGGCGGATTTTTTATGCGGAAACAAAGGGCTGGCGCCAACCCGGCGAAATCCTTGCCATGCTTATTTCGGGAAATCGAGACCCATTTCGCGGAACCGCTCGGGATCATCACCCCAATTTTCGCGAACCTTGACGAACAGGAAGAGATGGACCGGCTGTTCGAGGATCTGCGACAATTCCTTGCGCGATGCAGTCGAGATCGCCTTGATGGTTTCACCACCCTTGCCGAGCGCGATCTTCTTCTGGCTGTCACGCTCGAGATAGATCACCTGCTCGATCCGCACCGAGCCGTCCTTGCGCTCTTCCCACGTCTCCGTTTCGACATGCGAGGCATAGGGAAGCTCCTGGTGCAGGCGCAGAAACAGCTTCTCGCGGGTAATCTCGGCGGCGAGCTGGCGCATCGGCAGATCGGAGATCTGGTCTTCCGGATAGTACCACGGCCCCTCCGGCAGCGTTTTCGCCAGATAGTCCATGAGGTCGTCGCAGCCGGAGCCGTTTTCGGCGGAGATCATGAAGGTGCGCTCGAAAGCGATCTTCTCGTTGGCGGCAGCGGCCAGTGCCAGCAGATCCTCGCGGTTGACGCGGTCGATCTTGTTGAGCAGCAGGATCTTCGGCTGCCGGACTTCCTTGAGGCCTTCGAGGATGGCTTCCGCATCGCCGCGCAGGCCGCGCTCGCTGTCGATCAGCAGCACGATCAGATCGGCATCCCTCGCACCGCCCCAGGCCGAGGTCACCATCGCGCGGTCAAGCCGGCGGCGCGGCTTGAAGATACCAGGCGTATCCATGAAGACGATCTGGGCATTGTCATGGATCGCGATGCCGCGGACGATGGCCCGCGTCGTCTGCACCTTATGGCTGACGATCGAGACCTTGGCGCCGACGAGGCGGTTCACCAGCGTCGACTTTCCGGCATTGGTCGGCCCGATAAGCGCGACAAAGCCCGAATGCGTCGGACCATTGGTTTCTGCGGCAGCTTCGGCCGCGATCTCTTCTTCTTGTGTCATTGTCCCGTCAGTTTCCGGCAGGCGATTGCTGCCAAATGCCTTCGCGCTCAAGCATCTTCGTTGCCGCGACCTGTTCGGCGGCACGCTTCGACCGCTCTACGCCGGTTTCGGGCTTAATGCCAGCAACTTCCACCGTCACCTTGAAGCGTGGATCATGATCCGGTCCGCTGCGTTCATCAACCCGGTAGATCGGCGTGACGCCGAATTTCGCATGCGACCACTCCTGCAGCTCGGTCTTGGCGTCGCGCTTGGCGCCATCGGCCCGCACCGCCCTGCCCTGCCAGTAACGCAGAATGAACCGGCGGGCGACTTCGAGGCCGCCGTCGAGATAGATCGCGGCGATCAGGCTTTCGACGACGTCGGCGCGCACGTTCATCATCCGCTTGCCGGTCAGTTTCTTCACATCGGCGCCGGTGCGGATATAGAGATGAAGATTGAGTTCATCGGCGACCGCGGCACAGGTTTCGGCGCTGACGAGCTGGTTGAGGCGAACCGAGAGCTCGCCTTCTCCTGCTGTGCCGAAGGTGCGGAACAGAAGCTCGGCGATGCAGAGCCCAAGGACCCTGTCGCCGAGGAATTCCAGCCGTTCGTAATTGCCGCCCTTTTCGGTGCGGGCGCTGGCATGGGTCAGCGCGCGATCCAGGCGTTCCTTTTCAGCGAAGTCATGACCGATCAGGGCTTCAAGCTTTGCGCGGTCCGCCGCAGAAAGCGTCTGCGCCTTACTCATTCAACAACCTTGAAGAGGCGGTCCCAACGCATGTTCGTCGGCCACTTCCAGATTTCGCGGAAGGAGGTGTCGTTGCCGAGCGAGAAGAAGATGACGCTGGCACGGCCGACAAGATTTTCGGCAGGCACGAAGCCGACGTCGAAGCGGCTGTCGAGCGAGTTGTCGCGGTTGTCGCCCATCATGAAATAATGGCCTTCCGGCACGATGAATTCGCGGGTGTTATCGCCACGCGACACCGGCGACTGATCGAGCGTGTCGTAGGACTTGCCGTCGTCGAGCGTTTCGCGGAACACCGGCACGTCCTCGCCCGGGTCGAGCTTGTAATCCGAAGTGAACGCACCGTCCGCCACCTTCGGAACCGGCTTGCCGTTGACGTAGAGCACGCCGTCGGTAACCTGGATACGGTCGCCGGGCAGGCCGATGCAGCGCTTGATATAGTCGATTTCGGGGTTCGGCGGGAAACGGAAGACGACGATGTCGCCACGCTTCGGATCGGCGCCGAACAGGCGGCCGCTGAAAACATCTGGCGAGAAGGGCAGCGAATATTTCGAATAGCCGTAAGCGAACTTGTTGACGAAGATGTAGTCGCCGACCAGCAGCGTCGGCATCATCGAACCGGACGGAATGGTAAAGGGCTGGAACAGCACCGTTCGGATCACCATCGCCAGAATCAGCGCCTGGATGATGACTTTGATATTTTCCCAGAGGGCGTTCGGCTTGGCTTCGACTTTTTCGGACACGCAGTCTTATTCCTTCAAGACGCCGCGGCGGCGCAATTCTTTCTGTCGTTCTCTCTAGCGGCTTCGACCGGTTGCGGCAATGGCGACAACATCAAAAGCGACGAGAGGTCGCGATCAACAGCGCCCGAGGTCGCGATCAACGCTCCCGAGGTCACGATCAGAGGCTCTCGGGCAACGCCTCGATAATGACGAAGGCCTGCGCCAAGGGATAATCATCCGTTATTGTCAAATGAATGGCGGGCCTGTGGCCCACGGGCAGCAGTGATTCGAGGATCAGCGCGGCGCCGCCCGATAAAAGCATGGTCGGCTTGCCGCTCGGCAGGTTGACGACGCCCATGTCCTTCCAGAAGACGCCCTGCGCTATGCCGGTGCCGAGCGCCTTGGAACAGGCCTCCTTGGCGGCAAAACGCTTGGCATAGGATGCGGCACGGTTTGCCCGCTTGTCGGAACGGGCGCGCTCGATCTCGGTGAAGCAACGATGGGTGAAACGCTCGCCGAAGCGCTCGATGGATTTCTCGACACGGCGAATGTCGATCAGATCGCTGCCAATGCCGATGATCATGCCGGAGCCTTCCGTCGCTTAAGAATTCTTGATCGGGTTCATACGCTCGGCATGTTGCCGGCTGGAACGGCAAGGCGCAGGCGCGCCCGCTCCATCAACCGTATATGCCGGCGCGTCTGAAAACCCCTGGCGGTGTAGAACGTCAGCGCATAGAGCGCAACGGAAGTGACGATCGCCGGCGGGATGGCGCCGACCAGCATCGGCTCCAGCACCGGCCTCCATAGCTCAGTGAAGTTCAGCTTGTGGAAAAGGGCGGCGAGATCCACCGTCTGACCGGCCAGTTGATCCTTGCGGCTCAACAGCAAATGTCCGATCTCCCAGGTGATCCCCCAGATAAAGGGATAGGTCAGCGGATTGCCGAAGGCGGCGCAGCCGAGGGCGGCGGCCACCATGCTACCGGAGAGGAAATAGGTGATGACGAAAGCCATGACGAAATGCACGCCGATGAAAGGCGTCCACGAGACGAAGACACCCGCAGCGACGCCGGCGGCAACCGCATGCGGCGAAGCGCTCAGGTGCAGGACGCGCATTGTCAGGTAACGGATCGGGCGAAGGAAACCCTTGCGAGGCCATAAAAGCTCCCGCATCTTTTCCTTGAATCCCGCAGGTTTGCGACGGCGAAACAACATGGCCGGTATTTAGTGCAGTGCACACCACCATGACAAGAGCGGCAAATGATACCGCTCGAAAATCCGCCCCTCATTTCTCTCTGTGAAGAGGAGCTTCTTCATGCCGAGGGGCGTCCGTTATGCATAACGTCCCTCACTCGTCTCAAGTATAAGTTTGGTGTCAGCGATTACGGAACAGACCGCGATCGACCTGGCGCTGACGAAACTCGAGGTCGATACGGTCGAACGAGCCATCCAAATATGCCATTTCACGTTCCTGCGTGGTCGGAGCGCGAAAGGCACGAGCGAATTTCTTAATAGGGTCAAACATTACGTTGTCTCATCTTCTGTTTACGTTTCGATGACCAGAAGATAGGCCTAGCAGAGGTTAATTACCACCACCGCAACATGGAGACAGCCATGCACTCACTGCATTACTCGCCTTTTTGATGCGCCATTCCGATCCTAAAACGACCATAAAATGTGCAATTTTTCGCTCAAATCCCTGAGGGCTTAATAAAAACTTACTCGTAGAGCCGCCGGACCGTGGCGATGCAATCCAGTTCCTTCATCTGGGCGAGCAGCTGGTTGAGCTGACGCAGGTCCCAGACCTCGACCTCGAGCATCATTTCGGTGAAATCGGCCGCCACCCGCACCGTGTTCAGCAAGCGGATATTGACGTCGATGCCGGCCACCGTCTGGGCGACCTTGGCAAGCGTGCCGGGTTCATTCAGCCCATTCACCATGATGCGCGCCATGAAACGCGACTTATTGGCTTCGTCGAGATCCCAGCGGACGTCGATCCAGCGGTCGGGCTGATCGTCGAAGCGCTGCAGGCTCGGCGACTGGATCGGATAGATGGTGATGCCCTTGCCCTGGTCCATGATGCCGACGATGCGATCGCCGGGCACGGCACCGGTCGGCGCGAACTTGACGTCGACATTGCCGGACAGGCCGCGGATCGGCCCGATATCGGCATCGGCGTCGATTTCCGAATGGCCGCCGTCGTGCCCTGCCTTGGTCTTGCCGGGGATCTTGAAGATCATGCCGGCGGCGCTGCGGACGTTGAACCAGCCGTCATCGCCGGAGGGCTTCACGGTGACGCGCTCGTCCTGATGATCAGGATAGACGGCGCGCAGCACGTCGAGCGAAGACATTTCGCCGCGGCCGACAGCGGCGATCGCATCCTCGACATCCTTCTGGCCGAGACGGTGCAGCGCCGGCTTCATCGCCTCGCGCGAGAAAATCTTGCCGGCCCTGTTGAAGGTGCGCTCGAGAATGCGGTGGCCGAGGCCGGCATATTGCTTGCGGATCGCCATGCGGGTGGCGCGACGGATGGCGGCGCGCGCCTTGCCGGTCACGACGATCTCCTCCCAGGCGGCCGGCGGAACCTGCACGCCGGAGCGGATGATCTCGACCTCGTCGCCATTCGCAAGCCGCGTCACCAGCGGCATGATGCGGCCGTTGATCTTGGCGCCCACCGTGGTATCGCCGATATTGGTGTGCACCGCATAGGCGAAATCGATCGGGGTGGCGCCACGCGGCAAGGCAATCAGCTTGCCCTTCGGCGTGAAGCAGAAGACCTGGTCCTGGAACAGCTCGAGCTTGGTGTGCTCGAGGAATTCTTCCGGGCTGTCGCCCTCGGCCAGCGCCTCGATCGTATGGCGCAGCCAGGAATAGGCATTGGATTCGCGAGAAAGGATGTCGCCATCGGCATTGGTGGCGCCGTCCTTATAGAGCGTGTGGGCGGCGATGCCGAATTCGGCGATTTCGTGCATGCGCTTGGTGCGGATCTGCAGTTCGATGCGCTGGCTGGAAGGACCGACGATGGTGGTGTGCAGCGAACGGTAATCGTTCTGCTTCGGCGTCGAGATATAGTCCTTGAAGCGGCCGGGCACGACGCGCCAGCGCGTGTGGACGATGCCGAGCGCCCGATAACAGGAAGGGATATCCTCGACGATCAGGCGGAAGCCGTAGACATCGGAAAGCTGCTCGAAGGAAAGCGACTTCGACTGCATCTTGCGGAAGACCGAATAGGGCTTCTTCTGCCGGCCCTTGACGTAGGCGCTCGTCAGGCCGCTTGCGACCAAAAGGTCGCGCAGCTCGGCCTCGATCTTCTTGACGATGCCCTCGTTGCGCTTCGAAAGCTCTTCCAGCCTTTTGGTGACGGTCTCGTAGGCTTCCGGGTTCATATGCCGGAAGGAGAGCTCTTCGAGTTCCTCGCGCATGTCCTGCATGCCCATGCGGCCAGCGAGCGGCGCATAGATTTCCATCGTCTCCTCGGAGATGCGGGCACGCTTGTCGGCCGACATGTGATCGAGGGTGCGCATATTGTGCAGGCGGTCGGCAAGCTTGACGAGCAGCACGCGCACATCGTCGGAAATGGCGAGCAGCAGCTTGCGCAGGTTTTCCGCCTGCTTGGCCTTTTTGGTGACGAGATCGAGCTTCTTGATCTTGGTCAGACCCTCGACCAGGCGGCCGATATCCTCGCCGAAGAGTTCATCGATTTCGGCGCGCGTCGCCGTCGTGTCCTCGATGGTATCGTGCAGCAGAGCTACCGCGATCGTCGATTCATCGAGGTGCATGTCGGTGAGGATGGCGGCGACCTCGAGCGGATGGGAAATATAGGGATCGCCGCTCGCGCGCTTTTGCTGGCCATGTTTCTGCATGGCATAAACATAGGCCTTGTTCAGCAGTGCTTCATTGGCATCGGGCTTGTATTGCTGAACCCGCTCCACGAGCTCGTACTGCCGCATCATTCCAAAGCCACTCCGATAAAAATAAAAGCGCGCCAATCAACGATTGGCGCACACATGGGCAATAATATGCCTAAGCAATAAAGGTGCAAGATTGACGATTGGTAATCGTCGCTCTTTTGCATCGCATGCAGCTTTTTCCGGATCGCATCAGCGCGACCGGGCGATCGCATTGATGCGATGCGACAGAGGATCCGGCAGACGCGCTTAGTAGTCGTCGCTCTTTTCCGGCGGCACCAGGCCTTCGATGCCGGCGAGCAGCTCTTCTTCCGACATCTGGTCGAAAGTGATCGTCTCCGGCACGTCGTCCTGCTCTTCGCTGTCGGCTGCGGCGACACCGCCGGCGGCGATCATGCTTGCCGGATCGGGTTCGGGCTCGTCGACTTCGACATGCTTCTGCAGCGAATGGATCAGATCTTCCTTGAGGTCATCCGGCGAAAGCGTCTCATCGGCAATTTCGCGCAGGGCCACCACAGGGTTCTTGTCGTTGTCGCGATCGATGGTGATCGAGGCACCCTGGGAAATCAGCCGGGCGCGGTGGCTGGCGAGCAGAACCAGCTCGAAGCGGTTCTCCACCTTGTCGATGCAATCTTCAACTGTGACACGGGCCATTGCCTGTCCTTTACGGTCGTCATTTCGGGATTAACACGCCCGATACAATTAAAACCGGGCAAATACAAGTTTTTCATTCCGGCTCCCCTCGTCTTTATCCGCGGCTGAGCTAGATTCCCATGGAGAATGTCATAATTCCACCGAAGGTTGCTTGGAATATGTCGAATCGTGCCCTAAATCTTTCATATATGAATAATTCATAAAGTAAGGACCGGATCGAAATCGAAACACAAGCTATTGTTTTTATTTAAGTTTGTCCCATGCGGATTTCGATTGCTCTCATTGGATTGGTAAGCGATGTTTGACCCACGCGAAAAAATTGCACTCTTCATTGACGGCGCCAATCTCTACGCTGCATCCAAGAGCCTCGGCTTTGACATAGATTACCGCAAGCTCTTGAAAGCGTTCCAGAAACGCGGATATTTGCTGCGCGCGTATTATTATACCGCTCTGATCGAAGATCAGGAATATTCATCGATCCGGCCGCTGATCGACTGGCTCGACTACAACGGCTACAAAGTCGTCACCAAGCCCGCCAAGGAATTCACGGATTCCATGGGCCGCCGAAAGATCAAGGGCAACATGGACATCGAGCTTGCGATCGACGCCATGGAACAGTCCGAAACGGTCGATCATCTCGTCATCTTCTCGGGCGACGGTGATTTCACGAACCTGGTCGAGGCGTTGCAGCGCAGAGGCCGCAAGGTCTCGGTGATCTCGACCATGGCGACCCAGCCGCCGATGATTGCCGACGACCTGCGCCGTCAGGCCGATCATTTCATCGATCTCTTATCTCTGAAGGCTGAAATCGGTCGCGACCCCTCCGAGCGGGCGCCACGCCCGGTCGAAGTCGCCCCGGTCAGTGATCTCGAGGATTGATCTCGCCATCATCCCGAACCGGATTGGCCGCGACGATCAGGACGTGATCATAAACCACGGCAGCGCGGTCAGCCATGAGCCTTCAGCAGGCGGCTCTTCTGCCGGTTCCAATCGCGCTCCTTCTCGGATTCGCGCTTGTCGTGCAATTTCTTACCCTTGGCGAGCGCCAGTTCCATCTTCGCCCGACCGCGATCGTTGAAATAGATCTTCAGCGGGATCAGCGTCATGCCTTCGCGGTTGATGGCAGAGCGCAGACGATGGATTTCACGGCCCGACAGCAGCAGCTTGCGGCGCCGGCGCGGCTCGTGATTGAAGCGGTTGGCCTGCAGATATTCCGGCAGATAGGAATTGATCAGCCAGATCTCACCGCCCTCATCCGAGGCGTAGGATTCGGCGATATTGGCCTTGCCTTCGCGCAGCGACTTGACCTCCGTGCCCATCAGCACGATGCCCGCCTCGTAAGTATCGATGATCTCGTAGTTGAAGCGGGCCTTGCGGTTTTCGGCCACGATCTTGTTCACCACGCGCTGGCTGCCTTTGGGGGCCATGACGATATTCCAATTGCTTTTTTAGAGCGCGAAAAGCCGCGCCCTCATTCCTTGCCCTCTATGTAAGGGAGAGACCCCGTCTTGTGAAGACGGCCGGTCTCGTCAGTTCAACAGGCCTGCATGGCGCATCGCGGCGTCAATCGCCGATTCCGTTGCCGGCTCCAGCGTCGAAAGCAGGGGCGAACGAACGTTGCGGCTCATCCGGCCAAGTTTGGAGAGCCCGTATTTGGCGCCGCAAAGACCCGGCTCAAGGAAGATCGCCTTGTGGAGCGGCATCAGCCGATCCTGATATTCCAGGGCGCGGGCATAGTCGCCTGCCAGCGTTGCCGCCTGGAAGTCGGCGCAAAGGCGCGGGGCGACATTGGCCGTTACCGAAATACAGCCGACACCGCCATGGGCGTTGAAGCCGAGCGCCGTCGCATCCTCGCCGGATAATTGTCTGAAATCCGCGCCGCAGGTGATGCGCTGCTCGGAGACGCGCTCGATCTTGCCCGTCGCATCCTTGACGCCGACGATATTTTTGTGCGCCTTGGCGAGCGCACCCATCGTTTCCGGCGTCATGTCTACCACCGAGCGGCCGGGGATATTGTAGATATAGATCGGCAGATCGACGGCCTCGGCGATCGCCGAAAAATGGGCGATCAAACCCTTCTGCGTCGGCTTGTTGTAATAGGGCGTGACGACCAGAACGGCGTTCGCACCGACCTTTTCGGCATGCTGGGCAAGCTCGATCGCCTCACGTGTATTGTTCGAGCCGGCGCCGGCCATGACGGGAACGCGTTTTGCGGCAACTTCGATGCACAGTTCGACCACCCGTTTGTGCTCGGCATGCGACAGCGTCGGGGATTCGCCTGTCGTGCCGACCGGAACGAGACCACCGCTGCCTTCCTTGATCTGCCAGTCGACATGAGCGGCGAAGCTGTCTTCGTCGATCAGTCCGGCATCCGTGAAGGGGGTGACGAGGGCGGGAATGGACCCATTGAACATGCAAAGCTCCTCACGACCAAATCCTTGCTTCGGCCGCATTCCATGAATAAGAGTTGCGCACCATAGAGCGCCGAAATCATCGCGACAAGCGCGCAGAGTTCGGTTTAGGGCAAATTCCGATAGCAGATGTGAATGAATTTTACCTGGTACGGTAAGGTTTCGTTAAGATGCCTCTAGCCAAATGGCAGGGCGTGTTTTCGTTGCGAGATCCCGGATGAAGAAAGCTGTCCTGATTCTCTCCGCCTTCGGCTTCATTGCCGCCGCGTGGAGCAGTGTTGCGTCGCCGCTTCCCGGCGAGAGCGCTTCCATGCCTGCCGTCAAGCCGCTTGGCTTCATTCCCGAGACAGCCTTACCGGAATCGATTACAACGGGCGCCATTCCGCGGAATCCGGCCATCGCGCCTGTCAATGGCGACCTGAAAGCCGGCCTCGATGCGCTTTCCGACAAAGACCCGCAGCTGGCGCTTTCGATCCGCGACCGCATGCGCAACGAGACGCTCGACCGCCATATCCTCACCTGGGCGATCGCCGTTTCCGGATTGAAGGGCGTTCCCTCCTATGAAATCGCAAGCGCCGCACAGGAACTCAAGGGCTGGCCGGGTCTTTCGCGGCTGCGTTCCTATTCCGAACGCGCGATCTATGACGAAAATCCCGCCCCTCCCGCCGTGCTCGCCGCCTTCGGCGATACCGCGCCTGAGACGATGCAGGGCGCCGTCATTCTCGGCCGGGCGCTGGTTGCGTCAGGTAAGCAGGCGCAGGCGGCAAAATATATCCGCAAGGTCTGGCGCGAGGAGGCTCTCGACAAGGCGACCGAGGACAAGATCCTCATCGAGTTTTCCGCGCTGTTGACGCCTGCCGACCACAAGGCGCGGATGGACTATCTGATGTATCGCGGCCGGGTGGCGCAGGCCAAGCGCTTCGGCGACATGGGCCAGGCCCAGTCGCTCTATACGGCCTGGGCTGCCGTTGACGCCAAAGCCGGCAATGCCGGCGCGCTGCTCAACGCCGTCGATGCAAAATGGCGGGGCGATGCCGGCCTGCTGTTTGCGCGGATCGAGTATCTGCGCAGGCAGGACAAATATACCGAGGCGGCAGCGCTTCTGGAGCAGATGCCGCCCGAGCGCAGCGAACTCGTCAATTCCGGCGAATGGTGGAACGAGCAGCGCATCGTCAGCCGTGGCCTCGTCGACCAGGGACAATTCAAGCCTGCCTATCGCATCGTCGCAAACTACGCGGCAACGAGCCCGACGGATATCGTCGAGGCTGAATTCCATGCCGGATGGTACGCACTTCGCGGCCTGCAGGACCCGGAAACGGCGGAAAGACACTTCCGCAAGATCCTCCAGACATCAAACGGGCCGATCTCGGTTTCACGCGCCTGGTATTGGCTGGGACGAGCAGCGGAGGCCGGAGGCCCCGGCAAATCCAGCGAATTCTATGCGAAGGCGGCGAATTTTCCCGGCACCTTCTATGGCCAGCTCGCGGCCGAAAGGCTGGGGCGAAAGACGCTTGATGTCACCTATCCCGCACCGAGCACGGCCGACCGGCAGCGCTTCCAGGCACGCGAAGCCGTGCAGGCGATCGCCCGACTGGAGGCCGCCGGCCATGGATGGCGAGCCGCCATTCTCTATCTCGCGCTCGCCGACCAACTGCAAAGCCCCGGCGAATTGGCCGTCCTTGCAGCACGGGCCGAGCAATCCGGCGATCATCATCTCTCGCTGCAGATCGGCAAGATCGCCTATGGGCGCGGCATCGATGTCGCAGCGCTTGCCTTTCCGGTCGGCGTGATCCCGGCGAACGCCAATATAACAGGTTCCGGCAAGGCACTCGCCTATGCCATCGCCCGGCAGGAAAGCGCCTTCAACCCGGCCGCCGTTTCGGCGGCGAACGCGCGCGGCCTGCTGCAGCTTCTGCCGGGGACAGCCCAGGCGGTGGCCAAGCGCCACAACATCGCCTTTTCCAAGGACAAGCTGACGGCCGATGCCGGCTATAACGCGACACTCGGCGCGCATTATCTCGGTGAGCAGATCGATGCCTTCGGCGGCTCCTATATCCTCACCTTCATCGCCTATAATGCCGGGCCGAAGCGGGTGCCGGAGTGGATCGGCCGTTACGGCGATCCGCGCGGCAGGCCGATCGACGAGATCGTCGACTGGATCGAACGCATCCCCTTCCCCGAAACGCGCAACTACGTGCAGCGGGTGATGGAGAATTACGAAGTTTATAAAGCCCGTCTCGGCCAGTCCACCGATATCGAGCGCGACCTGATCGGCGGACGCAGCGCCTCCTGAAGCCGTTTGGCGCGGCTCGAAAAGCAAGCTACATCTTCGGGATCAAACAGGTCTCGAGGGATGCGATGCCGGATACGGATGAAGGCGGTTTTCAGGAACGATTTTTCACTTCTTCTGATGGGTTGAGGCTTCATGCCCGCGATTACCTGTCCGACCGGGCGGCGACCGCCGGACGGATGCCGGTGATCTGTCTGCCCGGCCTGACCCGCAATACGCGGGATTTTCATCCGCTTGCACTGCTTCTTTCCCGAGACACAAAAGTGCCGCGCAGGGTGGTTGCACTCGATTCGCGCGGGCGGGGAAACTCGGCATGGGATGAGAACAAGGCGAACTACAATCTCGCCATCGAAGCCGGCGACGTCATTGCCGCCTGCGCAGCACTCGGCATCGAGCGGGCGATCTTCATCGGCACGTCGCGGGGCGGGCTGATCCTGCATCTGATCGCGGCGACACGGCCGGATCTTCTCGAGGCTGTCATCCTCAACGACATCGGGCCTGTGCTTGAGGCTGTGGGGCTGGCGCGGATCCGCGATTACCTCAACAGCGGTCGAAAGCCGGCGGATTGGAACGAGGCGGCCGTTATATTGAAGGAAAATCATGGCGCGTCGTTTACCGCGCTTACAGAGCAAGACTGGGGCGAGATGGCGCTTGCCCTTTATCGCGATATCGATGGAAGGCCTGTCGCCGATTTCGACCCGGCGATCGCGGAGGCGCTCAAATCGATCGATTTCAGCCAGCCGCTGCCTGATCTCTGGGAGCAATTCGAAAGCCTGAGCCGGTTGCCGCTGATGCTGATCCGCGGTGACAATACGTCGCTGCTTTCACAGGAAACCGCCGGTGAAATGGCACGGCGGCATCCGGGCTTGATCCGACATGCTGCCGAAGGGCAAGGACATGCCCCGCTCCCGCATCTCGGCAATATCCCGACAGCACTTCGAGCTTTTCTCGCCACCCGCCGATAAACCTGATCGACACTGGTCAACTGGCACAATGGGCCATTCGTCCAAATACAAAAAGCCCGGCTCGAGAGCCGGGCTTTCCTGATTGACCGAAGTCAGATCAGATTAGAACGAACGCTGCAGGCGGAAGTAGCCCGTCGTGGAGTCGTCAGCATCTTCCGGATCGAGGTACTGAACCGAAGCCTTGGCGTAGAAGTTGTCGACGATCTGGTAATCAACCGTCAGACCGACCTTCCAAGCTTCGTTGTCGCTGAAGTCGTCGCCAGCAACGTAGTAGTTGCTGTAGTACTGGACACCAGGGGTGATCTTAAGCTTGTCGGTTGCCTTGATAGCGTATTCGGCAGCGATAGCCCATTCAGCCTTGGTGTAGTAGGAGCTCGGGCCGGTAGCGTATACGGCAGCGAGGCCGAGCGTACCAGGACCGATGTCAACCGTACCCATTGCACGGACAGCACCGTCTTCATTGTCGACGTCGTAGCCTGCAGTGATCTGGTAGCTGAATGCACCAGCCTTGCCGCCGAGACCGACTGCAACACCAACGTTGTTGGCTTCTTCGTCCGTCTTGTAGAAGCCGTCTTCGAGTTCGTCGACGCTGATGCCAGCGTAGAAGGAGTCGGTTTCGTACTGATAACGGATGGAGTTGTGCAGCGTGACCGGCGAGCCGATGTCGTCGGTTTCGCCGGAGAGGCCATCGTCCCACCAGCTGTAGAAGAGACCAGCGCGGAAGCCCGCGATGTCGAGGTAAGCGGAGTCGAGCTTGGCAGCCTGATCGGTGGCGTTGTCAGCATTGAACTGCATGACGATGACGCCGGTCAGCGGACCATACTCGGTGTCGCTCTTGGCCGTGAACTGAACCTGGCCGCGGGTCGTTGCATCCCAGTCAGAATCGCCGCCGATGTCTTCGCCAACGTTGACCTGGAAACGGATGTAGCCGTTGATCTTCAGGCAGGTTTCGGTGCCCGGGATGTAGAAGTAGCCGGTGCCGTAAGCGTCGCAGACGCGAACATATTCAACCGGTTCCGGCTCGGCAGCAACGATAGCGTCAGCAGCCTGAGCACCGGAAACTACTGCGAGAGCAGCAGCGGAGCCGAGAAGAAGGCTCTTGATGTTCATAAATGACCTCCAATTCAAAGTTTCGATCGGGTTTGGGATCTTTCGCTGAGCAGCGTTCCCTGCCCCATCCCCGTGTTTCAAGAAGTGGACGATCAGTCGCCCTTGCTTCCGAGGTTGAAAATACAAGACGGAAGCCGTCACGCAATCACCAACTTGTGTAGATAGGGCATTTGAGGAAGCCTTCCCGACATTCTGTTGCTGAAAGGACACAAGTCGGGCAGCCGGCCCCGGTTTCCTTTATGCTTTGTTAAGAAAACCCTGATTTTGCGGAGGCTTAGGTCGGCCCAACAAAGAATTGGACATGCGCCTAACGACACTTTCGAGACACTTTTTTGACAAAATGCGGCACTTGCGGGGGATTCATGATTGCCGGAAGCGTAACCGGACATGCACCGATCCGCTTTCGCCCCTGCCGGTGGCTTGAGCGCGGGAGGTGATTCCCGCAGGCGATTCTCTCGCTCGAGGCAGAGAGATTTTTTTGTCGCCCGGCCTAGCCGACTAAGCGAAAATGATTCCCTGCCAGAAAAACGATCGACGCGTGCTCAGGAAATCGGAATGGCGGAGAAGATGGGATTCGAACCCACGATACGCTTTTGACGTATACTCCCTTAGCAGGGGAGCGCCTTCGACCACTCGGCCACCTCTCCGGTGCGGCCTAACTATGGCGACCGGTCTGTGAATGCAAGGGTTTTTTGAGTTTTCACCAGAAGAAATGCAGCGAGCTGCAATTCGGCTGGTTACGCAAACCGACAGCGTTTCCTGCCGCAATCCGCGGAATTTGATCGCGCTTCGTTCTCGTCGATGAACAAGCCGAGCTCAGCCGAGCAGGCTCTTGAGGTCCGCAGAAGGGTCGGCGAGAATCGATTTATCGGGGTTGGTACCGGATTCCAGCAGTTTTTTGCCGGTCACATAGGCTTTCGCGTCGTTGATCGCATCGACGGCGATCAGTTGGCCTTCCCTGAAGTACCAGACTGAATGGGCGCCTTCGCGGGTGCCGGGGCGCAGCAGCGTCTCGTCATAACCGAGATTGAAGCCGGCGATCTGCAGCTTGACGTCATACTGGTCGGACCAGAACCACGGCTTCGGTACATAAGGCTCGCTGCCGCCGGCGATGACGGCTGCGGCTGCCTCGGCCTGGTCGACGGCGTTCTGCACCGATTCGAGCCTGATGCGACCACCCTGCCAGGGAAGAGCGGCGCAATCGCCGGCGGCAAAGATCGCCGGATCGGAGGTGCGGGCGAATTCGTCGACGACAATGCCGTTGGCGACTTCGAGGCCGGCTTCCTTGGCAAGCTGATCGTTCGGCGCGACGCCGATGCCGACGACGGCGAAATCGATGTCGATGACTGATCCGTCGGAAAGTGCGGCGCCGGTGACGCGGCCATCCTTGCCGATCAGATGCTTGAGCCCTGTCTTTTCGCGGATCACCACGTCGTGGGCCTCATGGATCGCGCGCATGATGTCGGCGGTCTCCTTCGCCGCGACGCGCTGCAGGATGCGGTCGGCCATCTCGATGACAGTGACTTCCAGACCGCGATGGCGGGCAACGGCTGCCGCCTCGAGGCCGATATAACCGCCACCGATGATCAGAACACGGCGGCCGGGGCGCATCTCCTCGGCCAGCAGATCGGCATCGCGCTTGTCGCGGGCGACATAGACGCCTTCGAGATCGCCGCCGATCGCGGCCGGCAGCCGGCGCGGCGTCGAGCCGGTGGCGAGCGCCAGCGTGCCGTAATCGAGAACGGAGCCGTCCTGCAGCAGGACCTGCTTGCTGTCCGGCTTGATCTGCTCGGCCCAAGTCGAAAGGCGAAGGTCGACGTCATTGTCGGCATACCAGTGCTCGGCGCGGAACAGCAGGCGGTCGAAGGCCATTTCGCCAAGCAGGTATTTCTTCGACAACGGCGGGCGCTGATAAGGGGCGACGTCCTCTGCTCCGATGAGGGTGATCGGGCGCGTATCCTTCAACGCACGCAGCTTGGCTGCCAATGCGAAACCGGCCTGTCCCGCGCCGATGATCACCAGTCTATCCGTCACGATCTCGCTCCTGAAGCTGCGCCCGACAACCACGCCAAGGCCTATTCCCGACAGCGCCGCGTGTCTTTCAGACGCGCAAAGGACGCAGTCGCATTTTTGAGTTTCTGCATAATCCCTGAAATCGATCCCGATTTCATGGATTATGCAGTAGCCCACGCCCCGTCAACGGAAAGCGGCCTCTTACATTCAGCCGATCTCGATCCAGCGACGCTCGTGGAAGGACTGTGCCATGGCATGCACCGACTTTTCTATCCTGAGACCGTCTTCGAATGTCACAATCGACGACGGTTCGCCTGATATTGCCCGGATCAGCTCGCGGCATTCGATGATCTTCAGATCGTTGAAGCCGAGGCCGTGGCCTGGCGCCGGGATGAAGCGATCATAAGGCTGATGGGCGGGTGCCGCCAGTATCTTGCGGAAACCCTGTTCGGAGCCGCGGCCGTCGGCCTGATAGAGTTCGAATTCGTTCATCCGCTCCTGATCGTAGACGATCGAGCCTTTCGAGCCGTAAATCTGCAGGGCGATCCGGCCCTTGCGACCCCAGGCGGCGCGATTCGCCATCAACACGGCGGAGATGCCACCGCCAAGCCGCATCAGCACGTTGGCGCCATCGTGGTTTTCGACGGCACGGCGGCCACCCTCGCTCAACGGGCGATCGGCATAGGGCCTCACCATATCCGTTATAACGGCCTCGACATGGCCGAAGAGATACCAGAGCAGGGACAGCGGGTGCACGGCGAAATCGTCGAGCGCGCCGTAGCCGGCGGAAAGCTCGCTCTTCCAATAAAAGAAGACATCGGGATCGGCCATGAAATCCTCGTCCATCTCGACGCGGATATGATTGACTGTGCCAATGGCGCCTTCGCCAATCAGCGTTTTGATGTGCCGCATGACGGGATTCTGGATGTAATTATAGCCAAGGGCGGCAACCCTGCTGGATTTCTTCGCCGTTTCCAGCATGCGCTCGGCATCGGCATAGGCCGGCGCCATCGGCTTTTCGCACCAGACATGTTTGCCGGCCTCAAGGGCAGCAATCGCCATCTCGGCGTGGAACTGATTGGGCGTGGTGACGGAGACGACGTCGACCTCGGGATCGGCGATCAACGCCCGCCAGTCGGCCGTTGCCTTCTCGAAGCCGAATTCACCGGCCCGAGTCTCAGCAAGCCCAGCATTGGCTTCGGCCAGATGCACGAGACGCGGACGCTCGACATCGCCGAACACCGTCTTTACTGCATTCCACGCCAATGCATGGCACTTGCCCATATAACCGGTGCCGATCAAACCGATGCCGAGTGGCTTCATTTCCGTCTCCTCCAGAGCTGCGCGCGGATTTTTGGAATATTTGGATCATTTTGACAAGGGACCTACTCACAGGCATTTCTGCGTTCTTCGCGAAGAGATTGTCCAAAAGCCTTCAATTACAGGGGATTAAAAACAATTAGCCGTGTCGTTTGAAATCGTTTATGTTCGATAATATGGAATATTTGTTTCATCTCGTGAGCCGCAAGCATGGATAACGATCCCCAGAGGCACGCGCGTGTACCGCGCGATTTCGAAAGCCTGCGCAGCACCATCATCGAGCGCAAGGCAAGCATGCCGAAGCGGCTGGCACAGGTCGCCGCCTTCGCGCTCGGCAATCCCGATGAGATCGCCTTCGGCACGACGGCGAGCATCGCGGCGGCCTCCGACGTCCAACCCTCGACGCTGGTGCGCTTGGCGCATCATCTGGGCTATGGAGGCTTTTCCGACCTGCAGAGCATCTTTCGCGAAAGATTGCGGGACCGGACGCTGAGCTACGAAGAGCGCCTCGTCACGCTGGAGCAATCGAGCGGCGACGATGAGGACGCCAATCTGCTCTCCGGCTTCATTGCCGCGGCAAATCAGTCGGTCAACCGGCTGGCCGCAACGGTGCAGAGCGATACTTTCACCAAAGCGGTGAATATCCTTGCCAACGCCGAAACGATCTACCTGATCGCCAAACGGCGCTCCTACCCGCTGACGGCGCACATGACCTACGCTTTTTCTAAGCTCAACATCCGCCACCAGATCGTCGCCTCGCCGAACGGCGTCGACCCTGAAATGGTGCAGTTCGCAACACCGAAGGATGCAGCGATCGCGGCGAGCTTCTCGCCCTATGCGGCCGACAGCCTCAGCCAGAGCCAGGAGCTTGCCGATCGCGGCGTTCCCGTCATTGCGATCACCGATTCGGCCTTCTCGCCGCTTGCCGCCTGCGCCACGCACTGGTTCGAGGTGGCGGAGGCCGATTTCGCCGGCTTCCGCTCGCTTTCGGCCTCGATGGCGCTCACCATGGCATTACCGGTTGCAATCGCTGAACGGCGGCGCAAGGATCAGCCGTCAAAACCTGTAAAAGGCAAAATGGAATAAACATTCCGAATTGACAAAATATCGGAACCGATGTTTCATTATTGAAAATTCGCAGGCACTGGAAGCCGCGCAAAATCTAGCGGGAGGACATCATGGTACAATCGAATCCGGATTCACAGCCGGAGCCGGCGCTTGATGTGATCACCATCGGCCGCTCTTCGGTCGATCTTTACGGCCAGCAGATCGGTTCGCGGCTGGAGGATATCGGCTCCTTCGCCAAGTCCGTCGGCGGCTGCCCCGCCAATATCGCCATCGGCACGGCGCGGCTCGGCCTCAAATCCGGCCTCATCACCCGCGTCGGCGACGAGCAGATGGGACGCTTCATCCGCGAGCAGTCGGCGCGCGAAGGTGTGGCCACAGACGGCATCATCACCGACAAGGAGCGGCTGACGGCGCTGGTGCTGCTTGCGGTCGAGGCCGAGGGCGTGTCGCCAATGATCTTCTATCGCTCGGACTGCGCCGACATGGCGCTCGATGAAGGCGATATCGACGAAAATTTCATCAGATCGTCGCGCGCCGTTCTCGTTTCCGGCACACATTTCTCACGGCCGAATACCGAAGCCGCGCAACGCAAGGCTATCCGCATCGCCAAGGCGAACGGCCGCAAGGTGATCTTCGACATCGATTACCGACCGAACCTCTGGGGCCTTGCCGGGCATGCGGAAGGCTTCGAGCGCTATGTGAAATCCGACCGAGTCTCCTCGAAGATGAAGGAGACGCTGCCCGACTGCGATCTCATCGTCGGCACCGAAGAAGAAGTCCTGATCGCATCCGGCGCCGACGACGTGCTCGGCGCGCTGAAGGAGATTCGCCGCCTGTCGCCGGCGACGATCGTGCTCAAGCGCGGCGCCATGGGCTGCATCGTCTATGACGGGCCGATTGCCGACGATCTGGAAGCCGGCATCATCGGCCAGGGTTTCCCGATCGAAGTCTTCAACGTGCTCGGCGCCGGCGATGCCTTCATGTCGGGCTTCCTGCGCGGCTTCCTGCGCGACGAGCCGCTGAAGACCTGTGCGACCTGGGCCAATGCCTGCGGCGCCTTCGCTGTCTCCCGCCTGCTCTGCTCGCCGGAATATCCGACCTGGGCCGAACTCGACTTCTTCCTGACGACCGGAAGCAAACACCGGGCGCTGCGCAAGGACGAGGCGATCAACCATATCCACTGGGCATCGACCCGGCGCGGCGAAATCCCGCTTTTGATGGCGCTGGCGATCGACCACCGCTCGCAGCTCGTCAGCGTCGCCGATGAACTCGGCGTCGGCCACGAGAAGATCGTCGCCTTCAAGCGGCTGGCGGTCGCGGCGGCGGCGCGGGTTTCGAATGGCCGCGACGGCTACGGCATGCTGATCGACGAACGCTTCGGCCGCGACGCTTTCTTCGATGCGGCGACGAAGAATTTCTCCTGGATCGGCCGGCCGGTGGAATTGCCGGGCTCGAAGCCGCTGCGCTTCGAATTCAGCCAGGATATCGGCTCGCAGCTCGTCGAATGGCCGCTCAATCATTGCATCAAGTGCCTGTGTTTCTATCATCCTGATGATCCGGCTGAATTGAAGACGGAGCAGCAGGAGAAGCTGCGCACTCTGTTCGAGGCCTCCCGCAAGGTTGGCCGCGAGCTGCTGGTGGAGATCATCGCCGGCAAGAACGGTCCGCTGACCGACGATACCATCGCGACCGCGCTGGAGGAGCTCTATGCGCTCGGCATCAAGCCGGACTGGTGGAAGCTGGAGCCGCAAGCATCCCGTGAGGCCTGGAAAAAGATCGATGCGGTGATCGCCAAAAATGATCCATGGTGCCGCGGTATCGTGCTGCTGGGGCTCGAGGCGCCCGCCGACGAGCTGATCTCCTGCTTCGAGGCGACGCTGGCTGCCCCCTCCGTGAAGGGCTTCGCCGTCGGCCGGACGATCTTTGCCGATCCGGCGCGCGCCTGGCTTTCGGGCGAAATGAACGACGAGGAAGCGATCGCCGATATGGCCGGCCGCTTCCGGCAACTGACAGAGGCGTGGCTGAAGACCCGCGGACATCAGTAGACTTAGAATTAAGACCCCTCCCCACCCCCTCCCCACAAGGGGAGGGACTTAACCCGGGCACCGCCTCACGCCATCAGCAAGCTTCCCATTGGAGGAGACGTTGCGGCGAGAATGAAGGGAGCCCGGCAAGTTAACCCCTCCGCTTGTGGGGAGGGTTGGGGAGGGAAAAGCGCGAAAAGAAAGATTGCGGGAGGACCCGATGGGCAAGACGATACGGTTGACGATGGCGCAAGCCGTCACGCATTTCCTCAAGGTACAGATGACGATCGTCGACGGCAAGAAAGTGCCGATCTTCGGCGGCGTCTGGGCGATCTTCGGTCACGGCAACGTCGCCGGCATCGGCGAGGCGCTCTATCAGGTGCGCGATGAATTGACGACCTATCGCGCTCACAACGAACAGGGCATGGCGCATGCCGCGATCGCCTATGCCAAGGCGAATTTCCGCACGCGCTTCATGGCCTGCACGAGTTCGATCGGCCCCGGCGCGCTGAACATGGTGACGGCCGCCGGCGTGGCGCATGTCAATCGTATTCCCGTTCTCTTCCTGCCGGGCGACGTCTTCGCCAACCGCGCGCCGGATCCGGTGCTGCAGCAGATCGAGGATTTCGGCGACGGCACGGTTTCAGCCAATGATGCCTTCCGTTCGGTTTCGCGCTATTTCGACCGCATCACCCGGCCCGAGCAGATCATCGCGGCACTGAAGCGCGCCATGCAGGTCCTGACCGACCCCTTGGATTGCGGCCCGGTGACATTGTCGCTCTGCCAGGACGTTCAGGCAGAAGCCTTCGATTATCCGGGAAGCCTGTTCGATGAAAAAGTCTGGACGACCCGCCGGCCGCAGCCGGATGCAGACGAGCTGGCGAATGCCATCGCGCTGATCAAGGCGTCGCAGAAGCCGGTGATCGTTGCCGGCGGCGGCGTGCTTTATTCGCAGGCGACGAAGGAGCTTACCGCCTTTGCCGAGGCCCACGGCCTTCCCGTCGTCGTCAGCCAGGCCGGCAAGTCGGCGATCAACGAGACCCACCCGCTGGCACTCGGCTCGGTCGGCGTCACCGGCACGTCGGCGGCGAATGCGATCGCCGAAGAGACGGATCTCGTTATCGCCGTCGGCACGCGCTGCCAGGATTTCACTACCGGCTCCTGGGCGCTGTTCAAGAATGACAGCCTGAAGATGATCGGCCTCAATATCGCCGCCTATGACGCGGTGAAGCACGACAGCTATCCGCTGGTGACAGATGCCCGCGAAGGGCTGAAGGCGCTTTCGGCCGGACTTTCGGGCTGGAAGGCGCCGGCCGCCCTCACCGAGAAGGCGGCTGCGGAAAAGAAGGTCTGGATGGAGGCTGCGGCCAGGGCAATGGCGACGACCAATGCCGCCCTGCCCTCCGATGCGCAGGTGATCGGCGCGGTGGCGCGCACGATCGGCGGTGAGAATACGACGGTGCTTTGCGCTGCCGGCGGCCTTCCCGGTGAATTGCACAAGCTCTGGCCGGCGACGGCGCCGGGCAGCTATCACATGGAATACGGCTTTTCCTGCATGGGCTACGAGATCGCCGGCGGGCTTGGCGCCAAGATGGCGCGTCCCGAACGGGATGTGGTCGTCATGGTCGGCGACGGTTCCTACATGATGATGAATTCCGAGATCGCCACCTCGGTCATGCTCGGCCTCAAGCTCAACATCGTCTTGCTCGACAATCGCGGCTATGGCTGCATCAATCGGCTGCAGATGGGAACCGGCGGCGCCAACTTCAACAATCTGCTGAAGGACTCCTACCACGAGGTGATGCCGGAGATCGATTTCCGCGCGCATGCCGAAAGCATGGGCGCCATCGCCGTCAAGGTCGCCTCGATCGCCGAGCTGGAGCAGGCGATCGCCGACTCGAGGAAGAACGATCGCACCTCGGTCTTCGTTATCGACACCGATCCGCTTATTACCACGGAGGCCGGCGGCCACTGGTGGGATGTCGCGGTGCCGGAGGTCAGCCCGCGCGAAGAGGTCAACGAAGCGCGCAAGGGCTATGTCGAAGCACGCGCCGCCCAGCGTATCGGCTGATCTATCGCTATCATTTTTTCGGAAGAGCAGAGCTCTTCCGCAATGCTTTTAAGGAGAATGTTGATGAAGGCCAAACTCGGCATGTCGCCCATCGCCTGGTGGAACGACGATCTTCCTGAGCTCAGCGACGATGTGTCCCTGGAGGAATGCCTGCGGCAATCGCGCGGTGCCGGCTTTACCGGCATGGAAAAGGGCCGCCGCTTTCCCGACGATCCAAAGGTGATGCTGCCGATTCTCCGTGCAGCCGACGTCACGCTGTGCGGCGGCTGGTTCTCGGGCACGCTTGTTGACGAGGAGCTTGCCGCCAACAAGGACCGCATCGCGCCGATGATCGAACTGTTCAAGGCCGTCGCCGCGCCCTGCATCGTTTATGGCGAAGTCGGCCGTTCCATCCAGGGCGACCGCTCCAAGCCGCTCGCGACCAAGCCTCGCCTTTCCGATGACGAGATGAAGGCCTATGCGCACCGCGTCACACGGTTCGGAGAATGGTGCGCCGAGCAGGGCATGCCGCTTTCCTATCACCATCACATGGCGGCCGTCGTCGAAACCGAGCCGGAACTCAACGCCTTCATGCGCCATTCGGGCGAAGGCATCCCGCTGCTGCTCGATGCCGGGCATCTCGCCTTTGCCGGCGGCGACGTGCTGCGCGCCATTGGGAACCACCACGCCCGCATCAACCATGTTCACGTCAAGGATATCCGCAAACCTGTGGTGGATGGACTGGATCGCAGCCGGCAGTCCTTCCTCGATGCGGTGGCACTTGGCGCCTTCACGGTGCCGGGCGACGGCTCGCTCGATTTCGGCGCCATCGTCCAGCGGCTGGCCGATCACGGCTATGAAGGCTGGTTCGTTGTCGAGGCCGAACAGGATCCGCGCAAGGCTCCGCCGCAGAAAATGGCCGAGATCGGTCACGCCGAGTTGATGCGCGTCATGACGGCTGCGGGCTATACCGTGGAAACGGAAGGCTTTCCTAAGGGATAGCGGGAGCAAAAGACCCCTCCCCAACCCCTCCCCACAAGGGGAGGGACTTAACCTGAGGCACCGCCCCGCACCAGATGCCGGCCACCTTGAAAAAAGGAAGGCCGTAATATGGGCGAGACAGCACGGCAGGTTAGCCCCTCCCCCTTGTGGGGAGGGGTTGGGGAGGGGAATTTTCCAACTTACGAGGAAAAACACCAATGCCAAATCTCAAGGTGAAACCATCAGGCACGTATGGCCGCGTCACGCATGTCACCCCGGAAAACGCCGGCTGGACCTATGTCGGCTTCGATCTGCATCGGATGAAGCCGGGCGAGACCGTTTCGGGAGAGACGGGTGATCGCGAAGTCTGCCTCGTCTGGGTGACCGGCAAGGGCAAAGCGTCTGCCGGCACCAAGGATTTCGGCACGCTCGGCGGCCGCATGAACCCGTTCGAAGGTGCGCCGCATGCGCTCTACATCCCGATGGAATCGACGTGGTCGGTGACGGCGGAGACCGATCTGGAGCTCGCCGTCTGCTCCGCACCCGGCGGCGGCACCTATCAGGCGAAAGAAATCCCGCCCGGCACGCATCCGCAGGTGACGCGCGGCAAGGGCACGAATGTGCGCTACGTCAACAATATCATGCCGGAAGACGACAGTTCGGCGCATTCACTGCTCGTCGTCGAGGTGATTACGCCAGGCGGCCACACCTCCTCCTATCCGCCGCACAAACACGACCAGGACGACCTGCCGAACGAGAGCTTCCTGGAAGAGACCTATTATCATCGGCTCAACCCGCCGCAGGGTTTCGCTTTCCAGCGCGTCTACACCGACGATCGCTCCCTTGACGAAGCGATGGCGCTCGAGGACGGCGACGTGACGCTGGTGCCGAAAGGCTATCACCCCTGCGCCGCCTGCCATGGTTACGACCTCTATTACCTCAACGTCATGGCCGGACCGCAGCGGATCTGGAAATTCCACAATGCCGCCGAGCACGAGTGGCTGCTGAAAGCGTAAGCGTCGCGTTCGATCGCTAAATAATCTGACAGCGCGGAACCGCCGCTGATGGTTCACTGCCTCCATCCAATCACGGATGGAGGATCACAATGCATAGCTCGAATTCCACAATCTCGGCCCGCAATATGCGGCCCGGCCTGTTCCTTGCTATAGTCACCGCAGCACAGTGGCTGGCGCGCAAAATGAACGAACGGCGCAACTGCAATGCTCTGATGGAGCTGTCCGACGAGCAGTTGAAGGATATCGGCCTTTCCAGGGGGCAGACCGAAAGCGACGTCCATGTCTACAGTCGCTGCTGAAACTTAAGCGTGATATTGTGCCGCTAGGTCGCCTCATCGGGCGGCCTGTCTGACCCGGAAGATGCAATGTCGCAGTTTTCAACAGCGCCGCTCCTGAAAACGAAGACGGTCACCATTCGTGACATCGTCTGCAATGGCGAATGCCGCCACAAGAGCGACGAGGAATGCGCTCACAAGACGAGCCTCGTCTATCCCTATCGCGGCGTATTCATGCGGCATGTCGGCCGCAATGATACGGTGGCCGAAGCCAATCAGGTTCTGTTCTTCAATGCCGGCCAGGGATACCGGATCAGCCACCCAATCGAGGGTGGCGATGCCTGCATCGATCTGGCGATCGACGAATCCATGCTCGAAGAGCTCACGCCGAAGGAGCAGGCGCAGCCCGGCCCGCCCTTTGCCTTTCGCCGCCAGCGCCGGCGGATCGATCCGCGCGCGCAGGCGCTGGTCGCTCTCCTGCGTCATGGTCTCAGCCGCAACGTCGCCGAAACGCTGGAAGCGGAAATATTGGCGCTGACGCTGGTGCGCCGCTCGCTCGGCGAGCGCACATCGCATGCGGCGGGCGCCAGCGCCGGCCGACAGAAGCTCGTCGACCGGGCAAAGCTGGTGCTCTCCTCCGATCTCGCGCGGCGCTGGACACTTTCGGAAATCGCCACCGAAGTGGGCGTCTCGCCGGTTTATCTCACGCAGGTCTTCCAGCAGGTCGAGGCGACGCCACTTTACCGCTACCAGCTGCGGCTGCGGCTTGCCCGCGCGCTCGATCTGCTTGGCCAATATGAGGATCTGACCGCGCTCGGTCTCGACCTCGGCTTTTCCAGCCACAGCCATTTCAGCGCTTCCTTCAAGCAGACTTTCGGGCAGACTCCGGCCGAATTCCAACGCGCGGCGCAGCTGCGGCGCTAGTGAAAGCCTACAGCGCCGCGGGTCTTTTCGAGAGCCGCAAGGACGCTGTAGCACTTTGAATCCCCGCATAATTCCTTAAATCGATCCCAATTTAAGGAATTATGCGGGGGGTCGATCGCTAAAGATTTCGACAGCGGCAATGCGGACTTCAATGATCTTATCAGCCTGTCCCGATCGCGGGACGATCAACGGAGGATCATCAGATGAAGAAGACCACATGCGCCGCCTGCGACTGCGAACTCGGTGCGGAGACCATCACCGTCAAGCTCGGCGGCAAGACTGTCGAGGTCTGCTGCCAGGAATGCGCCGAGGCGCTGAATGAGGCGGAAGCCGCGACAACGGCCGCTTCGAGCGGCAAGGAATAGACGATATCAGGCAAAAGCCGCGCTCCCGGCGCGGCTTTTGCGTCTATATCTTTATTCTGCACAATTCCGGACGCAAACCGTTGCACCGTTTTGCTGGAATTGCTTTAGACGGGCAGAAGCCCGTACCGCCAGCCCCGGCGTTTGGCGTTCTGCGACAGCACCAGGAAGGCAAGGATGAACATGCCTGCCTCGGCAAAGACCGGCACCATCCAGATCCCCTGTTCGCCGAAGACGAAGGGTAGCAGGAAGGTAAGCGGCAGGGTGAGCAGATAGGGCCGCGACAGGCCAAAGATCGCCGCACGCGGCGCATCGCCGATCGACTGGAAATAGGATGACAGGATCATCATCTGCCCGAAGAGAAAATAGGCGCCGATCGTCCAGGGCAGAATTCGCCTGACCTCGGCAATGATCGCGGGATCGGCGACGAAGACGGCGCCGAGGCGGCCGGCCAGCAGCTCGACGATGATCTCCACCAGGGTGCAATAGACGAGTGCGGCGAGCATGGCGATCTGCAGGCTGCGGCCGACGCGGAGCCGGAGGCCGGCGCCGTGATTGTTGCCGGCGACCGTCTGCAGCGCGATGCTGAGACCAAGCAGCGGCAGATAGGTGAAGGTCATGATCCGGGTGATGATGCCGTAGGCGGCCACCGTCGCGACATAGTCATGTTCGCTCCAGAGAGAGATGTTGATCAGAATGGCGGCCGAGGCCAGCGATATGCCGATGAAACCGAGGCTCATCGGCGCGCCGAAGGCGACGATGCCGCGCCATTCGGCAAGAGCCAACCCCGGAGACGGCCTTAGTGCCGCCGGCCGGCGCCAGCGAAAGGCGAGCACGGCTGCGAGACAGACGCATTGCGATGCGATGGAGCCGGCTGCCGAACCGAGCACGCCCCAATGCATCACCGCCATGAACAGCCAGTTGGCGAAGATGTTGAGCAGCGAGGCCGACAGCATCACCAAGGTCATGAAACCGATCTTGCCTTCGCAGCGCAGCCCGTCGAGATGCAGCGACAGGAAGAAGCTGATCGGCGCACAGGCGATCATCGCGCCCATGAACAGCATGGCGCCATCGGCCACGGCAGCATTGCCGGCAGCACCGGCATCGATGATCTGTCGGCCAACGATCCAGTAGACCAGATTGAGGATGAGGGTGACGGCGAGCGCCAGCGCATGCGCGCCGGCAAACACCCGACGCGCGCCTTGACGATCGCCGGCGCCGAGCCGGCGGGCGAGGATACTCGCCATACCGTTCGAGACCAGCGATTGCAGGGCGACCAGCAGCATCAAACCGGGAAAAATCAGGCTGACGGCAGAGAGCGCATCCGGGCCGACATAGGCGCCAAGGAAATAGGCGTCGACGACCGTGAACAGGCCGTTGACGGTGGTGATCGCGACGATCGGTGCCGCCGTTTTGATGAAGACGCCCGGCAGCCAGCCGGTGAGAAAGGCATTGCCTTCGGAAAGATCGGTCATGGAGAAATCCGTGCGATAGGAGGCAGGGCCCGATCCGGCTAAATCATTTGGATCCGGACGGCCTCAAAAGGACAAAACAATCTAGAGATCGAGCACCAAATGCGGCACGCCGTTCGAGGTCTTCCTCGGCGACACGCCGTCGGCATCGATCTGCGCGTTCACACGCCGGCGAAAGGCTGAAAAGCTCTCGAAGGTGACGACATCCACCGGCTCGTCGAAATGGATGGTGATCCTGTGAAGGTCGCCGCCCGGCAGGGCCGAAAGCGCCAGGACTTCGCCGGTGAACGGCTGATTGAGATAACGGCCGCGAATATGCGCGCCGACGAAGAGCGGTGTCTTCGGGCTGGCATTGGGCTTTGCCGCAAGGGCCGCGAGCGTGTTCCAATCGCGTACACCGTGCTGGCGGGCAATCATTTCCAGAGCCGCACTGTGGGTCAGCGGGGTGCCGCGATCGTTCATCGCCTGGCGCAGGCGCTTGGCCTGAGCCTTCAATTCTTCAATGGCAGGATAGGTCGTCGTCATGGCGTGAGCCTTCGCAAGGCATGCTCTTCGACTGTGGATGGGAGCTCGCATTGCCGCCAGTCAGCATGCACAAAGGGCCGTGACCATGATCGCGAGGACTTCACCATGGATTTTCATCCGCGAGCGGCCGGTGCCTCGAACCGGCCTTTGTATGCGCGAACGCCGCCGACATGTCAAGAATGGCGCATCTGCCTTGGGAATGCGCAACTTTGGGGCAAATCTGCACGAAATCGGTGCGATTTTCCCGCAGCGGTCACATAAGCATTCAATTTTTAACGATGTTCTTCAGCAAATGTCAGCATTCTTCACGTAATATCCTGTCGTATTACAAGCGGAGGCTAAAAGGGCCTTTCAGATGCACCTCGACACAGAACACCCCAAGCCGGAACGTGCCTACAGGGAATTCAATCTCGACAGGCCCGGCAACATCATCTTCGTCGGCCATCACCTCAGCACCGGAACGCAGGTGCGCTGCCTGATCCGCACGATCACGCTTGCCGGCGCATTGCTCGAAGTCAGCCCGAACCTGGAAATGCCGAGCCATTTCTTCCTCGAAATCCTCGGCATCCATGACGAGATCGGTGCGACCGTGGTCAAGCGCGAAGGTGAATTGGTGACGATCAGCTTCAACATGCTGATCAATCCGGAATTCCTGCACCACGTGTTGCGATTGAACTTCGAAACCTGAGGCTTTTTCCGATCCGCGAATCATCGCGGCACGGCACCTTTGTTTCTGCAGCCCGTCTTGCGACAAGACGCGCGATGATCGAAACGGTCCAGAGAAATCCACGCCATTCCGGACGATCAAGCGGATCGGCGAGCGGATCGGCAAAGCGATCGCGGCGGATTCGGCGATTGCAGATTTCGATTTCCCTGAAGAGAATAACCCAGTTGAGATCCATTGCTTCATCCTCCATCTATTGCTGGAGCACTTGAGCTAAGCCTTCGCGCCCTTCCGATGTAGAGGCGCTGGGGAAAGGGGGTTTTCATCCATGAAAGATGCGAGCTGGGACGACCTGCAGCTTTTCTTCCATGTTGCGACCGGCGGCGGGCTTTCGGCGGCGGCGACGCGCACCGGGCTCAGCGCACCGACGATCGGCCGGCGTATGCTGGCGCTCGAACGGGTGACCGGCCGCTCGCTGTTCAGCCGCGGCCCCACCGGTTATCTGCTCGCCAAGGACGGGCAGGAGTTGCTCGATCGCGTCCGGCTGATGCAGGATGCAGCGCGTGCGATCTCCGACTGGCGCGGCGAGGTGCTGACACTGCCGATCGTCTCGACGGCCGCCGACAGCTGGACCTCGCGCTTCGTCGCCGACCATCTGGCCAGCGTCTGGACACCGAAGGACAGCTTCCGCATGTGCTACAAGACCTGCGACACGAGCGTCGATTTCACCTATCGCGAGGCGCATATCGCCATTCGCCACAGCCGGCCGGAGAGCGGCAACGTCGCGATCCGCCGTTCGGTCAAGGTGGCGCATGCGGCTTATCAGGCGGCCGGCTATGACGAGAAAAACTGCAACTGGATCTCGCTCGGCACAGATACCGCCATCACGCCAGCGGACAAATGGACGTTCGAACAGCCGGATTCCTGGATCACCAGCTGGACGAACACGCCGCATATGCTCTTTTACCTGATCCGCGGCGGTGCCGGCCGCGGGGTGCTTCCCTGTTTCATTGGGGATCAGGAGCGCAGGCTCGTCCGCGCCGGGCCTGTGATCGACGAGCTGACCTACGAGATGTGGATCGTCGCGCATGACGACGAACGGCAACGGCCAGAGGTCAGGATCGTCATCGACCGTCTGGCGGCGCTCTTTGCCGATCATGAAGAGCTGTTTTCCGGGCAGAGATCATCGGCTTGACGCAACGGCATGAGAAAACGCGGGCCATTCGACCCGCGTTCCCTAATAGTTAGGTTTTTGTCGGCTCAGGCGGCGAGATGCCGCTCGATCTCGTCGACCGGCATATTGGTATAGTCTTTCGCCACTTCCGCGGTGATCATCGCCTGCGTATCGGCGCGGAGCGCGGGCCGCAGCGCGCCAAGCGCCTTCGGCGGTGCAACGAGGACGATGCGACGGGCCTTCTTTTCCTGTACCAACTCGTCGAGCTTTACCGCTACCTGTTTCAGAAATTCGGCTTCGGCCTGATCCTGCCAACTGGTCTCCTCGACAGCGCTGCCGCTCAGTCCGTTCGCAGCATGGGTTCGGCCAGGCTTATCGGCGCCAATCTCGCGATCCGGCGCGCTCGGCTGCGTCAGGGTTTCCAGCACCTTCAGGTTCACCAGTTGGGCATCGCCGGCATTCTGCATGATCAGAGCCTTGGCTCCATCGCAGACCACAACCCATGATTCCCAAGGGATTTTGACATCAGTCATCTTCAACTCCTCGCTGTCGTCATTCGAAGCGCGCCGTGCTTCATCGATCAAGGCACAACGCTCGGCCATTGAAAGAGTTCGGGAAAATTGCACCGAAATCGCACGGGCGGCGATCCGGTCGGCCCTTGCTGCGTAGAAAGGCCAAGCTCGGGAGATTGACGATGAAGACATCACTGCTCGCCTATGCCGGCACCTTTCTCACTCTTCTCGTCTGCGACGGGATATGGCTCGGCCTCATTGCCCGCAACTTCTATCGCGATCAGCTGGGAGCGCTGATGCTGCCCTCGCCTAATCTCGCGGTCGGCGCACTGTTCTACCTGTTCTTCGCCGCCGCGGTGGTTGTGCTTGCCGTGCTGCCGGCGCTGTCGGCGGGCTCGATCGCCACCGCGTTTCTCCACGGTGCCATTCTGGGACTGGCGGCCTATGGCACTTATGACATCACCAATCTCGCTACGCTTCGCAACTGGCCGCTCGCCATGAGCCTGGTCGACATGGTCTGGGGCACGGCCCTGACGGCGCTGACTGCCGCCGGCGGATATCTCGCCGTCAGATTTTTTGGCTGAAACGGGAGCCTGGAGATGAAAGCCCGCGTCCCGATTATGAACATCGGGCGTCCCGCTTGGGCACAAAGTTTAAACTCGTTAAAATTGTCATTTTATATTTGACGAATGTGCAAAACATTCATGTGACCTTGGTTCGAGCAAGACCCCAGCTTGCTCGCGATCAAGACCCCAAATGTGCCCCGTCTGACGGAGAATGTGAATGACTATGCTCCGCGCCACACACCTTGCCACGGTCAAGTCCGCTGTCTACGACCTGCGCTGGGAAGAATTCAGTGTCAAACGGCCAGCCCGCATTGTCGCCGTCCGGCCGTGCCTCACAGGCGTCTCCATGCGAAGCGCCGAGATCATCGATATCTCCCAGGGCGGCGCCACCTTCATCGTCTCGACCACGGCCGGCCTGCCAAAGCATTATTATCTCAACATTCTCGGCCTCGCCTACCGGATCGGCTGCGCCGAGGTCTATCGCCATAAGGAACGCATCGGGGTGCGGTTCATCAACATCATGGACCCCGAGGTTCTGCGCCGCGTCGTCCGCACCGATTTCCTTGTCGGCAACATGGAAGCAATCGCTGCCCGACGCGCGCCGATCTTCCGCGCCTGAACAGGCCGAGTCGTTGCGGAAATAATCTTGCTTGCGTTGGCCGTGCCCGGGCCTATTGTTTCGCCAATTGTCATTATGTCCGGGAAACTGCCGTCGCATGTCCGCCTTTTCGCGCTTTACACATCTTGCCAGCGCCCTGCCCTCCACAGTCCCCTTCGTCGGCCCCGAGGCGATCGAGCGCCAGCGCGGACTTGCCGTTTCGGCACGCATCGGCGCCAATGAGAACGGCTTCGGCCCAGCCGCTTCCGTGTTTGCAGCGATGCGCGAAGAGGCCGGCAATATCTGGAAATACAATGACCCGGAGAATTTCGCGCTCAGGGAAGCGCTGGCCGCCCATCTCGGCGTCTCGGCCGCCAATATCGCCATCGGCAGCGGCATCGACGAATTGCTTGGCCAGATCGTCCGGCTGGTGATCGAGCCGGGCGCGCCCGTCGTTACCTCGCTCGGCGCCTATCCGACCTTCAATTTCCACGTCGCCGGTTTCGGCGGCCGGCTGGTGACCGTTCCCTACGCAAACGACCGCGAGGATCTCGACGGGCTGCTCGATGCGGTGAAGCGCGAGAACGCACCGCTCGTCTATTTCGCCAATCCTGACAATCCGATGGGAAGCTGGTGGGATGCCGACAGCATCGTCGCTTTCGCCCGTTCGCTGCCCGAGACGACACTGATGGTGCTCGACGAGGCCTATAGCGAGACGGGACCATCAGGTTCGCTGCCGTCGGTCTCCTCGCTGATCGAAATGCCGAACGTCGTTCGCACCCGCACCTTCTCCAAGGCCTACGGGCTTGCCGGCTCACGCACCGGCTACGTGATCTCGACGGCAGGCACGGCGCAGGCCTTCGACAAGATCCGCAATCATTTCGGCATGAACCGGCTGGCAACGGCTGCAGCGCTCGCGGCGCTGAAGGACCAGGCCTATCTCGTCGAGGTGGTCGGGAAAATCCATGCGGCGCGGGAGCGGATCGGCGGCATCGCCCGGGCGAACGGCCTCGT
Organism: Rhizobium sp. CRRU65; assembly: GCF_048551595.1. Lineage (NCBI taxonomy): Bacteria > Pseudomonadati > Pseudomonadota > Alphaproteobacteria > Hyphomicrobiales > Rhizobiaceae > Rhizobium > Rhizobium sp. CRRU65. Next base: position 147,804 of record NZ_JBLYZH010000004.1, on the reverse strand, counting down.
CCCCCTGCCCTCGGCAACAAATTTCGTGGCGATCGACACAGGGCGCGACGGCTCTTATGCACGGTCGATCGTCGACGGCCTGATAGAGCACGGCGTCTTCATCCGCATGCCTGGTGTGGCGCCCCTCAACCGCTGCATCCGCATCAGCGTCGGGCCGGAGACGGATATGGCGCTGCTCGAACAGGCTCTGCCGCAGGTTCTGAAAAAGATCGGCCGATAAAACAGAAGAACCGCGGCCGGTGGAGGAAATCCGGTCGCGGTTCTCTTCTCCCGGCGTCGGCCCCGTCCAAAGCGCCCCGCCTGCCCCCTCTTTTTGAGGTTGTTATTGCTGCTCTTGTCGAATTCCTGATCGGAGACGGTCTTAGTGAACCGTCATCCACTCGCGGGCGGCGCGCAGCGCTGCTGCGAGCTGCATCTTGTCCATGGCGGCGGCCACGTCGGCACGAAGCTCGGCGGCGCGGTCGTTGCCCTTGATTGCGGCGATGTTCAGCCATTTGTGGGCTGCAACGAGATCGACTTCGCAGCCGCGGCCGGTCGCATACATCAGACCCATTTCGCAGAAGACATCGGCGCTGTTGTTGTCGCCACCCATGGTGGCCGTTTCAGCATTGTGCATTTCAAAGCGTGCCATCGGTTTTATCCCTGTTAGCCTGTTTATGACTGACCCTGTTTTACCTCTAGGCCTTGCCGTCTATCGCGGATTGCGGCCCTTTCGGTCCGGCGGGTTTGCCCCGCTCGTTTGATGGGTTCACTATGCCAAACGGCTTTCAAAAAACGCCTAAAATGCATGATTAATTTGAGACAAACAAAGTGCAAACACTTGGTAAAATTGGATTTTCGTTAAACATCGGACTCCCTGCGAATTAAGGATTTTCGAGCGGGTTTTACGAAAGATTCAGATTTGAAAATAAACGGATCGTTCATCATGAAATCAGGAGGCGATCTCTTTGAACGCTCGCCGCATAGCTTTTTCTCCCGTTTTTCAGCAGTCAGCATGATAGTGATTGACCTTATTTACCTTTACGTTCGCGTCAGTTATTTTCACGGCCGAACAGGGACATCATGGAGGAAAAGATGATCCGCAGCTTCATTCTCGCCGGCGCCATAACAGTGATCGCGGGTATCGCGCATGCCGAGGAGCCGATCGTCGGCAGCTGGAAGACGGCCGCCGGTGATACGGCGGTGATCGCATCCTGCGGCGGCAGTTATTGCGTGACGCTGAAGACCGGTAAATATGCCGGCCGGAAGATCGGCACGCTTGCTGGAACCGGCGGCAGCTATGCCGGCGAGATCACCGACCCGGCCGCCGAAAAGACCTATAGCGGCGCGGGCAAGGTTTCCGGCAATTCGCTAAGGATGCAGGGCTGCGTGATGAAGATCCTTTGCAAGTCTCAGACCTGGACGCGGCTCTGAGAGAACGCGGGGGATAGCTGGCAAGGCCGACATGTGTTAGATTGTACACAGTTCAACACAGGAGTTTTCGAAATGGCCGGCAGCACGACCATGACGATTCGGGTCCGCCCCGACGTAAAAGAAAAGCTCGACAGGATTGCCGCCGATACGCACCGCAGCAAATCGTTCCTCGCTGGCGAGGCCGTAGCGGCCTATGTGGAGCGCGAGCTTGAAATCATCGAGGGTATCAAGCGGGGCATGGCCGATGCGGAAGCTGGGCGCGTTATACCGCACGAGCAGGCTGTCGCCGAAATGCGTGAGGTCATCGAAGATGCCAAGCGCAGGAAGACCCCGCGCGGATGAGGCCGGTTCTTTGGTCGAAGGAAGCACACCAAGATAATCTGGAAATTCTGCGTTACATCGCGAAGGACAGCCCCGATGCGGCCGAAAGGGTCGTGGACGCCATCGAGGAAGCCGGCAAGAAACTTGGGGAATTTGCAACCGGTCGGCCAGGGCGAGTAGCTGGCACTTATGAAAAATCCCTCACCCGGCTCCCCTACATAATTTCTTATGAGCTGCGGTCGATCGCGGGACGTGAAAGCGTCGTTATCTTGCGTGTGATCCATACCGCGCGGGATTGGCCGGCCGAAGAATAGCCGAACCAACTTATAAGCGTATCGTAGCGCACCTGCGCAGCCATCATCCAAAACGCCAAGCATGTCGACGCGGCATGCCTCCAAGCCTCTGGCGGTCGGCCGAGCCTGTCCGGCAAGCTGAACGGCTGATGAACCGGCATCTCAGCACCCGTTCAGCCATCGCATGCCAAAACTCTTGTCACGATAGAGTTGCGTATCGGGGATAAGGGGATGAACATCTATATTCTGGCAAGACGCTTTAGCATCATCACGCTGTTTGCGGCGATCTTCGCGATCACGTTTTCGGCAGTCGTGGTGCACGAAGGCGGCGGCGGGGCGCAGTCGCATTTCGGGGCGAGCTATACCTGCCTGGAGAGAAACGGCACCTTCTGCGCGCCTGCGGTGCGCTGACTAAAGCGCATCGCATCGAACCGAATTCATGCAATGCGCTTTAAGTCTTTGATTTATGCAGATCGTCATACAAAACCGCTGCACACTTTTGGACGACATCGCATCGGACAGGCAGCAGGATAAAAAATCGGAATCCGTCGGCGCGCGTCGTTTGCTTGTCAAGAACAACTCTCTATAATGTGTCATGAACAAACGAATCCCCCCTTTGTCGCCCCTCGACATTTCCTCTCCACCGCCTTTCCAGCCTGAGAGTTTCGATGATCCCGCCAAGGCGGTCGAGGCGCTGACGGCGCTTTACGAGCGCAATACGGCGTTTCTCATCGAGAGCTTCGCCGAACTCGCACAGGGCGCGCCGATCTCCTCGCGCTACCGCGCTTTTTATCCACAGGTCAGCATCGAGACGACAAGCTTCGGCCATGTCGATTCGCGGCTTTCCTATGGTCATGTCACGGCACCCGGCATCTATACGACGACAGTTACCCGGCCGAAGCTCTTCAAGCATTACCTGAAGGAGCAGCTGGCGCTCTTGATGAAGAGCCACAACGTTCCTGTCATCGTCTCGGAATCGACGACGCCGATCCCCTTGCACTTCGCCTTCGGCGAGGGTGCGCATGTGGAAGCATCGACCAACGCATTCGTCGACATTCCGATGCGCGATATCTTCGACACGCCCGACCTCAACACCACCGACGACGAGATCGCCAACGGCGAATATATCCCGCCGCCGGGAGAGCCCTCGCCACTCGCGCCGTTCACCGCGCAGCGCATCGACTATTCGCTCGCCCGATTGTCGCATTATACGGCGACACATGCCGAGCATTTCCAGAACTTCGTGCTGTTTACGAACTACCAGTTCTATATCGACGAATTCTGCAGCTGGGCGCGCAAGCTGATGGCGGAGGGCGGCGACGGCCATACTGCGTTCGTCGAGCCCGGCAATGTCGTCACCCTGCCCGGCTCGCACGCGCCGGAAACGGATTCCGCCCTCACCCGCCTGCCGCAAATGCCGGCCTACCATCTGAAGAAGAAGGGCCATGCCGGGATCACCATGATCAATATCGGCGTCGGCCCCTCCAACGCCAAGACGATCACCGACCACGTCGCCGTGCTGCGCCCGCATGCCTGGCTGATGCTCGGCCACTGCGCCGGTCTTCGCAACAGCCAGCGGCTCGGCGACTATGTTCTCGCCCATGCCTATATGCGCGAGGACCATGTTCTCGACGACGACCTGCCGGTCTGGGTACCGATCCCGGCGCTGGCCGAGGTGCAGGTGGCGCTGGAAGCCGCCGTTGCCGAAATCACCGGCTACGAGGGTTTCGAGCTGAAGCGCATCATGCGAACCGGCACCGTCGGCACGATCGACAACCGCAACTGGGAACTGCGCGACCAGCGCGGGCCGGTGAAGCGGCTCTCCCAGGCGCGCGCAATCGCGCTCGACATGGAATCGGCAACGATCGCCGCCAACGGCTTCCGCTTCCGCGTGCCCTACGGCACGCTGCTCTGCGTCTCCGACAAGCCGCTGCACGGCGAATTGAAGCTGCCGGGCATGGCGACGGCCTTCTACCGCACGCAAGTCAACCAGCACCTGCAGATCGGCATCCGCGCCGTCCAGAAGCTGGCCGCCATGCCGAAGGAAGCGCTGCATTCACGCAAGTTGCGCAGCTTCTTCGAAACGGCTTTCCAATAGGCCGTTTCCTCATCTGCCCGTGACGACCGGCGCCGACCCCTCGGCCAGCATCTGCGGCCTGGCGGCGGCAAGGTTCACCCCTGATATCAGCAGGGTGAAGGCCACGGTGACGAAAGCGATGCGCAGAAGAGCCTTCAGCGCATCGGTATCGTCGAGTGCCAGCTGTCGCTTCTCGTGGCGGCGAGCCCAGACCTGGCTTGCCAGGGCGAATTCAAGAATGCTCATTTCCGTTCTCCTCGACAGGTTTCGATGAAGCCTTGTCGAGTGCTGCCTTGCGATTTCGACAGCCGGCCGGGACAAATATTTTTTCCACCGCTGTCGAAATGCGTGGAGCTCGGTCGTCCAAGGTTATTGAAACGCTCACAAGGAGGCTGCCGCGATGAAATATCTTTGTCAGGTCTGGTTCGATGGCGGGGTACTCGACGCCATGACGAAAGAGGAAAAGATAGAACTCGACACCAATTCCTTGGACTATGACAAGGACCTCGTCGAAAGCGGGCATATGATCGTCGCCCAGGCGCTGCAGCCGCCGAAATCGGCGGTGACCGTGCGGGTGCGCAGTGGCGAGATGTCGGTGACCGACGGTCCCTTCGCCGAGACGAAGGAGGCGCTCGGCGGCTTCATCCTGATTGAGGCAAAGGATCTCAACGAAGCGATCCGCATTGCGTCAGGCATTCCGCTGGCCAGGCTCGGGGCGATCGAAGTGCGGCCAATCCACGAATTCGGAGCTAAATGAGGAGAGACCAATGAAATTTCTATGCCAGATCTGGTTCGACACGGAAAAAAGCAAGCTGGTCCCTCAGACCGAATGGGATGCGCTCACACAGGAGTGCATCACCAGCGACAATCGCTGGCGAGAGAGCGGTCATCTGCTGGTGGCGCTCGCCTTGCATGAACCGTCAACGGCGGTCACGGTCCGCCTGCGTAATGGCGAAGCCTTTGCGACCGATGGCCCATTTGCCGAAATCAAAGAGCACCTCGGAGGTTTTGTGCTGATCGAAGCCGAGGATATCGAGGAGGCGAAGACGATTGCGTCGAGTTTTCCGATCCTCAAATATTGCTCAATCGAAGTGCGCCCGACTTACGCCATCCAGGATGGGAAATAGCCATGCGCTACATCTGCCTGATTTATAACAGCGCCGACACGGACGGGACGCTGACGCCTGATGAAACCGATGAACTCGTCAAAGCGCATTTCGCCTTCGACGAGAAGCTGCGCCGCGACGGCATCATGATCCATGCCGATGCGCTTGAGATGCCGGACAAGGCGATCGTGCTGCAGGTTCGAAACAATAGACTGTCTGCCACCGACGGCCCCTATGTCGAGACGAAGGAGCATCTGGCCGGCTTCTACGTCATCGAAGCGCCGGATGTGGTGAAAGCCAGGGAAATTGCCGGACGGATCCCGTCGGCGCGTTTCGGCGCGGTCGAACTGAGGCCCGTGCGGATGCTAACCTTGCCGGACTGAGGTGCGCCGTTGGAAAGCGTGATCGAGGAAATCTATCGGACGCAGTCGCGCCGGGTGCTGGCGACGCTGATCCGCCTGCTCGGCGATTTCGACCGGGCGGAGGAAGCGCTTCACGACGCCTTAGCCGCGGCCGCCCGGACATGGCCGGCGGACGGCATTCCCGGCAATCCAGTCGCCTGGCTCGTTTCGACGGGGCGCTTCAAGGCGATCGACACGATCCGGCGGCGGGCGCGTTTCGATGCTTCGCAGCATCATATCGAAGACAGCCTCTACACGCCCGATGCAACGGAGATCGGCGGCATGGAACCGATCGAGGACGACATGCTGCGGCTGATCTTCACCTGCTGCCATCCGCTCATTCCGGCCGATGCGCAGATGGCGATGGCGCTGAGGGAAATCTGCGGGCTAACCACCGAAGAGATCGCCCATGCCTTCCTCATTCCGGCGCCGACGGTCGCCCAGCGGATCGTGCGCGCCAAAGGCAGGATCCGGGCGGCGAGGATCCCCTACGAGGTGCCGGGCCGCGAGGCGCTGCCGCCGCGGCTCCACCGGGTGCTGCACGTTATCTACCTCGTCTTCAACGAGGGCTATTCGGCCTCTTCGGGCGAGGAGGTGGTCCGCGCCGACCTGACCGCAGAGGCGATCCGTCTGGCGCGGCTGCTTCTGGCGCTGCTACCGCATCCCGACGTTTCCGGCCTGCTGGCGCTGATGCTGCTGCAGGACTCCCGCCGCACCGCCCGCCGCGTCGGGGACGGATCGCTGGTGCTGCTTGCCGATCAGGACCGCTCGCTCTGGGATCATGCGAAGATTGCGGAAGGCCTGGCGCTGCTCGCCGCGGCGATGGAAGCCGGAGAGATCGGCATCTATACGCTGCAGGCGGCGATCGCCGCCGAACATGCCCGGGCGCCGGCTGCTGAAGAGACCGACTGGCGGCAGATCGCCTTTTATTACGATCTGCTTCTGGCGGCGCAGCCCTCCCCGATCGTCGAGCTCAACCGCGCCGTGGCGATTGCGATGGCGGAAGGGCCGGCGAAGGGGCTGGATCTGGTCGATAGCATTCTGGGACGCCGGGAGCTGCAGGCCTATCATCTCGCCCATTCGGCGCGCGCCGATTTCCTGCGCCGTTTAGGCCGGACCGATGAGGCGATCGAGGCCTATGAAACGGCGCTGTCTCTCTGCCGGCAGGAGCCGGAGCAGGCGTTTTTGAGAAAACGGATTTCAGAGCTTGCCGCGACGCCCGAGCGGCAGTGAAATCGCGGTGCCTGTCAGTGCCGAGACGATGATCAGCAGGTGGGCATTGACGCTTGCCTGCGCCAGCGCGGCCAGGGCCAGCCGCTCGCTCGAGGCGCCCAAGGCGATGGCGCCGGCGGTGATGCCGGCCGGATAGGTGCCGACGCCGCCCGGCGCATGCATCGGCAGCACGGAGGAGAGCTCGCCGCCGAGCGCGCCGCCGAAACTTGCGGCCATCGGCAACACACCCATCAGGCCGAGCGCCCAGGCCAGCACCATCACCTTCACCAGCCAGTTGACGATGGTCATCGCCCAGGCGCGCGCAAAGGCGATGGCATCGAGCGGCAAGCCGTTTTCGATCTCGGCGACGAATTTCTGCGCCTTCTTCGGCAGCAGTCTGGCGGCCAGGCGCAGCAGCGGCTTGCGGGCGGCGAAAGCCGCGACCGGCAGCAACAGGAAGACCGTCCAGAGCGACCAGGCAACAGCCGCATCGGCTGAAGCGACGGCAAAACCGATGCCGGCGGCGGCCAGAAGGGCGTGCAGATCAAGCAGCCGCATGACGAACAGCGCCGAGGTTCCGCGCGTCAGCGGAATGCCGAATTCGGTGCGCATCAAGAGCGGAAAGCTGGTCTCGCCGGTGCGGAAGGGCAGCATGATGTTCAACAGGTTGTGGATCTGCGTGACGCGGAAGAGGACCGCGAACCGGCCAGCCGTTTCCTTCGGAAAATAATCATAGATGCGCCAGGTGCGCAGGAAATAGGTGCTCGTCAGCAGCACCAGCGCACCGATCACCGGACCCGCGCCGACATCGGCCCACTGCCTGATGATAACAGGCCAACCCCAGAACCATTGGATGAAGAGGCCATAGGCTGCGACGATGACGACCGTCAGAACGGTCATGCGATTGCGCATAAACCAGGATTGCCGGCTTTCAACGATCGAACTCTTCATGTAGTAGGCATTCCTCGCTTGGCTTCGGCATAGGCAGCGGTTCCGTCGCCAGGCCTTTTAGGAGAAATGAAGGTTGCGCACAACGGCGGAGTTGATGGCGGCGGTGGCGAACAGGCTTCCACGCCGACGATCCGAGCGCCGTGACGGCGCCTTGCCGGCTTGACGTGGAGACGATGTTGGAGCGGATTACCAAAAGCATTACGAGCGCAAGCATTTTTCTGGCAGGCTATTTCCTGCTGAACATCGCGCTTCGCATCGCCTTGCCGCATACGCTCGATCTCGACGAGGCGGAGCAATCCTTCTACTCGCAATACCTGCTCGCCGGCTACGGCCCGCAGCCGCCCTTCTACAACTGGATCCAATATGCCATCGTTTCGGTGACCGGCATATCGATGTGGGTGCTCTCGGTGCCCAAGAACATCATCCTCTTCGGCTGTTATCTCTTCTACGGGCTTGCTGCCCGCGAGGTACTGAAGAGCCGTTCGCTCGCAGCCATCGCCATGCTGAGCCTGATTACCCTGCCGCAGGTCGGCCTGATGGCGCAGCGCGAACTGACCCATACGGTTGCCCTGCTGTTTGCGACCTCGCTCTTCCTATTCGGTTTTTTCCGCACGCTGCGCCGGCCGACGATCGGGAGCTATCTCCTCATCGGCATCGCCACCGGGATAGGGCTCATCTCGAAGTATAATTTCGCTATCCTGCCATTTGCCGCCCTGATCGCCGTGCTGCCGGAGCGGGAATGGCGCAACCGTCTCATCGACTGGCGTTTGCTGCCGGCGGCCGTCATTGCCATTTTGATCGTGCTGCCGCATGCGCTCTGGCTGCCTGACAATCTCGCCAGCGCCTCTGCGCCGACGCTGGAGCGGATGACCGCCGAACACCTGGCCCCGGCCGGCCTCCCCCGCATCGGGCAGGGACTGCTATCTCTCATCATCGCCGTCCTCGGCTTCGTCGCATTGCCGATCGTTCTCATTGCTGCCGCCTTCCGGCGCGACTTCTTTCGCTCGCTCTCCTCTTCCAGCCCGATGATCCGGGTGATCGAGCGGATGATGGTCATCAGCCTACTCGCCTTCGTCGGCGTGATCCTGTTCGCCGGCGCGAGCGATATCCACGAGCGCTGGCTCGACCCATGCCTGCTCGTCCTGTCGATCTATCTGTTCCTGAAACTGGAAACCGCAGACCTCGATCTTTCCGCCGGTCTTGCCCGCTTCCGGCCAGTGGTGCCGGTCTTCATGGTCGTCATCCTGTCGATCCTTCTTTTCCGGATCGTCGGCATTCAATATATCGGCACTTATACGAGAACGAACGTACCCTTTTCCGGCTACGTGACTGAATTGACCGCGACCCGCAAGCCGGTTCTCATTTTGGCGGGAACCAAGTTCGTGGCAGGCAACATGCGGCTGGAGTTTCCCGACATTCCCGTCGTGATCCCGTTCTTTCCGGGTGCCGGGGTTCCCGAATATGCGAACGCGAAGGGACCGGTTCTGGTTATCTGGCGCGGCGAGACCGCAGATGACCCGACAATTTCCCCCGGTTTCGCCAATGACCTCGTGAGATCGGGCATTCATCTGCAGGAGTTGAAGACGCTGACGCTGCCCTATCTCTTCGGTGACGGCAAACGCAGCTTCTCCATAGGTTACTCCTGGGTGGAAGGCGGCGCCAAATAGCGCCGCGGCAGATCAGCCGATTATGGGAAACCGCCATTGCCGGCTGGCAACCGGCGGACACTTCATGTAGTAGCCTTCCGCAAGTGCGGCGGCAGCAGTAAGGCTTGCTCGGCCGTCCGGCCTTTTGGAGATGAAAGTTGCAGACAACCGTAGAGCCCATTCGCGGTACGAATGATCCGGTACAATCGCTCGAACTGTCGCTGGTCGTGCCCATTTTCAACGAAGAGGAAAGCGTCGGCCCGCTTATCGAGCGTGTCGTGGCTGCGATGGTTAGCTACCCCCATCGCTGGGAGCTAATCCTCGTCGATGACGGCAGCACGGATGCGACGCTCGTCAACGCCCGCAAATACGTCGGAGGCGAGGGGCTGGCGCTTAGGATCGTCGAGCTGCAGCGCAACTTTGGCCAGACTGCCGCCATGCAGGCCGGCATCGATACCGCCCGCGGGCGTCTGATCGCGACGATGGACGGCGACCTGCAGAACGACCCGAAGGATATTCCTTCGATGGTCTCCGAGCTGGAACGGCGTGAACTCGACCTTCTGGTCGGCTGGCGCAAGAACCGCAAGGACGGTCTGTTCCTGCGCAAGATCCCCTCCTGGTGCGCCAACTCCCTGATCGGCCGCATCACCGGCGTCAAACTGCATGATTACGGCTGCAGCCTGAAGATCTACCGTGCCTCGATCATCAAGCAGGTGAAGCTGATGGGCGAGATGCACCGCTTCATCCCCGCCTGGGTCGCCGGTGTCGTCCCGAGTTCGCGCATCGGCGAGATGGCCGTCACCCACCATGCCCGCGAGCACGGCGTTTCGAAATACGGCATTTCGCGCACGTTCCGCGTCATCCTCGATCTGCTGTCGGTGATGTTCTTCATGCGCTACAAGGCGCGGCCGGGGCATTTCTTCGGTTCGCTCGGTCTCGGCCTCGGCGCGCTCGCCATGCTGATCCTGCTCTATCTCGGCTTCGACAAGTTCATCCTGGGCAACGACATCGGCACGCGACCGATGCTGATGGTCGGTGTCGTGCTGCTGCTGTCGTCGGTGCAGATGATCACCACCGGCATCCTGGCGGAAATGATCGCGCGCACCTATTACCGCGACGATGCCTCTCCGAATTATATCGTGCGGCAGATCTTCGACGATCAAACCCAAGCCTAAGCCGGCAGCACGATGCTGGAGCGCGCGACGAGGACGATCAAAACCGCGGGCCTGCTGCTTGCAGCCTATTTCGTGCTCAACATCGCTCTGCGCATCGCGCTTCCGCATTCGCTGGAGCTCGACGAGGCCGAGCAATCCTTCTTCTCGCAATATCTGCTGGCGGGCTACGGCCCGCAGCCGCCCTTCTACAACTGGATGCAATATGCCGCCGTTTCGGTGGCGGGCATGTCGATCGGCGCGCTTGTTGTCCCGAAGAACATCTTGTTGTTCCTATCCTATCTCTTCTACGGCCTTGCCGGACGGCGGGCGCTGAAGGACGAGGCGCTTGCCGCCGTCGGCATGCTGGCGCTGATCACCCTGCCCCAGGTCTCCTACATGGCCCAGCAGGATCTGACCCACACGACGGCGCTGCTCTTTGCCAGCTCGCTGTTTCTCTATGGGTTCTTCCGCACGCTCGACCGCCCCGATATCGGCAGCTACCTGCTGCTCGGGCTTGCGACCGGCATCGGGCTGATCTCGAAATATAATTTCGCGCTGATGCCAGTCGTCGCTTTAATCGCCATCCTGCCCGATGCCGAATGGCGGCGCAGGGCGCTCGGCTGGCGCATGCTGGCGGCGATCACTGTCGCGCTTGTCATCGTCCTGCCGCACGCGATCTGGCTGCAGGGAAATCTCGCATTCGCCTCCTCCGACACTCTGGTCAAGATGGCCGCCGGCAGCGAACCGGCCGGCGCCGTGCGGATCGGCAAAGGCCTTCTCGCCTTTCTCGTTGCCATCATCGCCTTTGCGGCGCTGCCGGTCGTGATCTTCGCCGCCACCTTCCGCCGGGATTTTGTCCGGGCGCTTTCGGCGGGCAACCGCTGGACTGGGATGATGGAGCGGATGATGCTCGCAAGTCTCGCCGGCATTGCTCTCATCGTGCTGTTCACCGGCTCCACCACGGTTCGCGAGCGCTGGCTCGACCCGTTCCTGCTGGTGCTGCCGATCTATTTCCTGGCGAAAATGCAGGCGGCCGGGCTCGACCTTTCCGCCGGGCTGCGCCGCCTCCGGCCGGTACTGCCGGTGCTGATGGCCTGCGTGCTGATCGCCCTCGGTTTCCGTGTCGTCGGCGCCGGGCTGATCGGCACCTATAGCCGGCCGAATGTGCCGATGGCAGGTTTTTCGCGCGAGATGACACGACAGGTGGAACCGGCGCTGGTGATCGCTTCCGACCCCTATATCGGCGGGAACATGCGGCTGCAATTTCCCGATGTACCGGTGGTGATCCCGGATTTTCCGGCGCCGGGCATTCCGGCCTATGACGATGCCAAGGGGCCGGTGCTGATCGTCTGGCGGGGCAAAAAGACGGCGACGGCTGCCGATGCGGTCATGCCGGAGCGGTTCTCTTCGGCGCTGACGGCGGCGGGCATTGCGCTGCAGGAGATCGGCTCGCTGTCGCTTCCTTATTATTTCGGCCGCCAGGGCGACAATTTCGCGCTCGGCTACGCCTGGGTTCGGCCGGAGACCAGATAGAATGACCGAGAGCAGCCGTCGCGACATCAGTTGGATCTTCGTTCTGCTGACAACCTATTTCGTGCTCCAGGTCGGCGTGCGGCTCGCAACCTCGCATTCGCTCGATCTCGACGAGGCCGAACAGGCCTTCCGCTCGCAATGGCTTGCCGCCGGCTACGGCCCGCAGCCGCCCTTCTACAACTGGCTGCAATACACCGTCTTCCAGTTTGCGGGCGTCTCGCTAACCGCCCTTTCGGTGGTGAAGAACCTACTGCTGTTCAGCTCCTACGTGCTCTACGGCCTGACCGCGCGGCTTATCCTGCGCGACAAGGCGCTGGTGGCGATCGCCACGCTTGGGCTGCTGACGATCCCGCAGATGGCTTTCGAGATGCAGCGCGACCTGACGCACACGGTCGCGGTGTTCTTCTCGGCCAGCATCTTCTTCTACGGCTTCATCCGCAGCCTGAAGCAGCCGAGCCTTGCCTCCTATCTGATATCAGGCATCGGCATCGGTTTCGGCCTGCTTGCCAAATATAATTTCGCGATCCTGCCGGCGGCAGCCCTCATTGCCGCGCTCTCGGATGCGCGCCTGCGGCCACGGATCTTCGACTGGCGGCTGGTGCTGACGGCGGCGGTGGCGCTCGTCATCACCCTGCCGCATCTCTTCTGGCTGAAGGACAATCTCGATTTCGCCACCGCACGCACCCTGGAGAAGATGACCGCGAGCGGCGATGCGAGCTATCTTAAGCAGGTGTCCATGGGCATCAGTTCTCTGGCTCTCGCCATCATCAGCTTTGCCGGATTGACTGTGGCGGTGTTCGCGATCGTCTTCGGCAAGAGCCTTCGTCCGGCGCTGACCGCCGGTTCGGAATGGACGCGGCTGTTCGAGCGGATGATGCTCGTCTTCCTCGCCGGCATTCTGCTTCTGATCGTCTTCGGCGGCGCGGCCGGCATCAAGGATCGCTGGCTGGTGCCGATGCTCTTCATCCTGCCGCTCTATTTCTGCCTGAAGATCGAGGCAGTGGGCGTCGCGACAGACAGGGCGTTCCGGCGTTTCATGCCCATCGTCGCCGTCATCATGATCGGCGTGCCGGCGGCCCTTTACGGGAGCGTTGCGACTGCGCGCTTTTCCGGTCATTACGAGCGGCTGAACAGGCCCTATGCCGGCATGCTGGAAACCTTGCGCAAACAGGCCGAACCGGCGGCGATCCTTGCCGGGGACAGCCTGCTCGCCGGCAATCTCAGGCAGGATATTCCCGGCGTGCCGATCCTCTCGGTGGATTATCCTGGCTTCCACCCGGATCTTACCGGCCGGCGACCGCTTCTCCTGGTGTGGCTCCTCCCGCAGAGGGGAGGAAGCGAAGCATTTCCGCCTGATATGGCTGAATGGCTGCAGACCCATCTCGGCGTGTCCGCACCGCAGGCGTCGGTGATCGACGTGCCCTATCTCTATGGGCGCGGCGACGACCGCTACCGTTTCGGCTATGCTTGGGTCAACCAGCCGGGCTGAGCACAATCAGGATTTCAGCTCCTTCCAGGCCAAATCCAGCGCCAGTTTCGTGATCCTCGCTATCTCATTCACTGTGCTCGGAGGCGCTGAGCCATTAGCTCGTTGGCCATATCCAGCATGCTCGAATATTGTAAAAGTATTGTATTTGTCATACACTAAGAGCAGGGAGTAAATCTACATGGCACGGGCAAAAACCTTTTCCCTTGGCGATACCTATGACGGGATTCTATCGGATCTTGTCCGCAATGGCCGGTTCGGCACCGAAACCGAGGCCGTGCGGGCAGGCATCCGTATGCTCGCCGACCACGAGCTGAAAATGCAGGTGCTGCGTAAGGATATTCAGGCGGCGGATGCCGAGATCGAAGCCGGCCTCGGCAAGGAATACGCTACCGGCGCGGAGCTCCTCAAAGACGTCATGAACGAAAGCTAAGGCCATCAAACCGAAACGCCTGATTATCGCTCCATCCGCCATTGAGGATCTGCGGAATATTCGACGCTATATCGCCGAGAGCAGCCCCCACTACGCGCATGAGTTTCTGGCCGACCTGACCGCGAAGATCGCCTGGATCGCCGAAGTGGACTTCACCGGATCTCCACGCGACCACATTGCGGAAGGCCTGCGCGGCCTGCCCTACCGGAACCGCTGCATCTACTACCGCTCCTATCACGACCGCATCGTGGTCCTACGTGTCAAGCATGGCGCCGAGGATATCAAGTCGCAGGATTTCGAGCTTTAGGCCCAGCTAGCTGGGCTGAGCGCAATCAGGATTTCAGTTCCTTCCAGGCCAAATCGAGCGCCAGCCTGGTGATCCTCGCCATCTCGTCCACCTCGGCGTGGCTGATGACGAGCGGCGGCGAGGCGAGCATGCGGTCGCCGGTGGCGCGCAGCACGAGACCGTTCACCAGCGCGTGGTTGCGCACCAGCGCACCGACCTGATCGGGCTTGGCATAACGAGCGCGCGTGCTCTTCTCGGCGGCAAGCTGCAGTCCGCCCATCAGGCCGATGCTGGCGGCTTCGCCGACCAGATCATGGTCTGCGAGCTCTGCCCAGGCCCTGCCGAAATAGGGGCCGATATCGTCGCGCACGCGCTCGACCAGTCTTTCCTCTTCGATGATGCGCAGGTTTTCGAGGGCTGCGGCAGCGCAGACCGGGTGGCCGGAATAGGTGAAACCGTGGTTGAAGTCGCCGACATCGTTGATCAGCACATCGGCGATGCGGTCGCTGACGAGTACGCCGCCGATCGGCAGGTAGCCGGAGGAAAGCCCCTTGGCGATCGGCGCCAGATCGGGCTCGACGCCGAAATACTGGTGGCCGAACCAGGCGCCCAGACGGCCGAAACCGCAGATTACCTCGTCGGTCACCAGCAGGATATTGCGCGCCTTGCAGATGCGGTCGATCTCCGGCCAGTAGGTCTCGGGCGGGATGATGACGCCGGCAGCCCCCTGCACGGGTTCGGCGACGAAGGCGGCGACATTCTCCTCGCCGAGTTCGTCGATCTTCGCTTCGAGCTCGCGGGCAACCTTGAGACCGAATTCGGCGGGTGAGAGATCGCCGCCCTCGCCGTACCAATAGGGCTGGCCGATATGGACGATTCCAGGGATCGGCAGATCGCCCTGCTCATGCATGTATTTCATGCCGCCGAGGCTGGCGCCGGCGACGGTCGAACCGTGATAGCCGTTCTTCCTCGATATGACGATCTTCTTCGACGGTTTGCCGACGGCGCTCCAGTAGACACGGGCCATGCGGAACCAGGTGTCGTTCGCCTCCGAGCCGGAGCCGGTGAAGAAGATATGGTTGAACCGCCCCCCGGCATGGGAGGTGACCTTCTGCGCAAGCAGCGTCGCCGGCGTCGAGGTCGTGCCGAAGAAGGTGTTGTAATAGGGCAGCTCATTCATCTGCCTGGTGGCGGCGTCGGCAATCTCCCGGCGGCCGTAGCCGATATTGACGCACCAGAGGCCGGCGAAGCCGTCGAGATATTTCCTGCCGTGATTGTCGAAGATGTAGACGCCCTCGCCGCGCTGGATGATACGCGCGCCCTCGGCATTCAGCTTCTTCATGTCGGCGAAGGGGTGCAGGTGGTGCGCGGCGTCGATCGCGGCAAGATTCGAGGGTGGGTAAGTATCGGGCATGATTGGTAAAGACCCTCGCGGATTGAAAGGCTGATGTCGATGGGATAGGAGCTTGGCCTTGTCCCGGGGGATTTTCAAGGTCATGACAAGCGACAGGATGGACGGCAAGACGAAAGGCGACGACCCGCGTTTCGAGATCCTGATCGTCGGCATGAACGGCGACCTGCGCGGCAAGCAGCTTCCGCCCGGCGCCGAAGACAAGGTCTGGGCCGGTGACATCCGTCTGCCGACCTCGACGCAATCGCTCGACATCTGGGGCGACGACAATGACGATATCACCGGCCTGTCGCTGACGATCGGCGATCCCGACGGCAAAGTCGTCCCCGACCGACGCAGCCTGGCGCCGATGCCCTGGGCGCCCGAGGGCTCGATGCAGGTGCTCGCAACCATGCATGAATTCGACGGCAGCCCGAGCTTCATGGATCCGCGCGCCATCCTCGCCTCGGTGGTCGAGCGCTATGCGGCGCGCGGGCTAACGCCCGTCGTCGCCACCGAACTGGAATTCTACGTGATGTCGGGAGACTGGCGCGAGACCGGACGCCCTTGCCCGCCCGAAAGCCTCAGCTATCGCGGCCAACCGAACGGTTTCCAGCTCTACGACATGAGCGCCGTCGACGCGCTCGATGGCTATTTGCAGACCCTGAGGGCCTATGCGAGGGCGCAGGACCTGCCGGCGGATGCGACGACGGCGGAATTCGGTCCGGGCCAGTTCGAGGTCAACCTGCTGCACCGCGCGGATGCGCTGGCAGCCGCCGACGATTGCCTCTATCTCAAGCGCATCGCCGAACAGGCGGCGCGCCGCCACGGGCTGAAATCGACCTGCATGGCCAAGCCCTATTCCGAACATGCCGGCTCCGGTCTGCATGTGCATGCGAGCATCATCGACGGTGAAGGCCGCAACATCCTCGATGCCAAGGGCGGCGAGCCGAAGCTGCTCAAATCGGTGATATCAGGCCTGCTCGATACCATGCGCGCGGCGCAGCTGATCTTCGCCCCCTTCGCCAATTCCTACCGCCGCTTCCAGCCGGGCTCGTTTGCGCCTGTCGATCTGACCTGGGGCAGCGGCCATCGCGGCACGGCGATCCGCATACCCGACAAGGATGGCCCGGCCGCACGCATCGAACACCGCGTCGCCGGCGCCGACGCCAATCCCTATCTGCTGCTGGCAGCGATCCTCGGCGGCATGCTCGCCGGTCTCGACGGCGAACTCGACCCCGGCGAAGAGACGACGCCCTCGTACATACCTGCGAATACGGCGCGACTGACGCATGATTTCCTCAGCGCCGTCGAGACCTTCCGCACCTCGCCCTTCATCACCGATATCTTCGGCGCGCGTTATCAGGCGCTCTATGGCGACACCAAGCGCAAGGAAGCGCTTGCGCATCTGCGCACCGTCTCGGATTTCGATTACCGCACCTATCTGCCGCGGCTCTGAAATTACGCGACGCCGACTTACGCAGCCGGCCGACTTACGCAGCGGGCTCGCGGCGTTCGTCCGCATTCACCTGGGCGGCGAGACCCTGCTTGACGAGAACCTTCAATTCGCCCGGATGCAGCCGGATCGAGACGTCGCGTTCGAGCGGCAGCAACTCGCCGTCCATGACGCAATTAGCCTTGGAGCGTAGTTTCGGGAAATGCAGGTGCACTTCGGCCGGATGCATCACCATGACATCGGCATTCTCGCGGACCTTGCCGCGCAGCATGTCGATGGCGAGGCGGGCGACACCGAGGGGTTTCAGCGGATTTGCCGTGTAGAAGCCGAGTTCGCCGCTTCTCAAATTATCGGCGTAGAGCAGCGCGTTCTCGCCGAAGGGATTGTTGGAGACTGAGATCGCCGACACCCTGCGGCGCTCGCGCATGCCGATCGCCTCGAACTCGACCTCGAATTCCGGCGGGTTGAAGATGACGCCCAAAGCCGCCTTCGTGCTCGCCCGGATCTTGCCCAGCCGGGACCGATAGCTGTAAGCGTTGCGGTAACGCACCATGCGGGCATGCAGGCCGGCGGAAAACTGGTGGATGAAGGGCCGGCCGTTGGCGCTGGCGATATCGACATTGTCGACCTCGCCGGAGGCAAGCACATCGAGCGCCTGCCAGATATCGAGCGGCACACGCAGCGAGCGGGCAAAGAGGTTCATCGTGCCGGCCGGCACGACGCCGAGCGCAATTCCGTTCTTCCAGGCGATCGATGCCGCCGCCGAAATCGTGCCGTCGCCGCCGCCGGCAACGATACCGTCGATATCGTCGCGCTTGGCCGCCCGCTCCATGGCAGGAACGATTTCCTTTCCTGAGAAGACGATGGCGTCGAAATCGTGCCCCGCTTCGCGGAAAGCCGCCTCCGCCCTCTTCTCATAGGCCAGCATGTCGGTGGTCTTGAAGGTCCCGCCGTCGCGATTGAAAAAGCCTACAAGCTTCATAAGAGCTCCCGTCTCTGGCGCGGAAATGCTCCTGCCTTGCCCTGAGATGGTTGCGGTATCGCCGATTTCAAGCGCAGCCTTCTTTCCTGACAAAGGGCAGAAATGCAAAAATTGCAATAGACGTATGCACATAGCAGGACGCTGCACTGCAAAAAATGCACTCGACGACAGCCGAGAGCTCACGGATAGATGGTCTATCGGAGACATCGTCTCCACCTCCCGCCATTTCCACCGATCGGCTTGCGGCTGCGCCTGCGCCAGCGGCCATTGCCAAGCAGAAACCGCCTCGAGGAGCTCTCGTGAGTGAGATTGCCGCCAATATTTCAGTCGATAGCCGGAACTCCATTGATCGCCAGGATGAAGCGCTGCCATCGGCAATGACCGTGGCGCTGGTCCAGCTGGCGCTCGCCTGCGGCGGCTTCGGCATCGGCACCGGGGAATTCGCAATCATGGGATTGCTGCCCAATGTCGCCCAGACCTTCTCGGTCACGACGCCGCAAGCCGGCTACGTCATCAGCGCCTATGCGCTCGGCGTCGTCGTCGGCGCACCTGTTATTGCCGTGCTCGCTGCGAAGATGGCGCGCCGCACGCTGCTTTTGGCCCTGATGCTGATCTTTGCCGCCGGCAATATATCGAGCGCCATGGCGCCGACCTTCGAAAGTTTCACGCTGCTGCGCTTCGTCAGCGGCCTGCCGCATGGCGCCTATTTCGGCGTCGCGGCCCTTGTCGCCGCCTCGATGGTGCCGGCGCATCGCCGCGCCCGTGCCGTTGGCCGCGTCATGCTCGGCCTGACCGTTGCCACACTTCTCGGCACGCCGTTGACGACCTTCTTCGGCCAGTCGCTCGACTGGCAGGTGGCGTTTTTCTCGGTCGGCGTGCTCGGCCTGCTGACCGTGGTGCTGATCTGGTTCTACGTTCCGAAGGACAGGGTTTCCGCGGAAGCGGGCTTCCTGCGCGAACTCGGCGCCTTCCGCCGGCCGCAGGTGTGGCTGACGCTCGGCATCGCCGCCGTCGGTTACGGCGGCATGTTCGCGATGTTCAGCTATATCGCCTCGACGACGACTGAGGTGGCGATGCTGCCGGAAACGGCCGTTCCGATCATGCTGGTCCTCTTCGGTGTCGGCATGAATGCGGGCAATTTCATCGGCTCGTGGCTCGCCGACAAATCGCTGCTCGGCACGATCGGCGGGTCGCTGATCTATAATATCGTCGTGCTGACCACCTTCTCGCTGACCGCCGCCAATCCCTATTTTCTCGGGCTTTCCGTCTTCCTCGTCGGCTGCGGCTTTGCCGCCGGCCCGGCGCTGCAGACGCGGCTGATGGATGTCGCCGCCGACGCGCAGACGCTTGCGGCCGCGTCCAACCATTCCGCCTTCAACATCGCCAATGCGATCGGCGCCTGGCTCGGCGGCCTCGTCATCGCCGGGGGGTACGGTTTTGCGGCAACCGGTTATGTCGGCGCGGCGCTGTCCTTCCTCGGCCTGTTCGTCTTTGCAGCCTCGCTACGCCTCGAGCGCCGCGACCGGAGCGCGCAGGCCGTCTGAGGCCAAGCGCAGCTCGCGGCCTTCCGGGCTGCAGAAGACATAATCGTCGCCCCAGGCGGCCAATGCCTGGATGACGGGCTTCAGCGTCATGCCGAGCGGCGTCATTGCATATTCGACCCTCGGCGGCACGACCGGATAGACGGTGCGTGATACCAGGCCAGACTCTTCCAGTTCACGCAGCTGCTTGGTCAGCATGCGTTGGGTCACGGCCGGCAGCTTACGCCGCAATTCATTGAAGCGCAGGGTTCCCTGCATCAGATGAAACAGGATCACGCCCTTCCACTTCCCGTCGAGGTAAGTCAGCGTCGCTTCGACCGGGCAACCGGGGAAATTCTTGACGAGCTTGGCGCGGCAATGACATTTTACAGTATCCTTTTGGGTACTACGTACAGAATTTGTGCATTCTTGCGTTGTCAGACTATAGTGCGCATCTAGCTTCCGTGCAACGAACACAGGAGTTTCCCATGCGCGCCGTCGCCTACAGAACGCCCCAGCCGATCTCCGCCGAGACCTCGCTCATCGATGTCGAGCTGCCGATGCCGGAGGCTGGAGGCCACGATCTGCTCGTCGAGATCAAAGCCGTTTCGGTCAATCCCGTCGACGTGAAGGTGCGCGCCCATTCCGCGCCGCCCGCAGACGAACTCAAGGTGCTCGGCTGGGATGCCGCCGGCATCGTCAAGGCCATCGGCGCTGATGTCACCCTGTTCAAGCCCGGCGACGAGGTGTTCTACTCCGGCGTCATCAGCCGCCCGGGCAGCAATGCCGAATTCCATCTCGTCGACGAGCGTATCGTCGGCGCCAAACCGAAGAGCCTCGATTTCGCGGCCGCGGCCGCCCTGCCGCTGACCTCGATCACGGCCTACGAAGCGCTATTCGACCGGCTGAAGGTGCAGGACGCGGTTTCGGGAGCGGGACGCTCCATCCTGATCATCGGCGGCGCCGGCGGCGTCGGCTCGATCGCCATTCAGATCGCCCGGGTATTGACCGACCTGACGGTGATTGCCACGGCCTCGCGGCCGGAAACGCAGGACTGGGTGAAGGAACTCGGCGCGCATCATGTCGTCGACCATTCTAGGCCGATCGCGCCGCAGGTGGCAGCGCTTGGCATCGGCGCGCCGGGATTCATATTCTCGACCACCAATACCGACAGCCATATCGGCGACATCGTCGAAGCGATTGCGCCGCAGGGCCGCTTCGCATTGATCGACGATCCGAAGACGCTCGATATCGTACCCTTCAAGCGCAAGGCCGTCTCTGTCCATTGGGAGCTGATGTTCACCCGCCCGCTCTACGGCACCCCTGACATGATCGAGCAACACAAGCTGCTGAACAAGATTTCCGAACTCGTCGACGCCGGAAAGATCCGCACCACGCTTTCAGAGATCGTCGGGCCGATCAATGCGTCAAACCTCAAGACGGCGCATGCCATGGTCGAAAGCGGCAGGATGAGGGGCAAAGCGGTGCTTGCAGGATTCTGAGATCGCAGCCGGCAGGGCCGGTGTTTTTCGGAGCAGCAAGATCTACAAACCATGTCCGCCTGGAATGCCGCATCAAGGGGTGCGGCATTCTGGCGTTAAGCATTTATCCCGCTTGACTTTTTCCGCGTTCGGGACCACCTAGCATTCACGTGGATGACACTCGTCAGCCACGGATTTCAACGGAGCCATCATAACGATGCCAAGCGACAGTAGCAGTCGATTGCCTTTGCCGTACGCGACCCTCGTGCGCTGACCGACGCCTGTCGGCTCGCCTGATCGGACGCTACGGCGGATCGACGGAAAGGCGAGCCTCAAATGAATATCAATCGCTTCCCTCTTCGGGCAGGCCACGCCGCCCGTGCCTTCATCAACAACAGCCGCGGCGCAACGATCGCCGAACGCGTCGAAGCGTTGAACGCGCTGAGCGTCCAGGACGCCGGGCGTGTTCTATGCGGCATGCCGCTGGACTATGCGGTCAACATCCTCGACCGGCCGGAGCTTCGCAACGCCGCACAGATCCTTGCGCTGATCAGCGCCGAGGATGCCGCCCGGCTACTGCACGGCATGTCGAACGACCGCGTCGCCGACGTGCTGCTCGAACTCGACGGCGAGACCCGCGCCCGGCTGTTCTCCAGCCTCGACGAACCGGTGCGCATCGCGATCCAGCACCTGATGGGCTATCCGCCGCGCACGGCCGGCGGCATCATGACGACGGAGTTCGTCAGTGTGCCTGACAGCTGGACCGTCGCCCGCACACTCGACCATGTGCGCCAGGTCGAACGCTCGCGCGAGACCGTCTACGCCATCTATGTGCTGGATGGGGTCAGCCATGCGCTGCTGCATGTGGTGACGCTGCGTCGCCTCATCACCGGCGAGCCGGAGGCTTCGATCCTTTCCGTGGCACAGAAGGGCGCGCCGGTTTCGGCCGATCCGCTGATGAAGCAGGAGGATGTCGCCCGGCTGATCCGCAAGCACGACCTGCTTGCCCTGCCCGTCATCGACGAACAGGGGCAAATACTCGGCATCGTCACTGTCGACGACGTGATCGACACGATGATATCAGACACGACGGAAGCGGCCCAGAGGTTCGGCGGCATGGAGGCGCTCGGCCAGCCCTACATGAAGATCAGCTTCGCCGGCATGATCCGCAAGCGCGCCGGCTGGCTCGCTGCGCTCTTCCTCGGCGAGATGCTGACGGCAAGCGCCATGCAGCATTTCGAAGGCGAGCTGGAAAAGGCCGTGGTGCTGACGCTGTTCATCCCGCTGATCATGAGCTCGGGCGGCAATTCCGGTTCGCAGGCGACCTCGCTGATCATCCGGGCGCTGGCGCTCGGCGAGCTGAAGCTCTCGGACTGGTGGAAGGTGCTTTTGCGCGAACTGCCGACCGGCGTCGTGCTCGGCGCGATCCTCGGCCTCGTCGGCTTCATCCGCATCGTCTTCTGGCAGTCGGCCGGGCTTTACGATTACGGCCCGCACTGGCAGATGGTCGCCGTTACGGTGTTTGCCGCCCTGATCGGGATCGTCACCTTCGGTTCGATCTGCGGTTCGATGCTGCCCTTCGTGCTGCAGAAGCTCCGGCTCGATCCGGCCAGCGCCTCGGCCCCCTTCGTCGCCACGCTGGTCGATGTCACCGGGCTCGTCATCTACTTCTCGGTGGCGCTGCTCATCCTCAGCGGGACGCTGCTCTAACCCGCAATAATGCCCGAGGGAAATTATTTTCCCTCGGGCAACTTCAACGGCCCATGCGTCTTCATGCTGCGGATGGCGAAGTTCGAGCGGATGTCGCTGACATTCGGCAGGGTCAACAGCGTTTCCGTCAGAAGCCGTTCGTAGGCGGCGAGATCCTCCACCACCACTTCGGCGAGGAAATCGGCCGTGCCTGAGATCAGGAAACAGGAGACGATCTCGGGGATGGCGAGCAGCGCCTTCTGCTGCGCCTCGGAATTTTCGCGGCTGTGCTGGACGACCTTGAATTCGACGAAGACGGTCAGGCCGAGACCGACCTCCTTGCGATCGATATCTGCCGTGTAACCGCGGATGATCCCGGACCGTTCGAGATTGCGGATGCGGCGCAGGCAGGGCGACGGCGAAAGGTTCACCTTCTCGGCGATCTCGACATTTGTGGCCCGTGCATCCTCCTGCAGGCACTTCAGGATGGCAATATCGAATTTATCGAGATTTGGCATTTTCGCGACCCCCGCCGACATCAATTGGCAGAAGATTGCGCATAGCATGATTTTTGAGCCATAGATAGCAAGGACATGCCCTGACCTCTGGCGCTAGTCTTCTCTTCAACCGGACAGGCTCCGGATGAAAGAAAGGACAGGACGATGACCACCATTGCTTTCACGAACGACAAGTCGCCATCGCAGGTACTGGGTTATGCCGGCGGCACCATTACCGTGCTGATCTGGGCGACATGGTTTCTTGTCACCCGCCACAGCGCCGCAACGCCCCTCGGCTCGATCGATATCGGGCTGATCCGCTTCGGAATTCCGGCGCTGGTGCTTTCGCCTGTCTGGCTGAAGACGGGACTGCTGCCGAAGGGCCTGCCGCTTCACCTGCTGGCGATCATGGTGTCCGGTTCGGGCGCTGTCTTCTTCCTGCTGACCACGCTGGCAATCCATTCCACGCCGGCGGCCTCTTCGGGGATTCTGCTCGGCGGCTCGATGCCGCTCGCCGCGGCGCTGATCGGGATTGCGCTGTTTCGCGAAAGACCTGACGGCACACGCATCGCCGGGCTTATCGCAATCGTTGCCGGCGTGCTGATCCTGCTCACGCGCAGCCTTGCAGACGCCTCGCTGCCATGGACGAGCTTCGTGCTACTGCCGGCCGGCGCCATTCTCTGGGCAAGCTATACGCATGCCTTCCGCCGCTCCGGTCTGACCGCCGTACAGGCAAGCGCCCTGATCGCCGTCTGGTCCTTCCTGATCATGGGCGCGCTTGCCCTCGTCTTCGGCATCTCGCTGCCAGAGGCTACTCTCCCGGAGATCGGCCTGCAGGTGCTAAGCCAGGGCGTTCTTTCCGGCCTCGTCGCCATGGTCGCCTACGGCACCGCCGTCAGAACACTCGGCGGAACACAGGCTGCCGCCTTCACGGCGCTGACGCCGGTTCTCGCGACGCTTGGCGGCGGCTTGCTGCTTGGCGAAGCAATCGGCATGACGGAAATCAGCGCCGCCGTGATCACCGGCATCGGCGTGGCGCTGTCAACAGGTATCGCCACGCCACGCCGCTGAAATCCAGCCCCAACAGCAAATGGAAAGCCGCCTGCAGCCTTCGCTGCGGCGGCTTTTTCAATGGAGACGGCGTCCTTACCGAGTGTCGAACGGGCACTTCAGGCCTGGATAACGACGACCCTGGCGCCGACTTCGACGCGGCTATAGAGGTCGATCACATCGTGGTTCATCATACGGACACAGCCGCTCGACATGGCGAGACCAATCGATTGCGGCTGGTTGGTGCCATGAATGCGGAAATGCGTGTCGCCGCCGCCGCGGTAAAGATACATCGCCCGCGCGCCGAGCGGGTTGTTCGGGCCGCCCGGCATGCCGCCGGCGAGCTTGCGATAGCGCTCTTCGCGGCGCTGCATGTTTTCGGTGGGTGTCCAGCTCGGCCATTCGGCCTTGCGGCCGATATAGGCGTTGCCGGCAAAGGCCAGCCCCTCGCGGCCGACACCAACGCCATAACGTACTGCCCTGCCGCCGCCGAGGACGTAATAGGCGCGGCGCGCAGGTGTATCGACGATCACGGTGCCGGCAGCATGCGTGGTTTCGTAGGCCACTTCCTGGCGGCGGAGCTCCGGCTTGATCTTGTCGATCGGCACCTGCTTCAACGGGAATTTTTCGTCCGGAAGTGCGGCATAATTCGTCTGGCTGTTTAGACCGGTCGAAGAGCAGCCGGCCACGAAAAGCGGCAGAGCGATCAGAAAGCCCCGGCGGGAGATCGTCATGAATGTGTCCTTAGTGCGTCAACTTGATGTCGCAAGCTAAGGAAATTATGGTTAACGAACGGCTAACAGCCTCCGGCAGAAGGCGATCACGAAGGCGTCAGCACGCAAGAATTGTCGCGGTGGGGATAATCCGCCTCACATATTCGGATAGACGGGCCCCTCGCCGCCCTGCGGCGGTACCCAGTTGATGTTCTGGTTGGGGTCCTTGATGTCGCAGGTCTTGCAGTGCACGCAGTTCTGGGCGTTGATGACGAAGACATCCTTGCCGTCCTTTTCCACCCATTCATAAACGCCGGCGGGACAGTAACGCGTCGACGGGCCGGCATAGATGTCATGCTCGGACGACTTCTGCAGGTTCATGTCCTTGACCTGCAGATGCACCGGCTGGTCTTCCTCGTGATTGGTGTTCGACAGGAACACCGAGGACAGCCGGTCGAAGGTCAAGACGCCATCGGGCTTCGGATAGACGATCGGCTTGTGCTGCGAGGCCGGCTCAAGCGATTGGGCATCGGTCTTGCCATGCTTCAGCGTGCCGAAGACGGAAAAGCCGAACAGCGTGTTGGTCCACATGTCGAAGCCGCCGAGCGCCACACCAAGCGCGGTGCCGAACTTCGACCACAGCGGCTTGACGTTGCGGACGCGCTTCAAATCGCGGCCGATGTCGCCCTTGCGCCATTCGTTCTCGATCTCGGTCACTTCGTCATGGCTGCGGCCTGATACAATCGCCGCGGCGATCTTCTCGGCCGCCAGCATGCCCGACAGCACCGCATTGTGGCTGCCCTTGATGCGCGGCACGTTGACGAGACCGGCCGAACAGCCGATCAGCGCCCCGCCGGGGAAGGAAAGCTTCGGCACCGACTGGTAGCCGCCCTCGGTGATGGCACGCGCCCCATAGGACAGGCGCTTGCCGCCCTCGAAGGTGGTGCGGATCGCCGGATGGGTCTTGAAGCGCTGGAATTCCTCGAAGGGATAGAGATAGGGGTTCTTGTAATTGAGGTGGACGACGAAGCCGACGGCCACCAGATTGTCTTCCAGGTGATAGAGGAAGGAGCCGCCGCCGGTCTTCATGCCGAGCGGCCAGCCGAAGGAGTGCTGCACCAGGCCCGGCCTGTGGTTCTCCGGCTTGACCTGCCAGAGCTCCTTGATGCCGATGCCGAACTTTTGCGGTTCACGGTCTTTCTGCAGATCGAACTTGGCAATCAGCTGCTTGGCGAGCGAGCCGCGCACGCCCTCGCCGATCAGCACATATTTGCCAAGCAGTTCCATGCCGCGGGTATAGTTCGGGCCGGGCTCGCCGTTCTTCTCGATGCCCATGTCGCCGGTGGCGACACCGATGACCGCACCCTCGTCATTGTAGAGCACTTCGGTTGCGGCAAAGCCCGGATAGATCTCGACGCCGAGTTCTTCGGCCTTGGTCGCCAGCCAACGACAGACGAGCCCGAGCGAGACGATGTAGTTGCCATGATTGTTCATCAGCGGCGGCATCAGCACATTCGGCAGGCGAACAGAGCCGGCCGGACCGAGCAGCAGGAAGTGATCGGCGCTAACTTTGGTCTTGAAGGGATGATCGGCCTCGTCGCGCCAGCCGGGCAGCAGACGGTCGATGCCGATGGGATCGACCACGGCACCCGAGAGGATATGGGCTCCGACTTCGGCACCCTTTTCCAGCACGACGACGGACAGCTCAGGGTTGACCTGCTTCAACCGGATTGCTGCCGCAAGACCGGCAGGACCGGCGCCCACGATCACAACGTCGAATTCCATGCTCTCGCGTTCGGGCAGCTCAGTCGTCTCGGTCATTCACTCGTCTCCGCTTGGCGGCACGCGGCCGTCATCCCCGTCATGGCACTTTCTTGTCAAAACGAGAAAGCATTGTCGAGCCGGGATACGACAGCCAATCTTCCAATTCGCACAATGATAACGCCTCGCGCGGCAGAATTACATATCGTTTACGTCAACGTCAATTTTCAAGTGCCATCAAACCGCTGACATGCCCTTTCCTTTTCCGCCGCTTGCGCCTTATACATCGCTCAAAGCTATCGGAGAACAATCATGGATCTCGGCATCAAGGGCAAACGGGCACTCGTCCTCGCCTCCTCGCGCGGCCTCGGCCTCGGCATCGCCGTGGCGCTGGCGCGTGAGGGCGCAAACGTGCTGCTCTGCGGGCGCAGCGGCGACCAGCTGGAGGCCAATTGCAAGGCGATCAATGGCGAAGGCAAAGGCCGGGCCGACTGGATCTGGGCCGATCTCGGGGACGAACGCTTCGTCGAGATGGTGACGACGGCGGTAAAGGAAAAGTTCGGCGGGCTCGATATCCTGGTCAACAATACCGGCGGGCCGACACCCGGCACGACGGAGGACATGACGGGCGAAAAGCTGGAAATCTATTTCCTCTCCATGGTCGCGCGCGTGATCACGCTCACCAATGCGCTGCTGCCCGGCATGAAGGCGCAGGGCTGGGGCCGCATCCTGACGGTTGCCTCATCCGGCGTGATCGAACCGATCGCCAATCTGGCGTTGTCGAATACGCTGCGCCCGGCCCTTGCCGGCTGGAGCAAGACGCTTGCCTCCGAAGTGGCGGGCTTCGGCGTCACCACCAACCTGCTCCTGCCGGGCAGCATCCTGACGGCGCGGCTCGACGATCTCGACGGGGCTGCGGCAAAGCGGACCGGCAAGAGCCTCGAGGAGATCCGCACCGACAAGGAGGCGCGTATTCCGGTCGGCCGCTACGGCAGGGTCGAGGAATTCGCCGCAACCGCGGTCTTCCTGTGCAGCCAGCCGGCAAGCTATATCACCGGCTCGCTCATCCGCTGCGACGGCGGCGCGGCACGCTCCGTCTGAGCATTCCCTCTCAGCCGACGCGGGCCGCCGCCGCCCATGTCGCGACACTTCGGATCATCTGTTCGACGTTCGCCGGATCGTCGGCAAATTCGGCGAGTTCGGACAGACGATGGAAGCCGGTCAGGATCGCAATGCGGCGGCGGTCGAGCCTGCGTCCGGTCAGCATTTCATAGGCCGATACGATGCGGGCGGTCAGATCGGGCGAGATGAAATTCGAGTAGATGAATTCCTGGTGCAACGGGCCAAAACCTGAATCGGCGAAATCATAGATGCCGTTCAGCCGCCTTTGCGCATGGTCGAAGGCCATGTTCCAGCCATGACCGTCGAAGAAGCCGTAAATGTTGCCGTAGGGATCGGGCGGCAAGGCTTCGAAATCGAAAACGATCACCTGCGCAAAGCTCCGGATGTCAGGCGGCAGCAGCGCCAAAGCCTTTGTTCGCACAGACTCTGGCGATTGCCATGGCTGGATCGCCCCGGCACCGGCCGACCGCATGCGGTCGGCATCGAGCACATGCAGCTCGGCGTAAAAACGCGCGAGATCTTCCGCGAGGTGCTGACGATCGCTTTCGCCAAGCGCATCGTAATCTTCGACAATGAGATGTTCGCCGTCGAGCTTGGCATGGCTGGAGAAGATCGGCGGCCCGTCGTGAATGCGCATGTCAGGAACCGCCATCGACAGCGACGGCCGAACGATCTCGAGCAAGGCGGCTTCCTTCTGAAGCGCTCTTTCTGCGCCGAGATTGCGGGGAAACTTGAAGATCAGCGTGTCATCGACGTCGACGGCAAGCGAATCCCAGCCTTTTGCCGCCAGCTTGAACACGGAGGCCGTGAGCTCAGGAAACACACTTGTTATGAGAGAGCGAAATTCGCTGGCGTCCAACTCAGTCATGAGACCTGCCTTCTCTAGTTTTTCCTCCCGGGCGATGGTGGGCTTACGGGTCGAAATCGTCGCCCTGCGAACCCCTCGCCGCCGCCGTCAGACGGCACCGGGCTACACTGGCTCTATATTAGTATAGTTTGAATATTACGGAATATTCATTACAAAAATTTAAGCCATTATAACCACTTAGTGATTACCCGCCGGGAATTATGTCTTTTTTGCGCCGCAATATAAGTGGCTCAATCGGAGCATAAAATTCGCAACCTTGCCCCCGCAACCTTGCCCAAAGACCGGTATCGCCCATGAAGAAATTTTGGATCACCGTCAGCGTTATCGCAATTGCCGCCATCGGCGTCTGGCAATTCGGGAATCTGGTCCCTTATGCCTCCCGAATTCCCTACCTCTCGCAGTTCATCAAGCAGCCGGCCGGCGGCGATGGCGGCGGGCAGCAGGCGCAGGCCGATCAGGGTCAGGCGAATCAGGGGCAGGATGGTGGGCAACATCAGGGCGGCGGGCGCAGACGCGGTGGCGGCGGCCCGACCGTCGTCAAAACAGTCGCAGCGGTGAAAACGACTCTGCCGATGGACGTGACGGCGACCGGCTGGGCCGATGCCGATGACAATACGACCATTGCCGCACAGGAACAGGGCCTGATCGTCAGCATCGATGCGCAGGACGGGGCGACCGTCAAAGCCGGCGACCTGATCGCCAAGCTGGACGATCGGACGGCCAAGGCGACCGTCGACAAGGACAATGCGATGATCGTGCGCGACGCGGCAACGCTTTCGGAAGCCGCGACCGCATTGACGCGCGCGCAGGATCTCTTCGACCAGAAGGCCGGCACCCAGCAGAGCCTCGACCAAGCGGTCGCCGCCCGCGATACCGCTGCAGCCACGGTTGACGCCGACAAGGCGTCGCTGGCCTCCGATCAGATCTTGCTCGAGCACACCGATATCCGCGCTCCCTTCGACGGCCGGCTCGGCGATATCGTTGTCAGCAAGGGGGCTTTCCTCAGTGCCGGGGCGGCAATCGTCACGATTGCGAAATACGATCCGATCTATGTGAAATTCCACCTGCAGGAACGCTATCTGCGGGAGCTGAAGAGCGCGCTGGCAGCCGGTCCGGTCGAGGTCAGCACCGCCCCCAATTCCACCAAGGGGCAAGTGCGAAAGGGCGAAATCAGCTTTTACGACAACACGGTCGATACGGCCTCGGGCACGATCCTCGCCAAGGCGAAATTCGAGAATGCCTCCGGTGCGCTCTGGCCCGGCCAGTCAGTCAACATCGTCGTGCATTTCAACAATGACGAACAGCAGGTGGTGGTGCCGACGGTTGCCGTCAGCCCCGGTCCGGAGGGTTTCTTCGCCTTCGTCGCCAAGGACGGCAAATCGCATCTGACGGCCGTCACCGTTGCCCGTGCAAATGGCGGCTTCACCGCCATAGAATCGGGCCTTCAGGCAGGCGATCACGTCGTCGTCGAGGGCCAGGGCCAGCTCAGCGACCAGCAGGCGATCAACGAGCAATTCGACGAAAAGGCGCTTGATGTCGCCTCCGCCGAAGAGCCTCGGCAACAGCAGCCGTCCGAGACGATCGCGGTGGGAGCTCAGCAATGATCCCGAATTTCTGTATCCAGCGCCCCGTCGCGACGACGCTGCTTGCCATCGGCGTCATTCTGGCCGGTCTTGCCGGTTATCAGCTGGTGCCGGTCGCGGCCCTGCCGCAGGTCGATTTTCCGACCATCAACGTTTCGGCGCAGTTGAGTGGCGCCTCGCCGCAGACGATGGCAACCTCGGTTTCGACACCGCTGATCAAGCAGTTCGAGACCATTCCCGGGATCACCGAAATCAGCGCCTCCAGTTCGCTCGGCAGCACCAGCATCGTGCTGCAGTTCGACCTCAGTCGTAATATCGATGCGGCCGCCGCCGACGTGCAGGCGGCGATCTCGCATGCCACCCGGCAACTGCCCGACAATCTGACGACGCCGCCGAGTTATCGCAAGACCAACCCGGCCGATGCGCCCGTCATGCTGCTCTCGGTGCAGAGCAACACCATGCCGCGCAGTAAGCTCGACGACATCGCCGAGAACATCATCTCGCCGTCGCTTTCCACACTTCCCGGCGTCGCCCAGGTCAGCGTCTACGGTGCGCAGACCTATGCCGTCCGCGTCGAGGTCGATCCCAACAAGCTGCTGACCCGCGGCATCGGCATCGACACCGTCAACAAGGCGCTTGCTGCCGCCAACAGCCAGCAACCGGTCGGCACGCTGCAGAACAATTCGCAGAGCATGACCATCACGGCGAACACGCAGAGCACCAGCGCCGAGCAATTCCGTTCGCTGGTCATTGCCAATCCGAACGGCGCGCCGATCCATCTCGGCGATATTGCTGACGTGCAGGACAGCGTCGAGAACCAGTATACCGGCAGCTGGTATGACGGCCAGCGTGGCATCATCCTCGCCATCCAGCGCCAGCCGGATGCCAATACGGTCGATGTCGTCGATGCGATCAACGCCAAGCTGCCGCAGCTTCATGCCGAAATCCCGCCCTCGGTCAACACGGTCGTCATGAACGACGCCGCAAAGCCGATTCGCGATGCCATCTCCGATGTGAAGTTCACGCTGCTCCTGACGATCGGCCTCGTCGTTCTCGTCATCTACCTCTTTACCGGCCATGCGACCGCAACGATCATTCCCGGCCTTGCCGTTCCTCTGTCGCTGATCTCGACTTTCGGCATGATGTATGTGCTCGGCTATAGTATCGACAATATCTCGCTGCTCGGGCTAACGCTCGCGGTGGGGCTCGTGGTGGATGACGCCATCGTCATGCTCGAGAACATCCTGCGACATGTCGAGGAAGGCATGCCGGTGCGGGAAGCGGCGATCAAGGGTGCGGGCGAAGTCAGCTACACCATCATTTCCATGTCGGTTTCGCTGATCGCGGTCTTCATCCCGATCCTGCTGATGGGCGGTGTTGTCGGCCGCGTGTTCAACGAATTCGGCATGGTGGTTGCCATCGCCATCATCTCCTCGGCAATCGTCTCGCTAACCGTGACGCCGATGCTCGCCTCGCGCCTGTCCAACCACCAGAGCCGCCCGCCGCTCATCATCCGCATCTTCGATGCCGGCTTCGAACGGACTCTGCGCGGCTACGACAGGGCTGTCGGCTGGTGCCTTCGCCACCGCCCCACGATCCTCGGGGTTTTCCTCGCCTCGGTCGCGCTGACGATCTATTTCTTCATGACGCTGCCGACGAGCTTCTTCCCGCAGGAGGATATCGGCCGCCTGACGATCAGCACGCAGGCCCGGCAGGACATTTCCTATTCCGCGATGTCGGCGCTGCAGCAGCAGGCGGCAGCCGTCGTGAAAGCGAACCCGGCGGTCAACCATGTGATGTCGACGATCGGCGGCAATCCGAACAAGCCGCAAAACAACGGCTCGATGTTCGTCGAACTCAAGGACAAGAAGCAGCGTGCGCCGCTTGACCAGACGCTGCGCGAACTGCGCACGGCGATCAACAAGATCCCCGGCTTGCAGGCCTTCGTGACGCCGAACCAGAGCCTGCGCTTCGGCGGCCGCCAGACTGCCAGCCAATATCAGTTGGTCGTGCAGGCGCTGAACGTCGACCAGACCAACCTCTGGGCCGGCAAGATCCAGGCGGCGATGCGCAAGGACCGGCTGTTCACCGACGTGACCTCGGACGCCCAGAACAACGCCCTGCAGGCCAATATCGTCATCGATACCGAACGGGCAGCCGCCTACGGGATCGACAACGACACGCTGCGCACGACGCTGCAGGAATCCTTCAGCGGATATTCCGCTGCGGAAATCCAGTCGACCGGCGACAGCTACGACGTCATCGTCGAATACGACACCAGCAAACCCTGGGACGACCAGAAGCTCTCGGAGATCCGTGTCGCCTCGGCCAATGGCAGCCTGGTGCCGCTTTCGAACTTCGCGCATGTCCAACGCACCACCGGCCCGGTCACCATCAACCAGACGGGCCAGCTGGTCTCGACCACCGTTTCCTTCAACCTGCCGGAAGGCGTCTCGCTCAGCGACGCCACGGCAGCGATCGACCAGATCAAGAAGGACATCAGCGTGCCGGCAGACGTCTTCACATCCTACGGCGGTACGGCCCAAATCTTCGAGCAATCGCAGGGCAATACGCCCTATCTGATCCTGGCGGCGGTGCTGACCATCTATGTCGTGCTTGGCGTGCTCTATGAAAGCTTCATCCACCCGCTCACCATCCTGTCAGGCCTTCCGGCCGCGGCATTCGGTGCGCTGCTGGCATTGAAGATCATGGGCTTCGACCTGTCGATCATCGCCTTGATCGGCCTCTTGATGCTGATCGGCATCGTCAAGAAGAACGCGATCATGATGATCGACGTGGCGGTGGAGACCATGCGCACGACGGGCGAGAAGGCGACGGCGGCGATCCACGAAGCCTGCGTGCGACGCTTCCGGCCGATCATGATGACGACCTTCTGTGCCCTGCTTGGCGCCCTGCCGATCGCGCTCGGCACCGGCGCAAGCTCGGAACTGCGTCAACCGCTCGGCATCGCCGTCGTCGGCGGCCTGATCGTCTCGCAGATGCTGACGCTCTTCATCACCCCGGTCATCTTCGTCGAGATGGACCGCTTCGGCAATTTCCTCGGCCGCCTGATCGGCCACAAGAAGGTCGAGGAGCCGGAGCTGCACGAGGCAAGGGCGATGGCCGCCGAATAACGGCGGACTGTTGAACCTTCATGGCTGATCTGCCCTGCGGCATCCTTCTTCTCCCTGGCGGGAGGAGAAGGATGTCTGCGCGACATATGCGCCTTCAATCCTCTTGAATGTGTCACGCCCCTGTGGCATCACCCGCCCTCCTGATTCCGGGGCGTGCTTACGCCCTTTCGCGGAGCGATGCTCCGTCTCCAATAACAATCGGCATGAAGAGGTGCGGGCATGGCTCAGGCGCTGGGTTTCGACTTCGGCACGACGAATACGGTTCTCGCCATGGCGGATGGCGGGGCGACCCGCTCGATGGCGTTCACAAGCACGGAGGGTACGGCAGACAGCATGCGCACGGCGCTTTCCTTCATGAAGGATGCCCAGCTCGGCGCATCGGCGCTGAAGGTGGAAGCCGGCCATGCGGCGATCCGCCAATTCATCGACAATCCCGGCGAATGTCGCTTCCTGCAGTCGATCAAGACCTTTGCGGCGAGCGCGCTGTTCCAGGGCACGCTGATCTTTGCCAAGCGGCATAATTTCGAGGATCTGATGGAGGTCTTCGTTCGGCGGCTGCGCAACTATGCCGGCGACAACTGGCCTTCGGATGTCAGCCGCATCGTCACCGGTCGGCCGGTGCATTTTGCCGGCGCCAGCCCCGATCCGGCGCTGGCGACCGAGCGCTATAATGAGGCGCTGTCGCGCTTCGGCTTTCCCGAAATCCACTATGTCTACGAGCCGGTCGCCGCCGCCTTCTATTTCGCGCAGAACCTGAAGCGGGATGCCACCGTGCTGGTCGCCGATTTCGGCGGCGGCACGACCGACTATTCGCTGATCCGTTTCGAGACCGTCGCCGGCAAGCTGACGGCAACGCCGATCGGCCATTCCGGCGTTGGCGTCGCCGGCGACCATTTCGACTACAGGATGATCGACAACATCGTCGCGCCGCTGATCGGCAAGGGCAGCCATTTCAAAAGCTTCGACAAGATCCTGGAAGTGCCGTCCAACTACTATTCCAGCTTCGGCCGCTGGAACCAGCTGTCGATCTTCAAGACGACGCGCGAATTCGAGGATCTGAAGAAGCTGGTGCGCACCAGCCTGGAACCGGAAAAGCTCGAAATCTTCATCGACCTCATCGACCACGACGAGGGCTACCCGCTTTATCAGGCGGTGTCGGCGACGAAGATGGCGCTCTCGGCATCCGAGGAGGCGCCTTTCGATTTCGCACCGCTCGGCCGCGGTGGACATCGCAGCATCAAGCGCAGCGACTTCGAAGGCTGGATCGCCGATGATCTTGCCCGCATCGAAGGCGCGCTCGACGACGTGCTCGACAAGACCGAGACGAAACCGTCGGAGATCGACAAGGTGTTCTTGACCGGCGGCACCTCTTTCGTGCCGGCGGTGCGCCGCATCTTCACCGAACGCTTCGAGCGCGATCGGATCGAAAGCGGCGGTGAACTGCTGTCGATCGCCCATGGCCTGGCGCTGATCGGCGAACGCGACGACATCGCGCAATGGACTGTGCAATAGAGGCAGACAAGGACGGGCAATCTGCCGCCCGCCCTTTCAATGCCCCTGTCACTCCGTTAAGCTTGCCCACATGATCTCCGCCAACGACCTTTCCCCAGCCGAGCTCGCAGCGCTTCTGCATTTCCATGCCGATGCCGGCGTGGAATGGCTGCTGGAGGAAGAGGCGATCGATCGCTTCGCCGAGTTCGAGGCAATGAAGGCCGCCCGCCGCCCGGCGGCACAGGCGCAGCAGCAACGTCCCGCCGCTGGGGAACGCCCTGCCCCAGGTCAGTCACCGGCGCGCCCGAACACCGCAGCCCGCCCAGCGCCTGCCGAACGCGCAGCGTCCGGTCCGCAACCGGCAATCCCGGATGGCGAGGCGGTGCAGCAGGCGCGCTTCGTCGCCGAAACCGCGCGATCTTTAGTCGAGCTCAAGACCGCAATCGAAACCTTCAACGGCTGCAACCTCAAGCACAGCGCCCGCTCGACCATCTTTGCCAGCGGCGATGCCGAAAGCGGGATCATGGTGATCGGCTCGGCGCCGAGCGCCGAAGACGATCGCGAGGGTTTGCCCTTCTCCGGAAAATCCGGCCAGCTGTTCGACAAGATGTTGGCGGCGATCGGACTGACGCGCTCAGCCATTCTGTTGACGCAGGTCATCCCCTGGCGACCACCTGGCAATCGTGCGCCCTCGGCGGCGGAAATGGACATCTGCCGACCCTTCATCGAGCGGCAGATCGCGCTTGCCGAACCGAAAGCGATCCTGCTGCTCGGCAATTTTTCGGCGCGTTTCTTCTTCGGCGAAAACGATACGATTCACGGCCTGCGTGGTCGTTGGAAGGAGATTGCGGCTGCGGACTGTGTCATTCCTGCCATAGCCAGCCTGCATCCGCAGGATCTGTTAACCGCACCTGTAAACAAGCGGCTGGCCTGGAACGACCTGCTCGCCTTTCAAGCGAAGCTTAAGTCCCTCTCTTTGCTTAGAAATTAGCCAAGGTTGAATAATTTGTGAATCAATCCATGCGTTTTTCGCATGGCTGCATCCCGTCGTGACGCATTGCGGAATCTATGCTGCATCGCAATATCAGCTGTGTCTTGGGAGGAATCACAGGAACCAAGGCCATGAACAAACGTTTTCGTCCTATCCATAGCGGGTTTGAAACCCTTCGCCTCGCCGGCGACCAGGTTCGTTCTACTCAAGGCTACAGCCGTTTCGGTTTTGCCACGAACGAACAGATGATTGCCCGCGGCACCGGCATCAACAGCCGTACGGCGCGCCCGAACGCCATTTTTTCGGACTTCCAGCAATATTGAGCGGCAGGCACACTTCG
The DNA here is from genome assembly GCF_048551595.1 of Rhizobium sp. CRRU65. Lineage (NCBI taxonomy): Bacteria > Pseudomonadati > Pseudomonadota > Alphaproteobacteria > Hyphomicrobiales > Rhizobiaceae > Rhizobium > Rhizobium sp. CRRU65. The sequence goes on along the minus strand of NZ_JBLYZH010000004.1, from coordinate 111,424 downwards.
CCTGCCCTTTCGTGTCAAGAGTACCCAACATGTCGACGATCCTGATATCGCTTCTGCGCAACATCGAAACCTTCGAGCACATCCGCGTCGCGGTCTGCGCCGCGCGGGAATATGAGCGCGAGCTCTCGGTCAAGCCGGCCGATGTCGCCACGTGCAATGGCGCAGGTACAGCGGCGATCGTTCTCTGATCAAACGGCCATTTCCTCGATCTGGGCTTTCGCCCATTCGAAGGCTTCGTCGACATAGGCGAACTTGACGGCTTGCCAGGCGCAATATTCCTCGACGAAATCCCGTGATATCCAAAGGTGCGTCTTGCGCGGCTCGTCATACCAGCCGACGCAGCCGCGTTGCGCCGCTTTTGCCAGCAGCCGCTGCAGGTGCGTGCGCGACATCATGAAATCGGCAGCAAGAGCACGGGTTTCGACACGGCCGACGGACAGCCGCCCCGGCTCGCTGCTTTCCATATCCATCCGGCCGATGAAGTTGTCGACGACGAGGCCGCCGGCTTCCGTCCAGAGGAACAACGCCACCTGCTCCGGCGGTTCGCGCCAGGCGGCATCTTCGATGCAATGGCGGGCAATGCGCGGCTGAATGAGCCGCATCAGTGATGGATTTGCTTGGAATAAGGCGGCCCTTTGACCGCCGTCGAGCAGGTCGAGCGCGGCGAGATTGGAGAAAAGCCAGGCAAACATTCCCTGATGGCTGACGTCGGCCGGTTCGAAATGACGTGGCCGCCGCCGCTCGTCGCCGGGCGTGTGGGTTATGAAGCGGTAGGTATAGAGTTCTTCGATGAAGGCGAGCACGGTGTTGCGGCTCGCCACCTTGTGCGCGGTGATGCGCCCGGTTAGGCGCACGGCGGTGAAACCCGACGTCGGGTCGCGCGGATCATATTCCAGGTTGAGGGCATAGGCAGTCTGGGTCAGAAGCCAGCGTTGATGGGAAGCGAGCAATCGCGCCAGCCGCGGACCGGCATCGAACATGCCGCGCATCTGCCCAGCCAAAAAGCGAATGCTCATCAGAAAGGAAGAGTTCCCCACCAATTGCTCCGCTGTGAATGCCATTATGCTTTTCTCCACCTCCGCTCGCCGGGCAGCGTTCGGAGCAACGACACCCGAGAGCTCCTCCGGCATCAGCGGCCATTCAGACATGCACAGCTTGGAATAAATGATACTCTCTCATGTTCAACAATCATATTCCACAGGCCGACGGTATCCCAAGAATTCACCATTCTTTTCACTCTTTGAGCGCAATCCTCAACCCACTGCAATCGGCGCGTTAAAACCTTGATAACATGCACTTGCAGGTCTCAGGCTTGCGGCGTCGTGGCCTTGCGCGCCTCTCTTTGCTCGATGCCCAGCTGGTGCTCGCGATAGATGATGAAGATGCCGGCGGCGACGACGATGACGGTGCCGATCAGCATGGTCACGCTCGGCACGTCGCCGAAGACGAAGTAGGCAACGATGCCGCCGAGCAGGATCGAGGTATATTCGAACGGCGCGATGGTGGAGACGTCAGCGTGGCGGTAACTTTCCGTCAACAGGATCTGCGCGACGCCACCGCAAAAACCGGCGGCGATCAGATAGAGCGCCGTCGGCCATGGCAGGATGAGCCAGCCAAAGGGAAGAGAAGCCAGCGAGAAGACCGAGGCGGTGATCGAGAAATACAGCACGATCGTCGCCGTCTTCTCTTCCTCGACGAGCCGGCGCACCTGGATCATCGCCACGCCGCCGAGAACGGCCGAGAACAACACGCAGAGCGCGCCGACGGCCTGTTCTGCTTCCATGCCGCCGTCGCGAAACAGCGTGAGTTTCGGCCAGGAAACGATGGCGACGCCAACGATGCCGACCAGGACGGCGCTCCAGCGATAGATGCGCACGGTCTCGCCGAGAAAAACGGCAGCGAAGATGACGGCGACGAGCGGCAGCGCATAGCCGAGCGCGATCGCCTCAGGCAGCGGCAGATGCAGGAGGCCGTAGAAACCGAAAGCCATCGACAAGATGCCGATCGTGCCGCGCTTCAGGTGACCGATTGGATTGGCCGTGTAGAAGGCGGCGCGCAGATGCCTGTTATAGGCCAGATAGGCCATGATCGGGAAGAGCGCGAAGAACGACCTGCAGAAAGTGACCTGACCCGGCGGGATGTCTGAGCCCGCCAGCTTGATAAAGGTCTGCATGGCCAGGAAGACCACGACCGACGAGACTTTCAGCGCAATGCCTCTCATCGGGTTTCTGAGAACCGAGTGCATGATCCTGGCTCTTAATACTGACTTAACCGGAACGGGAAGACGCGTTCGACTCGCGAACGCAGCGGGCGACGTCATCCATCGTAGCGAAAGAAAAATCCGATTGGCGAAAAAACCGCAAGCAACATCTGAGAGTCACCGAATCGCCTCAGCGGCAGGCTCTACCGTGCTGCTTATGCGCCACGGCTGTGAAATTTTCCCTTTTTGATCCATTCACCCCGAAAATGTTCATCTCGCGGCGGTCGGCGTTAACCAATTGAAAACCATAGGCAAGCATCGTTTTTTATCGCTGATCTCGAAATTTTCTTCACCGCACAAACAATTGCCCGCTCCTTTCAGGATCCCATTTGATGAAGCCGCTTAGCGCCGAAACCATCGCCCAGTCGCAGAATGCGACCCCGCGCTCCATGCGCGTCGTCACCGACGGCATCAGCACCGACCTCGAGCGCTTCAGCGCCGACAACACCCATATCGTCAAGCAGATCAAGCTGCTGGCGATCAATGCGCTGATCGAGGCGGCCAGAGCCGGCGAGACCGGAAAGGGCTTCGCGGTCGTTGCCAACGAGGTGCAGCGGCTGGCGCAGATCGCGACCGACATTACCGGCAGGTTTGAAAGCAACGTGCTTGGCCGCATCGGCCTCAGCCGCGCCATGGCCGATTCGCTGGTCGAGGAGATGGAGGGCGTTCGCCTCACCGATCTGGCGCAGACGCTGGTGCAGCTCATCGTCCGCAATCTCTTCGAGCGTACGGCCGATGTGCGCTGGTGGGCGACGGATCCGGCGCTCTGGCAGGCGCTGCAGAACCCGGCCCGTGAGACTGTCGCCTTTGCGGCGGAGCGTCTCGGCGCCATCAACCGCTTCTACACCGTCTATCTCGATCTCGTCATGACCGATCTCTCGGGCAAGGTGATCGCCTCCGCCAATCCCAAGTTCCAGCGCAAGATCGCAGGCACGAGCCTTGCCGGCGATCCGTGGTTCCGCGCGGCGTCGGTCTGCTCCTCCGGCGACGCGTATATTGTCGACGACGTCAAAGCGAGCCCGCTGCACGACAACAGGCATGCGCTCGTCTATGCCACAGGCATCCGCGAAGAGGGCAAGCTCGACGGGCGGCTGGTCGGCACACTCGGCGTCTATTTCGACTGGCAGAACCAGGGCCAGGCGATCGTCGAGAAAGAGGCCAACCTGCCGCCGCAGCTGGCGGAAAGAACGACGGTCATGCTGCTCGACGGCAAGAGCCGGGTGATCGCCACCACCAATCCCGCCTTGCTCTTTTCCCATTTCGCGCTCGCCAATCCGTCCGGCCAGGCGAAAGGCAGCTACTACGACAATAACGGCTCAATCGTCGCCTTCGCACGCACCCTCGGCTATGAGGATTACGACGGGCTCGGCTGGTACGGCGTCGTCGTGCAGCAGACGGAAAATGACGCGACGATCAAGGCTGCGCTCAATCTGAAGTAGAGGCTTTCTCCCCTCAGCTGCGTTCATTCGTTTCCAATAAGATATTTTGCCCGCGAACTTGGTGTTCGCGGGCAATTTGCTTTAACTTTAGTTCAGACTTTAATGTAATCATTCCCGGCAAAATTTATGGCAGAGTGCGCCCGCCTCTGTATTCCGCGGTTGTCAAATAACGGTCTTCAGGAAACACCATGCGAACAGATACCGGCCAGGTCATTCATCTGGCAGATTACCGTCCCACCGACTTCGTGCTGGAACGTGTGGACCTGACCTTCGAACTCGACCCGACGGAGACAAAGGTCGAGGCGCGTCTGATCTTTCATCGTCGCCCGGGCGCCGATCCGGCAGCGCCGATCGTTCTCGACGGCGACGAACTGACGCTGTCGGGGCTGCTGCTCGACCAGGTGGAGCTGGACCCTTCGCGTTACGACGCAGCACCGGAAAGCCTGACGGTGCGCGACCTGCCGGAGAGTGCGCCCTTCGAACTGACGATCACCACCGTCATCAACCCTGAGGCCAACACCAAGCTGATGGGCCTTTACCGCACCGGCGGCATCTACTGCACGCAGTGCGAGGCGGAGGGTTTCCGCCGCATCACCTATTTCCCCGACCGGCCTGACGTGCTTGCGCCGTTCACGGTCAACATCATCGCCGACAAGGACGCCAACCCGCTGCTTTTGTCGAACGGCAACTTCCTCGGCGGCGCCGGCTACGGCCCCGGCAAACATTTCGCCGCCTGGTTCGATCCGCATCCGAAGCCGAGCTATCTCTTCGCGCTCGTCGCTGGCGATCTCGGCGTTGTCGAAGACACGTTCACGACCATGTCCGGTCGCGAGGTGGTGCTGAAGATCTATGTCGAGCACGGCAAGGAGCCGCGCGCAGCCTATGCCATGGACGCGCTGAAACGCTCGATGAAGTGGGACGAAGAGAGGTTCGGCCGCGAATACGATCTCGACATCTTCATGATCGTCGCCGTCTCCGATTTCAACATGGGCGCGATGGAGAACAAGGGCCTCAACGTCTTCAACGACAAATACGTGCTTGCCGATCCCGAGATCGCCACCGATGCCGACTATGCCAATATCGAGACGATCATCGCGCATGAATATTTTCACAACTGGACCGGCAACCGCATCACCTGCCGCGACTGGTTCCAGCTGTGCCTCAAGGAAGGCCTGACGGTCTATCGAGACCACGAATTCTCTTCCGACCAGCGCTCGCGCGCCGTCAAGCGCATCGCCGAAGTGCGCCACCTGAAATCGGAGCAGTTCCCGGAAGATAGCGGCCCGCTCGCCCATCCGGTGCGGCCGACGACATATCGCGAGATCAACAATTTCTACACGACGACCGTCTACGAAAAGGGCAGCGAAGTCACGCGCATGATCGCGACGTTGCTCGGCAAGGACGGCTTCAAGAAGGGCATGGACCTCTATTTCGACCGCCATGACGGTGAGGCCGTGACGATCGAGGATTTCGTCAAATGCTTCGAGGATGCAAGCGGGCGCGACCTCGCGCAATTTTCGCTCTGGTACCATCAGGCCGGCACGCCGCTCGTCACCGCATCGGGCAGCTATGATGCGGCAGCCGGCAGCTTCACCCTGTCGCTCGAACAGATGATCCCGGCAACGCCCGGCCAGCCGAGCAAGGAGCCGATGCACATTCCGCTCAGCCTCGCGCTGTTTGGCGAAAACGGCGGCAAGATCGAGCCGACCTCGGTCGACGGCGCGGAATATGCCGGCGAGGTGCTGCATCTCACCGGCCGCACGCAGACGGCCGTGTTCCATGGCGTTGGCTCGCGGCCGGTCGTTTCGATCAACCGCAGCTTCTCGGCGCCGATCAACCTGCATTTCGATCAGAGCCCGGCCGATCTTGCCCATCTCGCCCGCCATGAGACCGATCATTTTGCCCGCTGGCAGGCATTGACCGATCTGGCGCTGCCGAATCTCTTGAAAGCGGCACGCGACGCCCGCGAGGGCAAGCCTGTGATCTGCGAGGCGACCTTCGTCGAGACGCTGATTGCCGCCGCTGCCGACGAGAGCCTCGAGCCCGCCTTCCGCGCCCAGGCGCTGGCTCTGCCGAGCGAATCCGATATCGCCCGTGAACTCGGCGGCAACAATGACCCCGATGCCATCCATGCCGGCCGGCAGGCGGTCCTGAAACAGATCGCCGATGCCGGAAAGGATGTCTTTGCCGGCCTCTACGCAGCGATGACGACATCAGGCGATTTCAACCCGGATGCGAAGAGCGCCGGCCTGCGGGCGCTGCGCAATAGCGCCCTCACCTACCTCTCGCATGCCGAAGAGACGCCGACCCGCGCCAAGGCCGCCTTCGATGCGGCCAACAATATGACCGATCTCAGCCATGCGCTGACCATCCTCGCCCATCGTTTTCCCGACAGCGCGGAGACGAGCGAGGCGCTCGCCACCTTCCGTGACCGCTTCGCGGAAAATGCGCTGGTCATCGACAAATGGTTCGCGATCCAGGCCGGCATTCCGGGCGCAAAAACCCTGGGACGGGTCCGCGCGCTGATGGACGATCCGCTCTTCAAGCGCACCAATCCGAACCGGATGCGGTCGCTGGTCGGCACCTTCGCCTTTGCCAACCCCACCGGATTCGGCCGCGCCGATGGCGAAGGCTATCACTTCCTCTCGGATCAGATTCTCGATATCGACGGGCGCAACCCGCAGCTTGCCGCCCGCATTCTCACCTCGATGCGCTCCTGGCGCTCGCTCGAACCCGTGCGTGCCGATCACGCACGCTCGGCGCTGATCGAGATCGAGCGAGCCACCGATCTTTCGACCGACGTGCGCGATATCGTCGAGCGCACGCTTAAGGGGTAATTTGATTCGACCGGCCATCAGGAGAAATTCGGCGGCCGGTCGCCCAGCACCTCGAATCATCTGGAAAAACCCGAAATTATAAATAGTTAACGGATTTTTACCTTTGCCTCTGGACAAGGCGAATCACCCATGATTCTCTAGGTCAGGTTCGAGCGAGCGGCGCGCGAATCACATGAGGGACAAGGCGAAGAGATGATGGACGTGCGGCGGGCAACCGTGGCCGGAGGACGGCTGCGTGTCGATTTTGACGGGCTCAATGCCTGGCGCGACAGCCTTTCGGGCCATGCGACATCGGAACCACTTCTGCGTTATCTGCCGAAGGCCGAGCTGGTCTTGAAGCGGGCCATCCCGGCGCTGATCGTCGCCTTCCTCTCCGTCGTCGCCGCCTCGCATTTCTTCGGCATGATGAGCGAATATGGGCGGCTGGAGGCCTCGGCGCGCCATGCCACCGCACTTTCGGCGGCGACCGCCTCTGCGGTGTTTGCCGATGCGGCCGACATCTTTGACAGCGGCGATATCACCGGGGCGCAGGCCCGCCTCGCCAAATACCTGCCGCAGGACCGGCTGGACAGCGGCGCTTTCGTGCTGCTCGTGCAGGCAAGCGGCAAGGTTTTTGCCGCGACCACCGCCGGGCTTTCGCATGTTGGCAGCAATGTCGGCGACTTCTTCCCCGAGGTCTCGGCGATCCGCCGCTTCGGCGATCGCGCCGGCGTCATCGAAACGACGATCGGCGGCGTGCCGCACTATGCCGAGATCACGCTGATGGGCAATGCCGGCGGTTATATCGTCGCCGCCACCTCGCTCGACGAGATCGGCCGGCTCTGGCGTGAGGAACTGGCGCTCAACGTGACGCTGTTTGCCGGCATCTCCTCTATCCTGCTCGTCATCCTCTATGCCTATTATACGCAGGTGAAGCGCGCTCGCGACGCCGACGACATCTTCCTGGAATCGAACCTGCGCGTCGAGACGGCGCTGTCGCGCGGCCGTTGCGGCCTCTGGGACTTCGATTTCGAGAACCGCGAATTCTTCTGGTCGCGCTCGATGTACGACATGCTCGGCCTGCCGGGTTCCGACAAGACGATGGGTTTCGGCGAAGCCGCCCGACTGATGCATCCCGATGACGGCGGGCTCTACGAGATCGCGCGCGCCATCGGCAAGGGCGCTTCCGGCCAGGTCGATCAGATCTTCCGCATGCGCCATGCCGGCGGCCACTATGTCTGGATGCGGGCGCGTGCCCAGGTGATCCGCAGCAATTCCGGCCGTATGCACCTGATCGGCATCGCCATGGACGTGACCGAACAGCATCGGCTCGCCCAGCGCTACGCAGAAGCCGACCAGCGCCTGGCCGACGCCATCGAATGCACCTCGGAAGCCTTCGTGCTCTGGGACAAGAACGATCGGCTGGTCATGTGCAACACGCATTTCCAGCAGGCCTATGGCCTGCCGGACAGCGTGCTCGTGCCCGGCACCGAGCGTTCGACCGTCAATGCCGCCGCCGCCCGGCCTGTCATCGAGCGGCGGATTTCCGATGCCGACGGCTCCGGCTATTCGCGCACGACGGAGGTGCAGCTTGCCGACGAGCGCTGGCTGCAGATCAACGAGCGGCGCACCCGCGACGGCGGCAGGGTTTCGGTCGGAACCGACATCACACTGATGAAACGCCACCAGGAGCGGCTGCGCGAATCCGAGCGCCGGCTGATGGCGACGATCGGCGATCTGTCCGCCTCGCGCCAGACGCTGGAGATCCAGAAATCCGAGCTTTCGACGGCCAACTCCAACTACCAGGCGGAGAAAGAACGCGCCGAGGCCGCCAACAAGGCGAAATCGGAATTCCTGGCCAACATGTCGCATGAGCTGCGCACGCCGCTCAACGCCATCCTCGGCTTCTCGGAAATCCTGCAGAACCAGATGTTCGGTCCGCTCGGCTCGCTGAAATACGACGAATATGCCCGCGATATCCATGACAGCGGCAAACATCTGCTCAACGTCATCAACGACATTCTCGACATGTCGAAGATCGAAGCCGGCCATGTCAGGCTGCATTGCGAGCGCATCGATCTTGTGCCGCTGATCGAGGAAAGCCTGCGCTTCACCGCCATGCCCGCTGCTGAAAAGAACATCGTCATCGAACAGCGCATCTGCTCCGGCCTGACGCTGATGGCCGACCGCCGGGCGATGAAACAGGTACTGCTCAACCTGCTCTCCAATGCGGTGAAGTTCACCGACAATGGCGGCCGCATCGCGGTACGCACCCGCCGCGTCGATGGCGCCGTCGTCGTCACCATCGCCGACACCGGCATCGGCATTCCACGCTCGGCGCTGTCGAAGATCGGCCAGCCCTTCGAGCAGGTGCAGAGCCAGTATGCCAAAAGCAAGGGCGGCTCAGGCCTCGGGCTCGCCATCTCGCGCTCCCTGACCTCGCTGCATGGCGGCCGCATGAAGATCCGCTCACGCGAAGCGGTCGGCACCGTGATCTCGCTGCGCATTCCGGATGATATCTAGAGCCGACCTCATTTAGCCGGCCGATGCGGCGGTGAAAACCGCCAGCTGAGCGGCGAAAGCACGCTTGTATGCCGGCCGCGCCTCGGCCCGGGCGACATAGGCGGAGAGGTTCGAATATTCCTCCAGTATGGCAGATCCTTTCAACCTGAGCAGCACCGACACCATCAGCAGGTCGCCGGCGCTGAACGCACCATCGAGCCAGTCGGCATCGCCAAGACGGTGGGAGAGACCGATCAGCCGTTTGCGGATGCTGTCCTCGAGGGCAGAAAGGCGGTGATCGTACCAAGGCTTGTCGCGCTCGAGGATCATGACGAGAGCGCGGTCGAAGATCGGTGGTTCCACCGTGTTGAGCGCGGCAAACATCCATGTGAGCGCGCGCGCCCGGGCATTCACATCGTCCGGCAGCAGGCCCGCATGGCGCTCGCCGATATGGAAGACGATGGCGCCGGACTCGAACAAAGTGAGATCGCCTTCCTCATAGGTCGGGATCTGCCCGAATGGCTGCAGCGCCAGATGCGCGGGCTCCTTCATCTCTTTGAACGAAACAAGACGAACGTCGTAAGGTTGGCCCACTTCTTCGAGCGCCCAGCGAACGCGCATGTCACGGGCCAGGCCCCTGCCGCGATCGGGCGACCGTTCAAAGGCGGTAATGGTAATCGTCATTCGTGTTCTCCATAGCTTTGCCCTGAAGACGACTGGCTAACCGAGAATCCGACAGGCGATGCTCGAGATAATCCTCACGGTCGTTCCATCTGGTGTGAGATCAGGCTTTCACGACAGTCAGGAATATTTTCCGAACCGCTTTCGAAAGCCGCTTCATCTCCGCTTCCAGCGTCCTGATGTCGGGGCAGTCGCCAGCGCGGCAGACGAGTTCGACGAGACCCGCCGGCGCCTCCTTCGGATCGAACAGGCCATCAATGCAGAGGCGGATCAGTTGCGAAAGGCCGGTATAAAGCGTGAAGGCCTCGAGACATATGTCGAGATCGGACGTTGCCATCAGCCGGTCACCAAGCACCTTCAGAGCTTCACCAGTGCTCACCCCATTGACGGCAATGCCGACGCCCTTGGTCGGTGCGATCAGTGCAAGATACTGGGCGATGAATTCGAGATCGATGACGCCGCCGGGAATGAGCTTCAGGTCCCACGGACCGGAGGGCGGCTTTTCCTTGTCGATCAGTCCGCGCATCTCGGTGACATCATGCGCCACCTTAGCAATATCGCGATCGGCCGACAGCACCTCGCGAACGATCAGTTCCGCCTCGGCGATCAGGCTCTCATTGCCGCAGATCAGCCGGGCGCGGCTGAGCGCCATATGTTCCCAGGTCCATGCCTCAGCGCGCTGATACTTGCCGAAGGCATTGATGCGGGTGGCGACGGGCCCCTTGTTGCCGGATGGGCGCAGCCGCATGTCGACCTCGTAGAGCACACCTTCGGCGGTCGGCGCCGACAAGGCGGCCATCAGTCTCTGGGTGATGCGGGTGAAGTAACGCGTCGCGTCGAGCGGCTTCGGCCCGTCGGATTCGGAAGCCGAATCGTCATAATCATAGAGCAGGATCAGATCGATGTCGGAACCGGCCGTCAGCTCGAAACTGCCGAGCTTGCCCATGCCGGCGACCGCGATGCGCCCGCCGGGATAGTCGCCGTGTGCTGCCCGCATCTCGCCGACCACGGCATCGAGTGCCGCCGCAATGATGAGGTCGGCGAGATGGGTGAAGGCGCGTGCAGCCATCACGCCGTTGATCACGCCTGTGAGCAGGCGGATGCCGATCAGGAAGCGCTGCTCGGCGGCGAAGATGCGCAGCCGGTCGAGCACCTCTTCATAATGGCGGGCCTGGGCAAGCGAGCCCTTCAGCCGTTCGCCGAGATAATCTCGCGTCGGCAGCTCGGCCATCAGGCCGGGATCGAGCATGCCGTCGAAGACATGCGGCTTGGCGGCGATCACCTCGGCAAGCCGGGGTGCCGAGGACATGATGTTGACGATCAGCGACAGCAGCGCCGGGTTGCTGCCGAGCAGCGAGAACAGCTGGATGCCGGAGGGAAGGCCCGAGATGAAGCTGTCGAAGCGCAACAGCGCCTCGTCGGCGCGCTTGCTTTCGCCGAAGACCCGCAGGAGCTGAGGCGCCAGCTCCGTCAGCCTTTCACGCGCCTCGACCGATTGCGTCGCCCGGTAGCGGCCATAGTGCCAGGTGCGGATGATGCGCGAAATATCCGACGGCCTGGTAAAACCGAGTTTCTTCAGCGTCTCCAGCGTATCCGGGTCGTCGCCCTGGCCGGTGAAGACGAGATTTCCGGTGTCTGTGGAAAGCCTGCTCTCCTGTTCGAAGAGGTGGGCATAACGCCGCTCGACCGTCTTCAGCACGCCGACCAGCCGTTCGGAGAAGCTCGGCGTGTCGGAAAAGCCCATCATGAAGGCGATGCGCTTCAAATCGGCATCCGTCTCCGGCAGCAGGTGAGTTTGCTCGTCGCGCACCATCTGGATGCGATGCTCGACATCGCGCAGGAACCAGTAGGCCTCGATCAGCTCGTCGCGGGTTTCAGCGTCGATCCATTTCGCTTTGGTGAGTTCACCGAGCGTCTCCTCCGTCGCCCGGCCACGCAAGGCCGGCATGCGGCCGCCGGCGATCAGCTGCTGCGTCTGGACGAAGAATTCGATCTCGCGAATACCGCCGCGGCCGAGCTTGACGTTGTGGCCTTTGACGGCGATCGCACCGTGGCCCTTATGCGCGTGGATCTGCCGCTTGATCGAATGGATATCGGCAATCGCCGCGTAATCGAGATATTTGCGGAAGACGAAAGGGGCGAGCCCGCGCAGGAAATCACTGCCCGCGGTCAAGTCGCCGGCAACGGCGCGCGCCTTGATGAAAGCCGCCCGTTCCCAGTTCTGACCCCTGCCCTCGTAATAAATCATCGCCGCATCGACCGGGATCGCCAGCGGCATCGAACCCGGATCAGGACGCAATCTGAGATCGGTGCGGAAGACGTAGCCGTCCGCTGTCCGCTCCTGCAGGATGCGCACCAGCCGCCGCATCATCCTGGGGAAGATCTCGATCGCGTCATCCGGGTCGGGCACGATTCCCGCCTGTTCGTCGAACACGACGACGAGGTCGATATCGGAGGAATAGTTGAGTTCGGATGCGCCGAGTTTGCCCATGCCGAGCACGATCAGCCCGGAGCCGTCGCTCGGCGCCGCCACATCCCGCAGCCGCAGCTTTCCGCCCTCATGCGCCGAAAGCAGCAAATGGTCGATCGCGGCGGCAACCGAAGCTTCGGCAAGCTCGCTCAGCCAGGCCGTCGTCGCCCGGCCGTCGAAGATGCGTGCAAGATCGGCGAGCGCGACCAGGAAGGCCACCTTGCGCTTGATGATGCGCAGCCTGCTCATTACCACGGATTCCGCGGGCGCTGTCCCCTCGCCGTCCGGTTGCCAGCAGCGCCGCGCCTCGGCGACCAGCGCCTCGATCTGCGGCTCCAGCGGTTGGGTGATGGCACCAGCGAGGATGGCGGGATCGAGATTGACGATTTCGCGCAGATAAGGCGACAGCGTCAGCACGGCCGCGATGAAATCGCGAAGCGGCCCTTCCGTCTTCAGCATCGCAGCCACGGAAGGCTCGCTCCCGCCGGCCTCCTGAAGGTCGGCCAGCGCCAGCTTCAACTCCGTCTGGTTCAGCGGACGCAGCAGCCCTTCGGCCACATCCTTCAGACCATGCGTCGATTTCGTCAGCATGCGCTCTCCTGCTTTAGCACCTAAAGCGCATCACGATCTTTCGGATTCGCTCCTTGCGCTTTCAGCCTTTGTTTTACGCATGCCGTTATCGCAAAACCGCTGCACAGTTTTGCGCGACATGCTCGAGGGAAACGACCACGCAGAATCTCGGGAACGCCTCCTTCGATCGGCATTAAACTAGGGTCTTGGTGGAAAACCGCCAATACGCGATTCAGCCGATCATCGATCTCGGCAATCAGGCAGCCTTGGCGGGGAAGATCATGCTGACCGTCAATCCGCGCTTTTCGGGTTTGTCGGGATCGGTGTCGGAGAGTTCCAACCGGCCATTGTGCAGCTCCATCACCGCTTCCACCAGCGAAAGCCCGAGCCCCGTTCCCGGCTTCGACCGGCTTTCATCGAGGCGGACGAAGCGCTTCACCACGTCGTCGCGCCTGTCGGCCGGAACGCCCGGCCCGTGGTCGGCGACCGAAAGGCAGATGCCATCCGGGCGGCGGGCGAGCTTCAGCGTTACCTTGCCCGCCCCTTCCGTATCGGAAGAATATTTGATGGCATTGTCGAGCAGGTTGAAGATCGCCTGGCCGATCAGCTCGCGATTGCCCTGCACCTCGACATCCGGTTCGATGCTGGAGCTCAAGCCAAGCCCCGCCTCCTCCGCCGCCGGTTCGTAAAGCTCGGCGCTATCGGAGACGATGGCCGAAAGCTCCACCGGCGACATCTCGGCGGCGACCGATCCGGCCTCGACGCGGGAGATCATCAACAGCGCGTTGAAGGTGCGGATCAGTTGGTCGGATTCGGAAATGATGCCTTCGAGCGCGGTGCGCCGCGTCTCGCCATCGGCGATATCGAGCGCATCGGCCGCCTTGTTGCGCAACCGCGTCAACGGCGTCTTGAGATCGTGGGCGATGTTGTCGGAGACCTGCCGCAGGCCCTCGTTCAGCTTCTCGATGCGCTCCAGCATGGTATTCAAAGACATCGACAAGCGGTCGAATTCATCGCCGGATCCGCCCACCGGCAGGCGCTGCGACAGGTCGCCGGCCATGATCTTCTTGCTGGCATCCGACATGCGGTCGATGCGTTTCAGCGCGTTGCGGCCGATGCCGAACCAGATGATGATGGCGCCGAGCCCCATGATCGCCAAGGCCACCATCAGCGCCTGGCGCACCAGCAGACGGAAACGCTCGGGGTCGCCGAGGTCGCGGCCGATCAGGATTCTGAGGCCATTGTCGAGCACGAAGATATTGGCAATCGCCTTGTGGCGGCGCTCGACGCCGCTGTCGGTATAACGCTGGTAGCCAAATGGCGCGGAGGTCCAGCCGATCTCCTCGAAGACACCCGGCTGCACCGACGCGACGTTGCCGGCGAGAATATCGCCCGAAGGACCGGCGATGATGTAGAGGTTGGCGCCCGGCTGGCGGGCACGCCGCTCCATCGTGCGCAGGAGAAGGTTCATGCCGCCGGTGTCATAGGCGCGTTGCACCTGTTCCACCTCCTGCCTGACGGCATCGCGGATCTGGCCCGTCAGCAGCCGTTCCGACATTGCCGTCACATAGAAGACGAGCGTCGCGGCGCAGATGGCGAAAAGCAGGATGTAGAGTGCCGAAAGGCGGACTGCGGTGGACTTGAAGAGAACCTTGAAACGGCTCATCCCTCATCCTTGATCATATACCCCGCGCCGCGAATGGTCTTCAGGAGCGGCTGGCTGTAGTCCTTCTCGATCTTCGAGCGCAGGCGCGAGACATGGACGTCGATGACGTTGGTCTGCGGGTCGAAGTGATAGTCCCAGACATTTTCGAGCAGCATGGTGCGGGTCACCACCTGGCCGGCATTCTTCATCAGATATTCGAGCAGGCGGAATTCGCGCGGCTGCAGCGGGATCTCCTTGCCGCCGCGGCGCACCTCATGGGAGAGCCGGTCGAGTTCGAGATCGCCGACGCGATAAACGACGTCCTGATCCGGCGTGCCCTTGCGGCGGCCGAGCACCTCGACGCGCGCCAGCAATTCGCTGAAGGCATAAGGCTTCGGCAGATAATCGTCGCCGCCGGCACGAAGCCCGGTGACGCGGTCATCGACCTGGCCGAGCGCGGAGAGGATGAGGACCGGCGTATGGATCGCCTTGCGGCGCAATTCGCTGATGACCGAGAGCCCGTCCCGGCGCGGCAGCATGCGGTCGATGACGATGACGTCGTAGGTATTTTCCGACCCCATGAACAGGCCGCTCTCGCCGTCGCTGGCGTGATCGGCGACGATGCCCGCCTCGCGAAAGGCTTTCGTGAGGTAGACCGCGGCTTCGAGATCATCTTCGATGATGAGAATCTTCATGCGGCCGACATTACCCACCGGCTGCGTTTCGGCAAGGCTCAAAGCATCTTCCTGCGGGGCGGCGCTCATCGCGATCATCCTTCAAAGGTCAGAAGAATCGAGCCGCGCGGACTCTCGTCCGCACGGCTCCAGTTTTCTTGAAGATCAGCCCTGGCCGTTGATCGGAAGCGCTACGAAGCGGCTCCCCTCACTGGACTGGATCTGGAAGAGAGCGCGGGTGCGCCCGTCCTTCTTGGCTTGGTTCAGCACCTTGACGATGTCGTCGGCGCTGGAGACCTCCTGGTTGTTGACCGAGGTGATCTTCTCACCTTCCTTAATGCCCTTGTCGGCGGCATCGGAGTTCGGGTCGATGTCTGTTATCGCCAGGCCCTTGCCGTCGTCAGACGGGCCGACCGTCAGGCCGAGATCGGCAAGCGCCTTCTCGGAAGCCGGTGCCTCAGGCTGCTGCGGCTGGCTGTTGTCATCGGCAGACGCATCCTTCTGGTCGA
Source organism: Rhizobium sp. CRRU65 (assembly GCF_048551595.1). NCBI lineage: Bacteria > Pseudomonadati > Pseudomonadota > Alphaproteobacteria > Hyphomicrobiales > Rhizobiaceae > Rhizobium > Rhizobium sp. CRRU65. The sequence goes on along the minus strand of NZ_JBLYZH010000004.1, from coordinate 95,858 downwards.
TCGGCAACGTGCCGAGTTCGACGGTGAGAGGCTGGGCCTTGCCGGCGCGCCAGACCGAAAGCTCAACCTTGCTGCCCGGCTGCATCGCACCGATACGGCGGCTGAGATCACGGGCATCCTTGATCGTCTCCCCATTCAGCGCGGTGACGACGTCGCCGGCCTTCATGCCGGCCTTGTCACCCGGCGACCCGGCCTGCGGGGCAACGACCAGAGCGCCGCTCGGCTCGGAAAGGCCGATGGATTCGGCGATGTCCTTGGTTACCGGCTGGATCTGGACACCCAGCCAGCCGCGCGAAACCTGGCCGTCCTTCATCAGATCGGCGACGACGTCCTTGGCGGTTGAGGCGGGAATGGCGAAGGCGATGCCGACGCTGCCGCCCGACGGCGAGAAGATCGCGGTGTTGATGCCGACGACTTCGCCGCTGAGGTTGAAGGTCGGACCGCCGGAGTTGCCGCGGTTCACGGCGGCATCCACCTGCAGATAATCGTCATAAGGACCGGAACCGATATCGCGGCCGCGAGCTGAGACGATGCCGGCTGTAACCGTGCCGCCGAGACCGAAGGGATTGCCGACGGCAACGACCCAGTCACCGACGCGGACATTGTTGTCGTCGGCCCAGTTGACGTAGGTGAACTTCTTGCCCTTGCCGTCGACCTTCAGCACAGCGAGATCGGTGCGCGGATCCTTGCCGATCAGCTTGGCATCGAGTTCGGTGCCGTCTTTCATGACGGCGACGAAGGCCTGACCATCGGAAACGACGTGATTGTTGGTGACGATGTAGCCGTCCTCAGAGATGAAGAAGCCGGAGCCCTGGGCGACGGGGCGGAGGCGACCCTTGCCGCCCGGACCATTCGGGCCACCATTCGGTCCGTTCTGGCCGAAGCGCCTGGAATGGCCCTGCTGATCATTCGGATCCTGGCCGAACTGCTTGAAGAACCGCTTCAGCGGATGATCGTCGGGTAGGTCGTCGAAGCCGCGGCCGTTGAAATCGAAGGAGAAGCCGTCATTGTTGTTGTCGGAGACGGGATTGACGCGATTTTCGACCCGGACGGAAACGACGGCCGGCGAAACGGCGTCGACGACATTGGCGAAGCTCGGAACGGCGGGCGCCTGAACCTTGACAGCTTCGGCATAAGACCGGGTGATTTCGAGCGGAACGCCGGTTGCGAGCACAGCGGCTGCGATACCGGCAACGGTAGAAGCCTTGAGCACAGTGGCGAGGGACGGACGTCCGTTGAAATTCTTGAGCATTGGAGCACCTTCTCTTGTTCTTAGTTCTCAGAGCCGGCGATGCCGGATCAGTCGATGAGTAAAGATATAGGACGCCGCACCTTACTGCGAACTGTCCGGCCAATGAAAAGTTGGTAATGTTTGCAAGGTTTGGCAAACGGCCGAACGTGCCGCGGGCTTCTCTGGGCGGCCTGGACGCGGTCGGAAATGCTCGTCTACCGGCTCAGCCCGGTTGGTTATTTCTTCAGCAGCTCGCTCAGCCGCGCCTGCTCGTCTGCCGTCAGCTTGCTGCCGGTCGGCTTGCCCGCCCTCTTGCGCGCAAAGACCAGCAGCGACAGCCCGCCGGCGAGCACCAGCAGTACCGGTGCGCCCCAGAGCAGCACCGTCTTCATGCTGACACGCGGCTTCAAGAGCACGAACTCGCCGTAGCGCGAGACGATATAGTTCAGCACCGCCTCGTCGCTGTCGCCATCGGTGATGCGCTCGCGCACCAGCAGGCGCAGGTCCTTGGCCAGATCGGCGTTGGAATCGTCGATCGACTGGTTCTGGCAGACCATGCAGCGCAGTTCCGCCGAAAGTGTGCGGGCCCGCGCCTCGAGCGCCGGATCGGCCAGCACCTCGTCCGGATTGACGGCGAAGGCGGGGGCGGGCGCAAAGAGAACGAAAAGGACGATGAGAAGGCGAGAGAGAAGCCGCGACATCTGCGAGACGCGCCCAACCTCTCCTCCCCTCATTCCTGTGCTTGTCACAGGAATCCAGCCACGGCGCGTCCGCGCCGTGAATGAACCTTTTCGCAAATAAGAGTCTCCCGCGCCCAAGGACTTGGGCGCGCTGGATTCCTGTGACAAGCACAGGAATGAGGGGTCCGGTGAGCGCATCATTCCGCCGGCTCCATTTTGGGAGCTGCCGGCCTTGCCGGCTTCGCCTTGCGGCGCGGCGCGCCGACACGCAGGCGGCGGTCGCTGAGCGAGACCAGGCCGCCGAAGGCCATAAACACCGCTCCGCCCCAGATGCAGAGAATAAACGGCTTCCACCAGATGCGCACGACAATGCCGCCGTCCTTGGTGGCGTCACCGAGCGACACATAGAGCTGGCTGAGCCCGAAGGTCAGGATGCCGGCCTCCGTCGTCGGCATCTGGCGGGCAGTGTAGAGGCGCTTGGCTGACCAGGTATCGGCAACCGCGACACCGGCGCGCCGGACGGTGAAGTGGCCGCGGTCCTCGGTATAGTTCGGCCCGGTCGCCGGCTGCATGCCGTCGAAATGCAGACTGTAACCGCCGGCCTCGGTCACCTCACCGGGCTTCATCTCGATGACATACTCGCTCTCGAACGTCGTCACCGCAACGATGCCGAGCACGGTGACGCCGAGCCCGGCATGGGCAAGGGCCGTGCCGAAGGCCGACCGCGGCAGGCCGGAAAGCCGGCGCCAGGCGAGACGGCCTGCGACCTTGCCGATGCCGGCGCGGTACCAGAGATCGGCGACAGCACCGAGGATCAGGAACAGCCCGGCAGCGAGGCCGAGCACCGAAAGCACCGGCCCGCCATGTTGAATGTAGAAGAAGACCACCGCGGCAAGGAAGGCCAGACCTGCGACGACATAGAGCCGCTGCAGGGCGCCAAGCAGATCGCCGCGCTTCCAGGCAAGCATCGGCCCGAAGGGCACGATGACGACCAGCGGCGCCATCAGCAGGCCGAAGGTCAGGTTGAAGAAGGGCGCCCCGACGGAAATCTTGTCGCCGGTCAGCGTTTCCAGCAGCAGCGGATAGAGCGTACCTGTGAGCACCGTGCCGCAGGCGACCGTCAGGATGAGATTGTTGACGACGAGCGCGCCCTCGCGCGAAATCGGCGCAAACAGCCCGCCGGCCGACAGCTTCGGCGCGCGGAAGGCGAAGAGCGACAGCGCCCCGCCGATGAAGATCAGCAGGATGCAGAGAATGAAGACGCCGCGGGAGGGATCGCTGGCAAAGGCATGCACCGAGGTCAGCACGCCGGAGCGCACCAGGAAGGTGCCCATCAGCGACAGCGAGAAGGTGAGGATGGCGAGCAGCACCGTCCAGATCTTCAGCGCCTCGCGCTTCTCCATGACAAGCGCCGAATGCAGCAGTGCGGTGCCCGCTAGCCACGGCATGAAGGAGGCATTTTCCACCGGGTCCCAGAACCACCAGCCGCCCCAGCCGAGCTCGTAATAGGCCCAGTAGGAGCCCATGGCGATGCCAAGCGTCAGAAAGGTCCAGGCGGCCAGCGTCCAGGGCCGCACCCAGCGTGCCCAGGCGGCGTCGATGCGCCCTTCCAGCAGGGCCGCAACCGCAAAGGAAAAGCAGACGGAGAAGCCGACATAACCGAGATAGAGCAGCGGCGGATGGATCGCGAGGCCGACATCCTGAAGAACCGGGTTGAGATCGCGGCCCTCGGCCGGCGCCGGATCGAGACGGAGGAAGGGATTGGAGGTCAGCAGGATGAACAGCGTGAAGGCGACCGAAATCCAGGCTTGCACGGCCAATACGTTGGCTTTCAGCGTCTCCGGCAGATTGCGGCCGAAGATGGCGACCAGCGCGCTGAACAGCGTCAGGATCAACAGCCAGAGCATCATCGATCCCTCGTGATTGCCCCAGACGCCGGAATATTTATAGAGCAGCGGCACCAGCGAATGCGAATTCTCCCAGACGTTCTCGACCGAGAAATCCGAGACGACATGGGCATAAGTCAACACACCGAAGGAGAAGGCCACGAGCGCAAACATCGCCAGCGAGCCGATCGTCGCCACATCCATCATCGCCCGGTCGTGACGGCGGGCTCCGATCACCGGCACGATGGAGAGGATGAGCGCCGTGGCCAGCGCCAGCACCAGCGCGTAATGGCCGATCTCGATGATCATGGCGTCGCCTTCACTTCCTGGCCCTGAGCTTCTTTCCCTTGAGCTTCCTGGCCTTGGCCTTCCTTCCACAGTCCCTGGGATTTGAGCCTGTCGGCCACATCCTTCGGCATGTAGGTCTCGTCATGCTTGGCAAGCACGGTGTCGGCGACGAAGACGTTCGTTCCAGCGGCAAACATGCCTTCGGTGACGACGCCCTGGCCCTCGCGGAAGAGATCGGGAAGGATGCCGGTATATTTGACCTTCACGGCATTGGTGCTGCCGTCGGTGACGGCAAACTCCACCGTCGAACCGGTGCCGCGCACGACACTGCCCTCACCGACCAGGCCGCCGAGGCGGATGCGGGTTTCCGGCGCCACCGGCGTCTTGGCGAGATCGGCCGGCATGTAGAAATAGGCGACCGACTGGCTGAAGGCGAACATCACCAGCAGCACGGCGGCGAGGATGAAGCCCATGCCGCCCGCAATCACCGCCAGGCGCTTCTGCTTGCGTGTCATTGCGTCGCTCCCTCCGTGGCTATGCCGAGTTCCCTGGCAAGCGTCAGCAATTGCCTGCCCTGTTCGCCGGGCGGCGGAAAGGCCGCAAGCCCACGCTTCAAGGCGCCGGCGGCGCGATCCTTGTCGTTTAATACGGCGTAAGAGCGGACGAGCCGCATCCATCCCTCGAAATTGTTCGGATCCTCGCTGAGCTTGGCGTCGAGGCTCTCGACCATGCCGCGGATCATCTGCTGCTGGTTGCCCGCGCTCATAGTCTCGGCCGCCGCCACATCTTGCTGCGTGGGATTGCCGGGGGCAGCCGGACCGGCGCCCGGGGCAGCCGGATCGGCGCCTGGGGCAGCCGGATTGGTCCCGGCCGGCGCGCCGCCGTTCATGGCGATATGCTGGTTGACCAGCGGCAGCCAGGGCGCATCTGATGGCGATTGTTTTGCCAGCGCCTCGAAGGCCTGGCGCGCCTCGTTCGGCCGTCCCGCCTGCTCCATGCTGAGGGCGATGTAGAAGCGGGCACGCGGATTGTCAGGTTCGAGCGTCAGCGATTGTTCCAGCACCTGCCGCGCCTCCTCCGTCACCACGCCGTCGGAGACCGCCATCAGCGTCTCGGCAAGGCCATCGAGCCGGACCGAGCTCGGGCCGAGAAGCCGGATGGCATTGCGATAGGCCAGTTGCGCATCGTTGACGCGCATCGTGCGGAAATAGATCGGCGCCAGCACGTCCCAGCCCTTGCCGTCATCGGGCTTCTCAGCCAGGTGCCGTTCCGCCTTGGCGATCAGCACCGCCACGTCGTTGCCAGGGTTTTCCAGCCGCGCCTCCAGCGGCTGCGAGGGCAGGTCCGGCCTGCCCGTCGTCAAATAAAGACAGAGCCCGAGAACCGGCAGGACCAGGAGAACGAAGGCTTCGGTGAAACGGTGATGCCGTGCGGGTTTCGGCGTCTCAGCCGGCTCGTCGGCAGAGACGGCGATCAGCCGCCGGCCGATTTCCGCCCTCGCATAATCAGCCTCCTCCGGGGTGATCAGCCCGCCATCGAGATCGCGGTCGAGTTCGCGCAACTGGTCGCGATAGACCGCCGCCTCGCCCGCACGGATATTATCCGCCGCCTTCGCTCCGCGCAGAAGGGGGTAGAGCAGGATGACGGCGAGGGCTGCCGTCAAAGCGGCAACGAGAATCCAGAACAGCATGTCGCCCAAATACGTGAAGCGCGCCTTCATTCCAACTGCCAAAGCCGGAATGACGAAGATTTGAGGCTAGCGCATAACCCCGAGAATCGGAATCGATTTTCGGAAAGGATTATGCGCCATTTAAAGTGATAGAGCGTCCTTAGCGCGTCCTGTCGGACGCGCGGCGCTCTATTGGCCGCAATTCAGAGCGGCGACCAGCTGCCGTCGTCATTGCGGCAGGCAGCGCCGCGCGTCACCGTGTCCTTGCCGTCGACGGTCAGCGTGTGGGTATATTGCCGGCAGTTCTGGGAACCGACCTGATAGGGTGCAGCCGCAACGACCTTGCCGGTCACGTCCTTGCCGGTCCAGAGCACTGGCTGGCCGACGGCGGCGCCTTCCAGCGCCCGATATTCCGCCTCGAGCGCGCGCTGCTTGTCGCTGTCGTTCAGCGTCACGCCGCTGCGGCCGACGATGCCGCCCTGCAGCGCGGTGATGAAGGCGGCCGATGCCGAGGGCTTGCTCGAAAAAATGCCGCGCGAAGCGGCACTCTTCGTCGTCGTGCAGCCGGACAGCGCGACGGCGACGAGAAGAGCGGAAGCGATCATGCCTTGCGAGCGTAAAATCATTGCGTCGAACCACGATCAGGGGTCAATTTCAGCCGATCGAAGTGCAGCGTCCCCGTGTCAGCATTAAGGCAAAGCATGCTATACATTTGCCAGTATCTTTGTGACATCAAGCAGTTGCTCATGCAACATCCTTTGTGACGCCGGGCAGGATAAGCTTGGCCTTCAGCCCGCCCCATTCACCGCGGGAAAGCTCGAGCCGTCCCTGGTATTCGTTGGAAATCTCGGTGACGATCGAAAGGCCGAGCCCGGTTCCAGGCTTGCTTTCGTCGAGCCTGCGGCCGCGCTTCAGCGCCTCGCGGATCTGGTCCGGCTCCAGGCCCGGCCCGTCATCCTCGACGGCGAGTTCCACCCAATGGCGGCGGCCGCTCGCCTCCACCCCCTTCACATCCTCGGCGGCCTCGACGGCCGAAAGCCGCACCCGGCTTTTGGCAAAACGCGCCGCATTTTCCAGGAGATTGCCGACGGTCTCCTCGAGATCCTGCTGCTCCATGGCAACGGCCAGATGCGGCGGCGAGACGACGAGATCGAATTCGGTATCGACGTTCAGCCGGCGCATGACGCGCACCAGCCGTTCAAGCGCCGGCTCGGCATCGGTGCGGGCGAGCACGGATTCGCGCTGCGCGGCGATGCGCGCCCGATTGAGATAGGACTGCACCTGCCCCTGCATCGCTTCCGCCTGGCTGCGGACCAGCTCACCATGGGATTTTTCCAGGACGCGCGCCTCGTTGAGAAGCACGGCGATCGGCGTCTTCAGCGAATGCGCGAGATTGCCGACCTGCATGCGGGCCCGCTCGACAATGCGACGATTGCTGTCGATCAGCGCGTTCACCTCGTTGGCGAGCGGCAGGATTTCGCGCGGGAAGTCGCCCTTCAGCTGTTCGCTCTCGCCGGCGCGGACGCGTTCCAGCGCGGCACGCGCCTTGTCGAGCGGCTTAAGGCCGTAGAGAATCGCCAGCGCATTGACGATCAGGCTGCCGACGCCGAAACCGGCCAGCGCCAGATAGAGGCTGTGGGAAAAGGTGCGCACGTCGTCCTCGACGACATCGACGTTACCGGTGACGCGGACGCGCGCCGCGCGGCCGTCGGTATCGAGCACCACTTCGGTCTCGGCCACCTGCACGCGGTTCCCGGAAGCATCCGTCACCTGATAGTAGCGCTCGTAATTCTTGTCGAAGGGCGCCTCGACGACGGAGGGAACCGGAATGAGCGCCGAGCCGAGCGAAGGCGACACCAGCGGCGCGGTCGTATAGGTGCCGAGCGGCTCCACCACCCAGTACCAGCCGGTCTTCGGCTGGGCAAAACGCAGGTCGCCGAGCTGCGGGCTGCCGCTGAGAGCGCCCTGATCGCCGATCGTCACCGAATTGATGACGTTGTAGAGCTGCGCCCGCAACAGATCCTGGAAACCGCGTTCGGCACTCTTGCGGTAGAGGGTGGAGATCAAGAGGCCGATCACCACCAGCGCCACCGTCGACCAGACCGTGGTCAGCAGCAACACACGTGCGGTGAGCGACTTAATTCGCATGTTTCGGCGCTTGGATGCGGTAACCGAGACCGCGCACCGTTTCGATCAGGTCGACCCCCATTTTCTTGCGCAGGCGGCCGACGAAGACCTCGATCGTGTTGGAATCACGGTCGAAATCCTGGTCGTACATATGCTCGACCAGTTCCGTGCGCGAAACGACCTCGCCCATGTGGTGCATGAGATAGGAAAGCAGGCGATATTCGTGCGAGGTCAGCTTCAGCGTCGTGCCGTTGACCGTCGCCTTCGAGGACTTGGTATCGAGCCGCACCGGCCCGCAGATGATCTCGGATGAGGAATGCCCGGCCGCGCGCCGGATCAGCGCCCGAAGGCGGGCCAGCACTTCCTCGACATGGAAGGGCTTGGTGACGTAGTCGTCGGCACCGGCATCGATGCCGGCGACCTTGTCGCTCCAGCGGTCGCGCGCCGTCAGGATCAGCACCGGCACACCGCGGCCGGCGCCACGCCATTTTTCTAGAACGGTGACCCCGTCCAACTCCGGCAGGCCGATATCGAGGATGATGGCGTCATAGGGTTCGGTGTCGCCGAGGAAATGGCCTTCCTCGCCATCGAACGCCTGGTCGACGACATAGCCCGCCTCCTTCAGCGTGTCGGCCAGCTGCCGGTTCAGATTCACGTCGTCTTCGACTACCAGGATGCGCATCGGTCCGCCTTCGTCCGCTTCAAATCAATCAATGTCCTGAATAAGCCGATTCCGCCTACATCGGAACCTTTACCGTGACTTTGCGTGGGCGCTGTCCATTGCCCTGCACAAGAACGGTGATGATGCAGGTATCGCCCACCGGTTGCACGGACAGGAGCTGGCCGCCGGTCTGCTCGACGACCTGGGCTGCGGCGGCGCTGCAATCGCCTCCGATACGCACGACAAAACTGCTCGTGGCGTCCGGTGAGGGCGCCGATACCACCAGTCCGGCGGCCAATGCTGCGACGCTCAGAGGAAAGGCCATGTGTTATGCTTTCAAGGTAATGCCAACTTGCTCCGAATATGTACTCACGCGACCTGAATGGCAAATGAATGCCCCGTAATGCAGGGTGTTTAGAACTGTTCTCGACTGTTCGAAGCAGCCGGTTTCAGGGCCTGGAAAACGCCGCAGCAGCCAGCTACGGCCACCGCCATTGCACCCAAAAACGATGACCTCCAGCCTTATCCACGCGTTCTTTATCACCTCCGGTAAAGGTGGGGAGCCGGCGGGACCGACACCACAGTCTTTGTCCGCGAATCGGCCGCGCCGTTCCGATTCCTGCCGACCGCAGCTTTCACGGGCCGGTTGAAACTGTTATGTCCTTGCCGCCCCCACATTTCAGACCGTTTCAGCACCAATGCCAAAATCCTCCCGCTTCCGCTCGGCGCAGACGGTCACCGTCCTCGCCGTTACCCAGCTGATCGGCTGGGGCACGACGTTCGACATGCTCGGGGTCATGGGCCGTGTCGTCGCGCCGGATCTCGGCCTGGCGAACGAAGTGGCGTTTGCCGGCCTGACGATCATGATGGTGGTCAGCGCCATCGTCGGTCCGGCGACCGGCCGATGGCTCGGCCGCTATGGTGCTGCCCGTGTGCTTTCGGCCGCCTCGCTGACCTTTGCGCTCGGGCTGCTTCTGCTTGCCGCCGCAAACGGCATCGTGCTCTATGCCAGCGCCTGGGTCATCATCGGCATCGGCGGCGCATTTGGCCTCTCGGCGCCGGCCTATACCGCCGTCGTCGAGCGCGAAGGAGCAAACGGCAAACGCGTCATCGCCATCCTGATGCTGTTCACCGGGCTTTCGAGCGCCATCTTCTGGCCGATCCTCAGCCTGCTCAACGAGGCGGTCGGCTGGCGCCTCACCTTCCTGGTCTGTGCGGCGCTGCAATTCTTCGTCTGTCTGCCGCTGCATCTCTTAGGCCTGCCGAAGCCGATCGCAACACATGTCGAAGGCGGCACAGCCGAAATCGCTCCGGTGCCGCTGTCGAAAGCCAAGCAGCGAAAAGCCTTCCTGCTGATCGCCGCGACGACGACGATCTCGACCTTCGTCACCTTCGGCATCTCGCCATCACTGCTCGAAATCTTCCGCCAGTCCGGCGCCTCGCCGGCCTTTGCGCTGCAGCTCGGCTCGGCACGCGGCGTCCTCGGCATCTCTGCACGTTTCCTCGACATGCTGCTCGGCCGGCACGGCAACCCCATGCTCAGCGCGGTCATGGGCATCAGCCTGATGATGATCAGTTTCCTGATGATGCTGGTTGCCAGCCCGTCGACGCCGCTGCTTGTCACCTTCGTCCTGTTTTACGGGTTCGGCACCGGGGTCATGACCGTCGCCCGCGCGCTGCTACCGCTGGCGCTGTTCTCACCGCGCGAATTCGGACTGCAATCGGCCCGGCTGTCGCTGCCGCAGAACCTCGCCAACGCCATCGCCCCCGTCATCTTCACCGCCATCCTCGATCGCGCCGGCACCGGCCCGGCGCTCGCCGCCTGCGCCGTTCTCGCGGCCTTGTCGCTGGCCTTCGTGCTGATGCTGATGGCGCTGGTGCGCGGTGCCCGCGCATCAGAGTCAGCCATTCTTAATGTCTCTTGATTATCATCCAAGCATGGACGAGCGCGGCTTTCCGTCCATACGCCGCAACCGCTGCGGCAGCCAGATCATGAACCAGAAGCCGCTTTTCACGAATCTTTTGAATCGCTTGCCGCCGCTTTTTCGAAAGGTGAGTCTGAGGACTCAGAAGTTGAGTCAGCTTCCGGGCGATCCGAATCCGGAAAATCATTCATCCAGTTGAAATTTCGATGGAATACAGCGTGGCCAAACGCCTGGGCAAGTCAGAGCGGCCGCGTCACAGCCGTGCGGTTATCGTAGTCGGCGGCGATGCGCTTTTCCCGGAGCGGCCGCACGCGATCGATCGAGAGCTGATAATCGGGATGCGCCTTGTAGGCGGCAAGGGCCGCCTCGTCGTCGAATTCGCCATAGACTACGAGATCGATCTCGGTGCCCAGCTGATCGGTCTTCACATTGGTGCCGATTTCCAGCAGCCGCGCATGCGGAATGCCGGTCAGTATAGAAAGCCCGGCCCTCACCTCCTGCAGATGTTCCTCCTGCACGGTGAAGAAGACGATATGACGGATCACGCGGAAGCTCCTGTCAGATTTATCAAAATGATGAAGCGACCTTGGCGCACCCTATCGGAGGCGCGGCGCTCCAGCTGTCAGCCGGGCGATAACACGCGCGCCCCAGGCCTTCAACCGCGCGAGCATGCCACGGGCCGCATCGGGACGTATCGCCGCATCGAAGACCATGGCATAAGCGGCGAGCTTTTCCGCCCGGTCGGTGCCATTGACGATGCGGCGCGCATTCACCCAATCCGCGGTCGTCGCGTTCAGGTGATCGGCGAGCTTGTGGCCGGTAAAACTTCCCTGCAGCATGCCCTCGATCAGGATCGTCACCGCCGCATCCATCTCCATCGCCCGGTCGGGATCGGCAACGAGATCGATCCCCGTCAGCACACCCATCGCCTCGTAGTTCCGCTTGTGGGTGAGCTGCACCAGGCCGCGTCCGAGCCAGCTGCAGCCATCCTCGTCCGGCCGCCAGTAGGGCGTCTTCACCCAAGAGAGCCGGCCTGCGGCAAAGGCCGTCTCGAGGATCTCGACTGCGCGCGCATCGCTTTCCGCCAGCGTCTCACGCACCGGCTGCATCGTATAGGCGGTCTCGTGGTAAGCGGTTGCGAGGATATAGGCGAGCCACCGCCGGTCGGCATCGGCAAACCGTTCTTCCCAGGCGTCGAGAATCGCCGTGATGCCCACTACCTGAGGCTGAGTCAGGTTTCCCTTGAAGAGTCCGTGCCGTACCGTGTCGAAAAAGAATGCCCGGTCCATGTGGACAACCATTCCGCGCTTCCCTCAAATATCAAGGTTAAAACTATCTTAATCGATTAAATTCGATTTAATCGTTTAAAGTGTTTAAGCCACTGATTTACACGCCTTTTGTCTTGTGCAATGCATCTTCCTGCCCTGAAGCCTTACTGCGAAAAGAGGAGACTTCCGATGCAGACGTCCGCCAATAGCCCAACCACCATTCCCCAGCATGTCGTCGACCAGATGGAAAACGAATGGCGCCAGGTTCGCCCTGAACGGGAAAATACGCGCCCGGCCCAGCAGCCTCAACAGCAACGCTGAAATAGACGCAAAGCGGTACCGATTTAAGCTCGAGCGCCGCCCCAGCGCCCGATCAACGCCCCGGCCAGTCACTCATGGCCGGGTGAATTTTTTCATAGGTACAATACACGTCCCAGCGGTTGACCGCCCCTCATCGTAGTACAGCCCCCTCATCGCATCACAGCATCTAGCCGTTTCGCCAGCGTGTCCAATGATCGGGTGAAAATCATCCTGTCGTCGAGCGCACGCGACAGCACCAGTGCGCCTTGAATGCCCGCGACGCCCTCCTCGGCGAGTGTTTGCGCCTCCCCCTCAGACCGGCCTGCCCGCATCAACGCCGAGCGCAAGGCGTCGATCCAGCGAATGAAATAATCGCCGATCTCTGCCGAAAACCGCTCGCGGGTTTCGTCAAGCGCGAAGGCGCCGACGAGGCAGATGCGGCGACCGGAGCGGAAGTAGTCGTTCACATTCGTCCACATCGCCGCGATCGCCTGATCGGCGTCGTCCTTTCTCAGCGGCTGATAGATCGCATGTTCGAACCAGGCATCGACATCGGCGAGCACGGCGCCCGCCATCTCCTCCTTGCCACCGGGGAAGAAGTGGTAAAGGCTGCCCTTGCCGATGCCGGTGCGTTCGGTGATGCGGCTGAGCGAAGTGCCCTCATAGCCGAGCTCGCGGAAGATTTCGGCGAGCAGCGGTACGATGTCGGCGCGTTCGTAGACGGTCTTCACCCGTGGCTTCCCTGGCTTGTTTAGAGGCCGAGTTCGGTCAGACCGGGATGGTCATCCGGCCGCCGGCCGAGCGGCCAATGGTACTTGCGCTCCGATTCCCGGATCGGCAGGTCGTTGATGCAGGCGAAGCGGCGCTGCATCAAGCCGGCGGCGTCGAATTCCCAGTTCTCGTTGCCATAGGAGCGGAACCAGTTGCCGCTGTCATCGTGCCATTCATAGGCGAAGCGCACGGCGATGCGATGATCGGTGAAGGCCCAGATCTCCTTGATCAGCCGGTAATCCAGCTCCTTTGCCCATTTGCGGGTGAGGAAAGCGACGATCTCCGCGCGGCCGGTGATGAATTCAGCGCGGTTCCGCCAGCGGCTGTCCGGCGTATAGACGAGCGAGACGCGCTGGGGATCACGGCTGTTCCAGCCATCCTCGGCAAGACGGACTTTCTGGGTGGCGGTCTCAAGGGTGAAAGGCGGGACGAGGCTGGACATAGGTTCTCCGGGCGCTCCTGTACTGAACGGTTATCATTGTACTGATCAGTACATTGATTGGCAAGCCGCTTCCAGGCGGCGTTTCTCAAAGGCCGGGAGGCCGGCGCCACCGCAACGGCAGGGCATCCGGGCGAAGCACGATCTTTTGCGGCGTGAAACGCCACAACCGTTCCGCCCGTTGAAAGGTGGCGATCTCAGGCGAATCCAGCAGCACCTCGGCCCTGCCCGTCATCTGCAGGATGTCCCCGGTTTCGAAATCGATGAAGACCAGCCCCGCCTTCGGGTTGACGAGGAAATTACCCAGCGTGTTGAAGAACCGATTGCCGGGAAAATCGGGAATGGTCAGTACGCCATCGGCGCCGACATGGACGAAGCCGGCATTGCCGCCGCGATGGGACACGTCCACCTGTCGCTCGCCATTGTCGCGGTCGACATAGGAGGCGACGAAAAACGTATCGGCGCCCTCGATCATCCCTAGCGCCCGATCGTCGAGTTGGCTGGAATGAAGCGTCGGCATCGCCGTCGGCAGATCGGGATCGCGGACGAAGGCGGAGGAGCGAAGCTGGATATATTGCGGGCAATTGCCGAAGCTCTGGCCGACGCGTACTTGGAAAGCTTCAGCATCCGTCCTGTGGATCACGCCGTTCAGCCGGTTGCGCCGCCGGGTCTCGAGCTGGATGCCGAGCATTCCAATCGCGTCACCATCCTCCATGCCGGCATCGGCAGGATCGGCTGCGTCACGCGGCAGGTGCACCTCGAGAATCTCCGGCTCCGGCGAGGCCATGAACCCCGGGCGCTCGGCCCTGACCGTTGCCCAGACATCGCCCTTGGCATCGACCGCGCCGAGCACGACGAAAGGCAGCATCGGAAAGAAGGCGCGATGCTGCTCCGGCATGGCCTTGCGGACGAAATTCCGGCCCGGCCCGTCCATGCGTTCGGCGACACCGACACTGCGCTGCATGGCGAGTTCGCCCGCATGCCAGGGCGATGTGGCATCCTGTCTTGTCTGTTCCAGCATCACGGCCTCCTTCGGGGCAGCATTTTGGGAACCGGGGCAGCGTCCCTGCCCCGGCGGCTTGTCACGCGGCAAGGCCGATCTTGGTCTTGCGAAAACCGACGAAACCCGGCAGCGCCTCGATGCGCGCAAGCCAGGCGCGAACGCTTGGATAGGCCGAGATATCGACATTACCCTCCGGCGCATTGGCGATGTAGCTGTAGAGCGCCACGTCGGCGATCACAGGATTGTCGCCGAGCAGGAAGCTGTGACCGTGGAGCTCCGCCTCGATCAGCGCAAGAATGCGGTGCGCCCGGGCGATCACCTCGTCGGTGCGGAAGTCAGCGCCGAAGACGGTGACTAGGCGCGCAGCACATGGCCCATAAGCGATCTCGCCTGCTGCAACCGAGAGCCATTTCTGTATCCGCGCCGCGGCCACCGCCTCTTCCGGCAGCCAGTCGGTGCGGCCGTATTTGCGCGCGAGATAGACGAGGATGGCAGAGGAATCGGCAATGACCGTGCCATTGTCGTCGAGCACCGGCACCTGGCCAAAGGGATTGAGCTTCAAAAAGTCCGGCGCCTTGTGGGCGCCTGCCGCCATGTCGACCTCGACCAGTTCATAGGGAACGCCAAGCAGCGACAGGAACAAGTGAGCCCGATGCGCATGGCCGGAAAGCGGGTGATGGTAGAGTTTCATGATGGTTCCTCTGGTCTTCCGATCGACGGGACGCGGTTGGCGATGGCCGCTTCGAACCATCTGCTCTCTAATTTACTGCCTTCCATCTGGCTGCAGTAGAATGCTAATCTGGGAGGCATCTTACCAATTCATGGAAGGATAGAATGGACCGCCTCGACGCCATGACCGTGCTTCTTGCCGTCGTCGAACAGGGCAGCCTGTCGGCCGCCTCACGGCATCTGCGATCCCCGCTCGCAACCGTCAGCCGCAAGGTTTCGGAACTGGAAGCCCATCTCAACGCCCAGCTGCTGCAACGGAGCAACCGGAAGATCACGCTGACGGAGGCCGGCCGCTCCTATGTCGAGGCGGCGCGGGAAATTCTCGATCGGGTGGAAGAGGCGGAACGGACGGCAGCCGGCGAATACAGCGCCCCGAAGGGCGAACTGACGATGACCGCACCGATCGTCTTCGGGCGGCTGCATGTCCTGCCTGTCGTGGTGGATTTCCTGAAAGCCTATCCCGATATCAATCTGCGGCTGATGCTTGGCGACCGGCTGTCGAACCTCGTCGAGGATCATATCGACGTGGCGCTGAGGATCGGCAACCTGCCTGATAGTAACCTGATCGCCACAAGGCTCGGCGCGATCCACCGCACGGTCTATGCCAGCCCGGATTATCTCACACGGCACGCACTCCCCCGGCATCCAGGCGATCTCGCCGGGCACGACTGCGTCACCTTCGAGGGTATGGCCTCGATGCTGAGCTGGACATTCATTGAAGGGAGACATGACCTCACGGTGCCGATCCGCTCGCGGCTTGCCGTCAACACTGCCGAGGCCGCGGTCGATGCGGCTGTCGCCGGCCTCGGCATCACCCGCGTGCTCTCCTACCAGGCCGCACGCGCCGAGATGGCTGGCCTGCTGGTGCCGCTGCTTGCCGATTTCGAACCGCCGCCGGCGCCGGTGCATCTCGTTTATCCCGCGCAGGGACTGGTGCCCTTGAAACTGCGGGCGCTGCTCGATTTCGCGACGCCGCGCCTGCGCGCGACGCTAAACAAGTCCTAGATCAGGATGCTTTTAGGCCCGATCGGCCTAAAATCTGAATCCTGATCTAAATCAAAGAAGTAGAGCATGATGTCGTCTGAAAACCGCTCACACTTTTCGGCATCATGCTCTAGGCGAGCTTGCCCTCTTCCGCCTTGTAGAAATACTGGCTGGCGACCAGCCAGCCCTTCAGCGGCCGGAGCGGCGGAATACAGGTGGCGAGCATGAACGGACCGGTGACCAGAAGCTGCACCCAAATCGGCGCCGAAAAGGCCACCTCCAACCAGACGCCGAGCAGCACGCTCGGGATGCAGGCGAAGCAGATGACGAAGAAGGCCGGACCGTCGGCCGGATCGGCGAAGGAATAATCGAGACCGCAGACCTCGCATTCCGGCCGCAACGTCAGGAAGCCCTTGAACATATGGCCCTGGCCGCAGCGCGGACAGCGTCCCTTGATGCCGGTCTGCATCGGAGGAAGTGGGGGATATTCCGTGTCCATGACGATCTCGCTTTCTTGCTTCGCGAACATTTATGCCATCAATATCTATAATGACTGCATTCAATATAATTACATTATAGGGAAATTACCAGTCAATTCGCCAGAATGCCGCAGAGCTCCCCAGCGCATGCCGGCAGCAAGCTGACTGCAGATTTATCAAGCAGCATTTGGGGCCGCAGCCAGGCCTGGCAGCCTGGGCGAATCAGACGTGAACGTGACGGTTTCGCTTCGCCCAGGCCCCGACAGATCAGGGCCAGACCGATCTGATCTCGACCGCTCGTGCCTGATCAGCCTGGGGCGGCGTTTCCGCGTCAGAAGAACGACGCTGCCATTTCCGGCGGGCCTTCCAGCGCATGGGCCATGAATTCCAGTGCGCCCTGCAATTTCTCCCGGGTGATCGGTCCGCCAAGGCAGACACGCACGGCCTCGGGCGCCGCGCCCTCGACCGTGAAGGCATCGCTTGCGACGACGCCGATGCCGGAAGAACGGGTGTGGCTGCCGAAGGTCGAGCGGGTCCAGCCGTTGGAGAGCGGCAGCCAGATGTTGAAACTGATCGGATCGGCGCGGTAGCTGCCGGCCGGCAGGATGGCGGCGACCATCTGCTGGCGGGCGGCGGCCTCGGCGCGGATGAAACGCAGGATCGTATCGGCGGTGCCGTCCTCGATCCAGCGGGTGGCGAGCGCCACGGTCAGCGGCGAGGCCATAACATTGTTGGCGCGCATGGCGCTGACGAAGGGCCACACGGCCTTGCTGTCCGGCGCTACGACATAAGCAAGTCGCAGACCCGCGCCGATGCATTTCGCCAGCCCGCCGATATGCCAGGTCAGATCGGGCGCTGTTGCCGCGAGCGGCGCCGGGCCGTGCTGCGGAATGAAGCCATAGGCATCGTCCTCGACGATCGGCACATGATATTTGCGGGCAACGGCGCAGATCTCCTCACGGCGCCTGGCCGGAATGGTCAGCGTCGTCGGATTCTGCAGCGTCGGATTGAGATAGAGCGCCTTCGGCTTCAATCTCTCGCAGGCCTCGGCAAAGGCGTCCGGCAGGATACCGTCCTCGTCCATCGGCAGACCGGCCAGATTGAGCCGCAGCTGGGCGGCGATCGAGCGCATGCCGGGATAGGTGATGATTTCCGAAAGCACGGTTTCGCCCGGTTTTGCCAGCAGGCCGAAGATCGCCAGCAGGGCCGGATGGGCACCGGGTGTGACGAAGATGCGCTCCTGCGAGGGCACCAGCCCGCGACGGCTGAGCCAGGAGGCCGCAGCCTCCTTGTCCATGCTGGAGCCGCCGAAGCCCTGGTAGCGCAGAAGCGGAATGAGGTTCGCCGTCACCGCCGACATGCCCTCGCGCATGCGGGCGATCAGCTCGGGGTCGTGCGTTTCCGGCGGCATGTTCATCGAGAAATCGACGATGGAGGCGCGGCGGGGATCGGGCGCGGCGTCGGGCGCGAATCCCTGGCGCTCCTTGTCCGCGCCACCGGTAACGAAGGTGCCTCGGCCGACATGCGAATCCACAAGCCCACGCTTCTGCGCCTCGACATAACCTCTCGCCACCGTCGTGAAATCGACATTCAGCCGCTTGGCGAGTTCGCGTTGCGGCGGCAGCCGGTCCCCAACCACCAGATGCCCGCTGCGCAGATCCATTTCGATCACATCGGCGATCGCCATATAACGCGGACTGCTGCTGCGGCTGAGATCGGGATGCCAGTCTTTCATGTCGTGATCCGTGTCGGTCTGATTCCTGATGAGATTGACCGTATATTGTTGCATAGTGCCGCTGTCACGAAAAATGTCGCGCGCCAAGTCCCGAGAATGATGCACGTCGAAATGCCGCAGCTTTTGCGCACGCCTTGATACAATTTAATGACGGATTGTCGCCGGATTTGACTGCTGTTTGCGCAAATTCGATCTGGCACGACGACCGCGCTGTCGCAGGCCGATTTCGGCAGCGTGTGCGCCAATGACGTGCTGACGATCCGCTCGGCTTGCCGATCGGGCTTCACCCGAGAAGTCCCCGGTGAGGCGCGAGGACGGCAAGACAATCGGCAGCGTCTTCAGCGCGCATTGACGACGGTTTGCCGCGAGCCATGGCTTCAGGCGTACGCCGCGAAAGCGTCAATGCCGGTCAGCCTTGCCGACAAGATCCACAGGCGTGCCGCCTCCTCGGGATCGGCTGCATGGTCGCTGACGCCGCCGGGTTCTCCAACCGTTGCGCGGATGGCGATATCGCAGTCCTCGCAATAGAGGCCTCCCATACCTTCGAGTTGTGGCGAGGTCGCCGCCCAAACCTGCGTCGCTGCCCCCTGGGCTGGTGTCTTGAACGTCGGATCAATCGGATTGCCGTCTGCATCGATCCAGCCGGCACTGACCATTTCCTCCTTTGCGAGATGGCGCTGCAAGGGGGTAAAAATCTTGCCCGGGTGCAGCGAGAAGGCGCGGATGCCGGTGTCGCGCCCGAGCCTGTCCAGATGCACGGCGAAAAGTGCGTTGGCGGTCTTCGACTGGCCGTAGGCCTGCCATTTGTCGTAACCGGTCTCGAAATGCACATCCTCCCATCGTATGGCCGAGTTGCCATGGCCACCGGAGGAAACCGAAACGATGCGAGTGCCGCGCGAGATCGCCGGCCAGAGGCGGTTGACCAAGGCGAAATGGCCGAGATGATTGGTCGCGAACTGTGCCTCCCATCCGTCGCCGACACGCGTTTCCGGGCAGGCCATGATGCCGGCGCTGTTGATCAGAATGTCGATGCTGCGGCCAGATGCGACGAACCGCTCGGCAAAGGCGCGAACGCTTTCGAGGTCGGAAAGGTCGAGCCGATCAATCTCTACGCCATCGATACCGGCGACCGCGCTACGCGCCGCCTCGATGCTCCTTGCGCCGATGGTCACCTTCGCGCCGGCGCCCGCCAGAGCGCGCGTGGTCTCGAGCCCGAGGCCGGAATGGCCGCCGGTGACGATGGCGCGCTTGCCGGAAAGATCGAGACCGGCCAAAACCTCGCCGGCCGTCGTGTGGGCTCCAAATCCGGAGCGGATGGGGACTTGTTTGTCACTCATGATAATTACCTTTGTTCTGCGGCGCGTTGCCGTCGCTCGGGATGACGGTCGCGAGAATAAGGCGTGGCTTCCAGACGATCCATGCGCTAAGGTCCGGCATCTCTTCGCCATCGTCCGGATTTCTACATGGACCCGTTATCCGATGTTCTCGCATTGCTCAAACCGCGCAGCTATGTTTCCGCGGGGCTTGACGCTGGCGGTGCTTGGGCGATCGATTTTCCTCCCCCTGACGGCATCAAGTTCAACGCAGTGATTTCAGGCGCGTGCTGGCTGAGCGTCGATGGCGTCCCCGAAGCTGTCCGCCTGGAGGAAAGCGACTGCTTTCTGCTGACGAGCCGCCGAGCCTTTCGTCTCGCCAGCGATCCGGCTCTCGAAGCGATCCCGTCCGATGCGATCTATTCGATCGCCCGCGACGGCATTGCGACTTGCAATGGCGGCGGCGATTTCTTCCTGATCGGCAGCCGTTTTTCCTTTTCGGGAGGAAATTCGGACATCCTTCTCGGAATCCTGCCGCCGATCGTCCACGTGAAGAGGGATTCCGATCACGCCGCCGTGCTGCGCTGGTGTCTCGATCGGATGACGCGCGAATTGCGCGACCAGCAGCCGGGTGGCTTTCTGATGGCGGAGCATTTTGCTCATGTCATGCTCATGCAGGTGTTGCGCCTCCATATCGCATCGCCGAATGCGCGCGGCGTCGGCTGGCTTTTCGCGCTTACCGACCGGCGGATCGGTGCGGCTATCGGTGCCCTGCATGCCGATCCAGCCCGCAAGTGGACGCTGCAGTCACTGGCTGAACGTGCCTCGATGTCGCGGTCCAGTTTTGCTCTCCACTTCAAGGAAAAGGTCGGGCTTGCGCCGATGGATTATCTGACGCGCTGGCGCATGCTTCTCGCCGGTGACCGATTGACAAGCTCGGCCGAAGCAATTGCCGGTGTCGCCCTGTCGCTCGGTTATGAATCCGAAAGCGCATTCAGCACCGCTTTCAAAAGAGTGATGGGATGCTCGCCGCGGCAATATGGTCGCGCTCAGCCGCCCGCCAGTGCCATGCGAGATAGTCTCGGCGCTCAGTGAAACCTTGATTGGTGCAGGCATCGGAGGGAGGTCGCGCGTTGGCCTGCCGAAATTCGCTCCGATACGGTCTTGCACCTGCCGTCGATTCTCTTACCTATTCAAGGAAGAATGCGCCGGCTTTCGGCCTTTCGCGTCGGCGCCCATCGGGATGAAAGCATGAATATCGATCCGATTTTGCGGTCAGTCGTGGCCGTCCGTTCCTCCATTCCGGAAGATGCCTTCACAGCGGAGACGCTGGGCACTGTCCGGGAGGGCAGCGGCGTGGTCATTCGCGACAACGGGCTGGTGCTGACCATCGGTTATCTGATCACCGAGGCCGAAGAGGTCTGGCTGACGACCCATGACGGGCGTGTGGTTCCCGCGCATGCGCTTGCCTATGATCAGGAAAGCGGCTTCGGTCTGGTGCAGGCGCTTGGCCCTCTGAATGCGCCGGCGGTGGATCTCGGCGACGCGGCCACGGCCAAGGCCGGCGATCCCGTCGTGCTGGCCGATGGCATCGGAGAATTCGTCGAGGCTAATATCGTCGCCCGGCAGGAATTCGCCGGCTATTGGGAATATCTGCTGGACGAGGCGATTTTCACGTCACCAGCCCATCCCTCATGGGGCGGTGCGGCGCTGATCGGTTCGGACGGCAAGCTTCTCGGCATCGGTTCGCTTCGCCTGCAGATGAGCGATGGCGACGAGGTCGCCGATATCAACATGGTCGTGCCGATCGACCTTTTGCCGCCGATCCTCGACGATCTCTTGAACCGGGGACAGGTCAACAGACCGCCGCGGCCCTGGCTCGGCGCCTTCTCCGCCGAGAGCAATGGCGGCGTGGTGGTCATGAGCGTGGCCGAAGGCGGGCCGGCCGCTCAGGCGGGCCTGCGTCAGGGCGATATCATTTCGGAAATCCGCGACGAAGAGGTCGATGGCTTGGCCGATTTCTACCGCAAGGTCTGGAGCAGCGGCCCGGCCGGCGCCGAGATCCCCATGCGCATCCTCAGGAACGGCCGGGAAGCCTGGCTGCGCATCAAGTCCGCCGACCGCAACAGCTTTCTTAAGAAGCCGCAGCTGCAGTAAGTCCGCGCCGGCGCCGTGAAAGCCGCTGGCGCTCGTTCGAGCGGATTGTCCGGGCACCCTTATCCCCCTCAAAGATTTTCCGGTGTGATCGTCAGAAAGCGCACCGGCTCGGCGCTGACCTCCATCTCGATGAGACCGAGCCTGTTCAGGGCAAGATCTATCGATCGCCTCGCCTGGACCTCCGGCGCCTGGTCGAGCACGATCGACATGATGCCACGGCTGAGATAGTCCTGCGTCTCTCGCGTCAATTCGTGGCCGACCCAGAACGGCCGCCCAGCCTTGTTGGCCGCGAGCACCCTGGCAACACCCTTGTTGTCGCCGCCTGCACTATAGACCCCGATGATGCCGGGCTCGCGCCGGAGTGCCGCTTGCAGCAGCTCCATGGCATTGTGCTCGTCATCGAGGTCGAACATGACCTCGATGAAACGATGGTCGTTTGAACCCTTCTCCGAGAGATAGCTGGAGAAGCCGCGGATCCGCTCCTTATGGTTCTCATAGGCGCCGCTGTGGCAGAGAGCGACGAACGAACCGGTGCGCTGCGCCAGCATGCCCGACATGTAGTGAGCTGCGGTGCGTCCGGCGGCATAGTTGTCGATGCCGACATAGGGCAGTTCCGGGGCCGGACGGGTCATGATCTGAACGACGGGAATGCCGAGACCGGCCGCCTTGCGCACGCTGGTGACGACATCGGCATGGTCGGGCGCCACTACGATCAGCGCCGATCGGCGCGCCGTCGGATTGGCGATGTAGCGGGCAAATTGCGCCGGCTCGTTCTCGCGAACGAAGGTGCGGTGAACGGTGATGCTGTCGCCGAGCGAGGCGGCGATGCGCTCGAACGCCCGGTTCAGACGCGAATAGAAGCTGGTCTCCGGGCGAACGAGGATCACCTCTATCCGGATCAGGCCGCGATGGGCGACCGGCAGGCTTTGCCGGTATTCAAGCCGCCTTGCCGCCAGGAAGACTTTCTCCACCGTCTCCGGCCGCACGCCGCCGCGGCCGTTGAGGACGCGCTCGACGGTCGCGGTGCCAACGCCGGCTTGGCTTGCGACATCCTTCAAAGTCACCTTCATCAGGCTCACCCACTCCCAAAGCTTGACACAGCAAAGCATCGGCCTGCTGTGAGGTCAATGATCAAATTTGATCAAGGAAGCATTGGAGCATGGGGGCGCCGCAGCCGTATCGTACCAGCAATCCGGGAGGAGCACCGGACGGTCCAAAACAACCGAGATCAAGGATCATCCGCCGGCACGAAGCGGCCGGGGATGACGGAGGAGCCAGATGAAGATCGCACTCGACCCGCATATGCACCGTCACCTCAACCTGCGCGACCTCTGCCGCAAGGCAGCGGAACTCGGTTATGAGCATATCGAGCTTTCACCGCGCGACGATTTTCTGCCCTGGTGGGTGCGCCCGCGGGCGCATAAGGAACGCATCGCGGAATTCAAGGCGGCCCTCAAGGATCACGGCGTCCAGCTCGCCTCGATCCTGCCGATGTATCGTTGGGCGAGCCCGCATGAGGACGAGCGGCAGGCAGCAGTGCGTTACTGGAAGGAAGCGATCGCGATTTCGGCCGAAATGGGCTGCGATACGATGAACTCGGAATTCGGCCGCGGGCCATCGCCGGATCGCAGCCACCGCGCCAGCTGCTGCGGCGGCATGCATACCCACGAGCACAGCGAGGCCGCCTGGTGGCGCTCGATAGAAGAACTCGTTCCGGTGTTCGAGCGCGAAGGCGTCACGCTCAACATGGAACCGCATCCGGAAGACTGGTGCGAAACGCTGCATCCGGCGATCGACATGCTGAAGACCATCGGCTCGAAGAACGTCAAGTTCCTCTACTGCGCGCCGCATACCTTCTATTTCGGTGACGACATGGCGCAGATGATCCGCGATGCCGGCCCGCTGATTGCCCATGTGCATGTGGCCGATACCTATAATCACAAGGCCTCATCCGGGCTGCGCTACATCATCAATCCGCCGGGCGCGAAGGTCACCATCCATCAGCACATGGATATGTACCAAGGCGAGATCAATTGGGATGTCTTCTTCTCCTCGCTCGCCGCGGTCGGATTCGACGGCATCATCACCGCCTGCGTCTTCGGCTGGGAGGAGCGCGCCGACGATTCCGGGCGCTTCATGCGCTCCGAAATCCAGAAATATGTCGACAAATACTGGCCCGGGAAACTTGGCTGATCGTCAACATCCGCCCCGGCACCACTATCAGGAATAAAACCGTGACCATCACCATTACGACAGCCCCCTGCTGCTGGGGCGTGGACGACGTCAACAATCCAAACCTTCCCGCCTGGGAACGCGTCTTCGACGAGGCGGCGGCGGCCGGCTATGGCGGCCTCGAACTCGGCCCCTATGGTTACGTGCCGCTCGATGATGCGCTCGTCGCCAAGGCGCTCACCGAGCGCAATCTCTTCATCGTCGCCGGCACGATCTTCGACGATCTGGTCTCTCCTGAAAACCGGGAGACATTGCTGCGGCAGACGGATGAGATCTGCGCCGTCATCACCAAGTTGCCGCAGCCGGATCAAGTGGCAGGCCAGCGGTTCAGGACACCCTATCTCACAGTGATGGACTGGGGCCACGACGAGCGGGACTATGCCGCCGGCCATTCCGATCGGGCGCCGCGTCTCGATGACAAGGCCTGGGCCGGGATGATCGCCAATATCACGGCGATTGCTGAACTCGCTCAGCGCAAATATGGCGTGCGCGCCGTCATCCACCCGCATGCGGGTGGCTATATCGAATTCGCCGATGAGATCGAGCGGGTGGCAAGAGACATTCCGCAGGAGATCGCCGGCTTCTGCCTCGACACCGGCCATAGCTATTATGCCGGCATGGATCCCGTGGAGATGCTCCGCCGCTATGCCGACAGGCTCGATTACGTCCACTTCAAGGACATCGACCAGACCGTCTTCGATCGTGTGCTTGGCGAGACGATCCGCTTCTTCGATGCCTGCGGACAGGGCGTGATGTGCCCGATCGGCCGCGGCGTCATCGATTATCCCGCCGTCAAGCGAACGCTCGAGGAGATCGGCTATCACGGCTTCATCACCGTCGAGCAGGAGCGTGATCCGAGGAATGTCGCCGGCAGCCTCGAAGATGTGAAGCAAAGCCGCGATTACCTGCGATCGGTTGGTTTTTAGGGAAAAGATGATGACGAATGACAGGCGAAAGCCGATCCGTTGGGGCATGGTCGGCGGCGGCAGAGGCAGCCAGATCGGCTATATTCATCGCTCGGCAGCGCATCGCGACGACGTCTTTGCCCTTGCGGCGGGTGCCTTCGATATCGATCCGGAACGCGGCCGCGCGTTCGGCGTCGATCTCGGGCTCGACGAAGCCAGGAGCTACCGGGACTATGCGGCGATGTTTGCGACTGAGGCCCGGCGAGCCGACGGCATCGAGGCCGTGTCGATCGCGACACCCAACAACACCCATTTCGCGATCTGCAAGGCAGCACTTGAACATGATCTGCATGTGATCTGCGAAAAGCCGCTCTGCTTCACGATCGCCGAGGCCGAAGAACTGAAGACGCTTTCCCAGGCGCGCGGCCGGATCGTCGGCGTGACCTATGGTTATGCCGGCCATCAGATGATCGAGCAGGCGCGCGCCATGGTCAGGAATGGCGATCTCGGCGAAATCCGCATCGTCAACCTGCAATTCGCCCATGGCTTCCATAGTGCTGCGGTGGAGGAACAGAACCCCTCGACGCGGTGGCGCGTCGATCCGAAATTCGCAGGTCCTAGCTATGTCCTCGGCGATGTCGGGACCCACCCGCTTTATATCGCCAAGGTCATCCTGCCGCACCTCAAGATCAGACGTCTCCTCTGCACCCGCCAGAGCTTCGTCAAAAGCCGAGCGCCGCTCGAAGACAATGCGGTGACCCTGATGGAATATGATAATGGCGCGATCGCCACCATCTGGTCGAGCGCCGTCAATGCCGGCTCCATGCACGGCCAGAAGATCCGCATCGTCGGCTCGAAGGCCAGTATCGAATGGTGGGACGAGCGGCCGAACCAGCTCTCCTACGAGATCCAGGGCGAACCGGCCCGTATTCTCGAGCGTGGCATGGACTATCTCTATCCCGAGGCCAGGATCGACGACCGGATCGGCGGCGGCCACCCGGAAGGTCTCTTCGAAGCCTGGGCGAACCTCTATCGCCGCTTCGGCTTCGCCATCAACAGAGAGCGCGGCCGCGCCCCTGCGGGGATCGAAGAGCTGGTCTTTCCCGATGTCGATGCCGGACTGGAAGGGGTGCGCTGGGTGGAAAACTGCGTGCGTTCCGCCGATGCCGGCGGGATCTGGCTGGATTATCGCTAGGTGTTCAAGGGGCCCTGGTGCGTCCCTGTTCTCAGATCGCGCCGTATGCCGGCTTTACACAGCTGCGCTGGAGACCTGTTCAAGGACGCCTTTCCATACCCTCTCAGATAAGCGGGTCTTCATCTTCCGGCGCCCGCGGGGCGCGGCGGGGCGTGCTGTCATTGGCGGCTTTCTTATGCTCGTCGGCAGCTGCCTCGCGGATTTTCTGGAAGCGGTTGTCGTCTGCGGGTGGCTGCGGGTCGCTCTTTTTCACGAAACGGATCATTGGTCATTTCCTGCTTTGAGAGTGGAAGCGCTCCGCACACCTATCGGAGCGCTCTGAAAATGGTGTCAGACGGCAAGCGCGGTGGCGCAGGCTTGAACACTTCGGCTGTCGGGTGAAGTCTGCCCAGGCATGGTCGCCCAACCGCCGGCCTCGACGAACTGCCGCTGCTTGTAGCCTTCGGTAATCGCCTTGAACTCGATCAGTTTAGCGCTCGCGTCCGGCGCCGCATTGAACCGCTCGACACAAATGGCCGACGCCAGCTCTCCGCGTGCGGTGTCGCCGGCGGCGACTGCCGCTTTGCTTGACGTGCCGCCTGTTACCCAACCTCCCCAGCTGAAGCCGATAATCATCGTGGCGATCGCCGTGACGACGCAGGCCCAGACGAGAAGCGTCTTGGATGGCTGGTAACTCTCGAAACGCTGGGTGATCGATGTCTTGCTGCTGCTCTGCACGGACATTGGAATTCTCCCTGTCTATTGTTCGGGTTGCGCCGTCCGGCCACGCCGGAACAGTTCAGGCTGTTCTCAGTATCCCATATCTCCCATGCCGCCATTTCCGGCTGCAGGGGCGGAGTCTCTTGCGGGAATGTCGGCGATCATCACCTCGGCGGTGATCAGCAGCGCCGCAATCGAGCCGGCGTCCTGCAGAGCGGTGCGCACGACCTTGGCGGGATCGACGATGCCGGCCTCGATCATATCGACATAGGTCTCCGTCTGTGCGTCGAAGCCCTGATTGTGATTATTGCTGCCGGCGAGTTTTCCAACGACGATGGAGCCCTCGAACCCGGCATTGTCGGCGATCTGCCGGATCGGGGCTTCGAGCGCCCTGAGCACGATCGAGATGCCCGCCGTCACGTCGGCGTTCTCCCCGGTCAGCCCCGTCAGCGCCGACTTGGCGCGCAACAGTGCCACGCCGCCGCCGGGCACGATGCCCTCTTCGACCGCCGCACGGGTGGCGTTCAGTGCATCGTCGATGCGGTCCTTCTTTTCCTTGACTTCCGTCTCGGTGGCGCCGCCGACACGGATGACCGCGACGCCGCCGGCGAGTTTCGCCAGGCGCTCCTGCAGCTTTTCCTTATCGTAATCGGAGGTGGTCTCCTCGATCTGCGCCTTGATCTGCTGGATGCGCGCCTGGATGGCCGCTTTCTCGCCGGAGCCGTCGATGATCGTGGTGCTCTCCTTGTCGATCAGCACGCGCTTGGCGCGGCCGAGCATATCGAGCGTGACGTTGTCGAGCTTGATACCGAGATCCTCGGAAATCATCTGGCCGGCGGTCAGCACGGCAATGTCTTCGAGCATCGCCTTACGGCGATCGCCGAAACCCGGCGCCTTGACGGCTGCGACCTTCAGGCCGCCGCGCAGCTTGTTGACAACAAGCGTCGCCAAGGCCTCGCCTTCGACGTCCTCCGAGATGAGCAGAAGCGGTTTGCCGGTCTGTACGACGGCTTCCAGGATCGGCAGCATCGCCTGCAGGCTGCCGAGTTTCTTCTCGTGAACGAGGATATAGGGATCCTCCAGTTCCACGCGCATCTTCTCGGCATTGGTGACGAAATAGGGTGAGAGATAGCCGCGGTCGAACTGCATACCCTCGACGACGTCGAGTTCGGTCTCGGCGGTTCGCGCCTCTTCGACCGTTATGACGCCCTCATTGCCGACCTTGTCCATCGCCTTGGCGATCATCTCACCGATGGCGGCGTCGCCATTGGCGGCAATGGTGCCGACCTGGGCGATCTCACCTGACGATTTGACCTTCATCGCCCGCGCCTTGATTTCCTTGACGACGGCGGTAACGCCGAGATCGATGCCGCGCCTGAGATCCATAGGGTTCATGCCGGCAGCGACGAGCTTGGCGCCTTCGCGGAAGATGGAGGCGGCGAGAACGGTTGCCGTCGTCGTGCCGTCGCCGGCAAGATCATTGGTCTTCGAAGCCACTTCACGCACCATTTGCGCGCCCATGTTCTCGAACTTGTCCGCGAGCTCGATCTCCTTGGCGACGCTAACGCCGTCCTTGGTAATGCGCGGCGCGCCATAGGCCTTGTCGATGACAACGTTGCGACCCTTCGGGCCAAGCGTCACCTTGACGGCGTTGTTGAGCAATTCGACGCCGCGCAGCAGGCGGTCGCGCGCGTCGGTGGAGAACCTGATTTCCTTGGCAGACATGATATTTCTTCCCAGTTCGGTCTTGAGATGCTGGTCACAAATTCGACGGTCAGGCAGCTTTGTCGGCAGCCGCTTCAGTCTTTTCGACGATGCCCATGATGTCGGTCTCCTTCATGATCAGAAGGGTTTCGCCATCGATCGTGACCTCTGTCCCCGACCATTTTCCAAACAGAATGAGATCACCGACCTCGACATCGAGCGGGACCAGATTGCCGCTTTTGTCGCGAAGGCCCGGGCCGACTGCGACCACTTCGCCGTGCTGCGGCTTCTCCTTGGCGGTGTCTGGAATGATGATCCCGCCCTTGGATTTGACATCGCCTTCCGCACGTCGAATGACGACGCGGTCGTGAAGTGAACGGAATTTCATAGAGGTCTTTCTGCTGCCGGCGCGTAGGGCGGCTGCAACTCATAAATAGCACTCGTGGCACTCGATTGATAGGAGTGCTAAGAAATATTATTCGCCCATGAACTTTTTTGAGATATTCAGGAAATCAATCCGACCGGATATTTTGTATTGATCAGCAAATAAATAGAATTTTTTACGCCATCGCGCTCCATTTTATTTTCGTGAGCGAAGAGTTAATTTGGCGTTTTTCATAGATAAATCAGAATTTATCTTGATTTAAACTCAATCGAGGCGCAATGATAGGCTTCGTCGATTTGGCCGACTTGGCTTCGCGGTGTCAGAGACCTACGACCCGCCATCACCACTGAATTCTCGATAGCGATCCATGACGTCGTTCCGGCGTTGAGTTCGCCTGTTCCGATCCGGAATGAGCTTGGCGCTGACCGCGGATGTACCGGCAGCCTCGAGTTCGTCCGGTTCGGATCTCAACGATACAGGAAACGCATCGGTGTATTCCTGCGGAGGCCTCAGCCGTGACCAGTCGTACCACACAAACCGTCGTCCGCTTTTCATCCCCATTCCGTCTGCCCGGTTTCGACGGGGCGCAGCCAGCCGGAGAATACCGCGTCGACTATGACGAGGAATTGATCGACAGCGTTTCCAGGCTTGCCTGGCGACGGGTCGGCGCCTTCATCCACCTGCCGGCGATCGCTGCGCAGAGTTCGACGCAGCAGATGATGCCTATCCACCTGTCAGATCTCGAAACCGCGATCGAAAAGGACCACAAACCGTCATGACCGCTACGCGCATCCCGCAACGCAATGGACGCTCAATCCGGCGCGAGGCAGCAACGCATATCTTCAAGGTGGGGCAGACTGTCCGAGTGAAGGACGGGTTCTTGGTCGTTCCCTCCAAGCTTCCCGACACATACCGCATTACCGCCACACTGCCTCTGAGAGGAAATGTGCTGCAATACCGTATCCACAGTGACGATGAACGTCATGAGCGGGTCGCGACGGAAGATAGCCTGGAACTGGTAAACCTATCGCCCGCCGGTAGCGGCGCAACACTGATCGAGAGGACGTTTGGCCATGGCCACGGCCCGAATGACGAAAGGTTGACATCGTGAACAGTCATGAAGACGAAGCCGAACGCAGACGGAATGCCGTTGCCGTCGGCACATGGGAAAATAAATGTGGTGCGTCGGGCCGCTACTTGATGGAGGTCGAACATGACCGCCGGATCGAATCTGCCCGTTCGTGGACCGTCTATCGTGTCTCTGCAAGCGTTCCAGTGCACGCCGACCATGGCATGATCGGCAAGAGCCGTTCGGAGGCCGGTGAAGACATGATGTCCTTCAATCTTCTCAACATAGGATACCGGAAGGAGTGGCTGAGGCTGTCGGACACCGCCCGGAGCGGTCGCCAGACCCCGCCGGTTCAACCATGGCGCTAGCCTTTCTGAACCAAAGCCGCAGCTTCGATGCGGCGAGAAATGCAGTGCGCTTCATCGGCCATGACGGCATGTTCCAGGTGTTGTTTTTCGTCGAGGTTGGCGCGCTGGCGAAATCCGACGCCGCATTGCAAAGAACCGAGCCTTCGGAAACGGGGTGGCTTTCGTCGTTCGACGCCCTGCGCAACTCCATTCAGGACGTGGCGCACAAAGCCTATTCGTACCGCCGCCGCGCCTTCTATACTCTAACTGCGGCGGATTTCCGCTAGACGGATCCGGACGCGCGAGAACGCTCCATGTTGATCCGTTACGGCTATGAAATGACGCTGACCTGCCCGCAGCCGACCGCATTGGTCTGTCTGCTGTCGGTTCATGACGATCGCGCGGCCGACATCAGAATTCCGGAAACGGTCTTCACCACGCCCGATGTCCCCACTTCTTCCTATCGCGATCTCTTCGGCAACCGCTGTCTTCGGCTGGTTGCGCCAGCGGGCGACCTGACCATATGGGGCGATGCGACGATCGAAGACGACGGCAAACTGGACAGGTCGCTGCCAGGCGCCAGGGAAGTCCCGGTTTCGGAGTTGCCGGATGATTGCCTCGTCTACCTGATGGGCAGCCGCTATTGCGAGACGGATCGTCTCAGTCAAATTGCATGGGATATGTTCGGCACCGTCTCACCCGGCTGGGGCCGCGTTCAGGCGATCTGCGACTTCGTTCACGGCCATATCCAATTCGACTACATGCAGGCGCGATCGACGCGGACAGCCTTCGAGGCGTTCCACGAACGTGTCGGCGTCTGTCGCGACTTTGCGCATCTCGCGGTGGCGCTGTGCCGTTGCCTCAACATTCCTGCCCGATATATCAATGGCCATCTCGGTGACATCGGTATTCCCGTCGTCGATCCGATGGACTTCAGCGCCTGGATCGAGGTCTTCCTGGACGGTGCATGGCATACATTCGATCCGCGCAACAACACGCCGCGGATCGGTCGTATCATCGTCGCACGCGGGCGCGACGCCGCCGACATACCGCTCATCAATTCCTTCGGACCGCATGTGCTGAAGGCGTTTCGAGTCTGGACCTATGAGGTGACGAACGTGGAGCCGATGCAAAACGTCGCCGAGGAAGCTGTTTAGAACGAGACCTGAACGGATGCGGCAATGTCCAGCCGCAGGCTTTGCCGCAGGCGGCAGATGTCGCGGGACTGCCTGTCCCACACACTTTTATCCGACATGCTTAGAACAACGGTTGAAAGATGTTGGCGTCGAGCCATCTTGGGTGTGGGCAGTCCTTCGGGGTTAGCGGAAGATAGGGAGTTGGCAGTCCATGTTCGATCACATTTCCATCGGCGTAAAAGACCTCGCAAGAGCCCGCCGTTTCTACGATGCGGCGCTGACGCCGCTCGGATATGAGCGCCTGTCCAATTCCGACTCCATGATCGGCTACGGCCCGGAAAGGGTCGGGCTCTGGGTGATGCAGGTCGAACAGCCCGTTGTTGCCGACATGCGATCCGGGCTGCACTTCTGCTTCGTCGCGCCTGATGAGGCCGCTGTCGATGCCTTTCACGCGGCGGCCGTTGCATCCGGCGGCACGGATAATGGCGAACCAGGTGTGCGGCCGGATTATGGGCAATTCTATTACGCCGCCTTCATCATCGACCCGGACGGCTATCGCCTCGAAGCTTATTTCCACAAAGGCGAGCTATAACGGACCGTCAGGCAGCGGCTCTCGGAATGGATACGCAGCAGCCGGAAGCTTCGAGCGCTTTATTGGCTACATCGATGAACAGGCGACGGAACCAGCGCGCCCGGCCGTCCGTCTGGTCGACTCGGCGATAAAGCATCGTCACGGGATCGGCCGGCAGCGAAAGCGGCGGCTCGCAAAGCATCAGCCCATGTAACTGCGCCATGCAGCGACCGATCGATTCCGGCACCGTGGCAATGGCGGGCATCGCCTTCAGCACCATCGGCAGAGCGGAAAAGCGCGGCACGGTCGCCACCACCTGTCTCACATCGCCGGTGCGGTTCAGCGCCATGTCGATACCGGTCGAGGTGTTGCCTTCGAACGAGACGGTGACATGCGCGACATTGGCGAAATCCCTGAGGCTCAACGGCGCCTTCAGCCCGAGCTGAGCTTCATCGTAGATGCAGATCGAGACTTGGTCGAACAGCGGCGCGCGAATGTGCCAGGAGGCGGGCTCGTCGTGCATCGCGACGCTGAAATCGAAGACGCCTTCATCCAGCCGGCGTGCAGCATCGCGCTTTTCGGAAGCGATACCGATCAGCCGGGCGCCGGGTGAAAGCTGGAGGAGACGGGCGGCAAGCGGGCCGAAGAAGGCCGATTCGAGATTGTCGCACATGCCGATGCGGAACTCGCCCTGCCAGCTTGCCGGATCGAACTCGGCCTGCGGGCGGATGGCGCGCTCGATACCCGACAGCGCATCCTCGATCGCCGGGGCGATGGAAAGGGCGCGCGGCGTCGGTTGCAGGCCGCGCCCGACACGCACGAATAGTTCATCGTCCAGCGCCTCGCGCAGGCGCCGCAAAGCGGCCGACAGGCCTGGCTGACCGAGCAGCAGGCGCTCGGCGGCGCGACTGACATTGCGCTCCTGCATCAGCACCGAAAAGGCCAGCAGGAGATTGAGGTCGATCTTGCGAAGGGTGACATCATTCATCATCGTCAGTAATACCTGGCATGGCTACTATCAATTTGCAATAGGAATGGAAGCTGTACATTTTCTCGTTCCCTGCCGCCCGGCAACCTCCCCCGATGAGGCGGCAGCAAAGAAGGAACGATTTCGATGACTCTTTCCAAATCGCGAAGCGGAGCGGGGCTGGCATTGCTGCTGCTCTGCGCCGCCAATTTCCTCGACGCCATGGACGTCTCCACCATCGGCGTTGCGCTCCCCGCCATCCAGGCCGAACTCGGCATGGAGGCGACCTCGTTGCAATGGGCCGTCAGCGCCTATGTGCTCGGCTATGGCGGCTTCCTGCTGCTCGGCGGCCGGGTCGCCGATGTCTTCGGCCATCGCCGCGTCTTTCTCTGGTCGCTGGCGATCTTTGCCGCCGCCAGCATCGCCGGCGGCTTCGTCAACAGCGGCCCGACGCTGATCGCCGCCCGATTGGTCAAGGGCATTGCCGCCGCCTTCACCGCGCCCGCGGCGCTTGCGCTGCTGCTCTCCGTCTTCGGCGAGGGAACGGCACGGGCAAAGGCGCTCGGGGTCTTCTCCTCCACCGGCGCCGCCGGCTTCGTGCTCGGCATGGTGCTCGGTGGTGCTGCGACGATTATCAGCTGGCGGGCGACATTGGTCATGGGCGCGCCCGTCGCCATCCTGACGCTTTTTGTTGCGCCACTGGTGCTGCCCGCCGACCCGAAAAGGACGGGACCGCGGCCGGCCTTCGACTGGGCCGGCGCGCTGACGATCACCCCTGGGCTGCTGCTCTTCGTCTTCGGCATCACCAATGCTGCGGCCGCCGGCTGGCAGGCTTTTGCGACCTGGGGTTCGCTCGTCGCGTCGCTGGCGCTGATCCTGCTCTTCCTCGTGGTCGAAGCGCGCCATGCCGATCCAATGGTGCCGCTCGGCATGTTCCGGCGGGCCAAGCTCCGGCATGCCAATGCGATTGCCGCCCTCTTCCAGGGCGCCTATGTCGGCTTCCAGTTCCTGGCGACGCTCTATTATCAGAACGTCCTCGGCTGGTCGGCCTTCACCACCGGCTTCTGTTTTGCGCTTGGCGGTGTCTTCGTGATGTTCCTGGCGCCCCGCTTTGCGACGCTTGCGCAAAATCGCGGCGCCACCGGGCTGATGGCAGTGGGGGTCGGTCTGCAGGCGTTCAGCTACATCTTCTGGGTGACCGCACTTGGACATGTCGATCCGATCCTGCTCGTGCTGTTCTCGCAGATCCCGCTCGGCCTCGGTTACGCCCTGACCTACCCCTCGGTGCAGGTTGCGGCCCTTTCCGATGTGGAGGATGACAAGGCGGGACTCGCCTCCGGACTGCTCTTTGCCTCATTCCAGATCGGCGGCGGCATCGTGCTTGCGGCCGCCTCGGCAGTCTTCGGCGCCGCACCGCATTTCGGCTGGAACCCCTATGTCGCCGGCATCGCCTTCGTGGCGCTGCTTGCGGTGGCGATTACCCTGCTTGCCGCTGCCGGTCCGCGGACATCGGCCGCCCGGAGACCCAGCTATCAGGCGGCGGAATAACCGTCATCGGCCCGCACCCTGACCGGTGCGGGCTGCTCATGAACCGGAGCGATATCTGCAGCAAGAATCCCGTTGCGTTGCCTGGGTGAAAGGCGCATGGTCGCAACTTCGGCAGCCAGTGTACGGGCGCTGCCGACTGAGGGTTTTTATACCCTTGCCCCGATGAAAGGAGGACCGATGTCTTCCACTTTCGAAAAGTCGCATCTGACTTCGTCCGATCTCGACATGCTGCAAGGCGTGCTCGACGACGCCGGCTACGACGCCAAAATCCTGATCGGCAACGAACGTGTCTTCAACGTCGCGGCCATACTGTTGATCAGGCTGTTCGAAGAGGGCGTCACCTCGCCGGCCATGCTCTCACAAGCGCTCGAACACCATTTCGGCAAGCTGAAGACGCCGCCGAAACCGGTAACCCCCGTCTTTAACCGATATGCGATACAGGGATTGCCCCGCGAAAGACGCGCTGCTGGCTAGAGCATAACGCGAAAAGTGTGAGCGGTTTTCGGACGACCTCATGCTCTCACTGAATGTTCTAAAGCGCGTCGCGATCTTTCAGATTCACTCCTCGCGCTTTAGGTCTTTGTTTTACGCATGCCGTTAGCGCAAAACCGCTTCACACTTTTGCGCGACATGCTTTAGCGGCAAGCGAGCCGCCCGGCTCCGAAGGAATATTGTGCGAAAAACCCTCTTGCTTTGTATCTGCGTCGCAGCGGCCGGTTATTTCGGATGGGTGCAATTCGGGGCTTACCAACAACGGCAACAGGCTAGAGATCTTGCCGACATCGACAGGGAGCGCCGGGTGGCGCTCCTGGAAGTCGATGGCTGCCAGGCGAAAGTGGATATGCTTCTGTCGATGACAGACCGTCTGCTCAAGGCCGGCGGCATGCTGGTGCCGCTCGATATCGGACGGGACATAGAACTCTGTTTGGACCGCGGCATCATGTCGACATCAGGCCGAGCGGAGATGGAAAGAACGAAGTTGATCCGCCTGTTTTCCGTGAATGACTAAGGCGTTCGCAAGATTCGTTGCTCGCGCTTCAGGTCCTGTTTTTACGTGTGTCGCTATCGCAAAATCGCTGCGCAGTTTTGCGCGGCGCGCTTTATGCCCTGTGGAAATATGGCTTTCCTGCGGCGGCGGCCTTAATGGCACCTCAATTTTAGTCTATAAGGGAAGCTCGCTGATTTGGCCGATGCGGCGTTAGCGGTGACCGGGTTTCCGGCCCCGCCATTTTCCCGATCGCGAAAGCATGGTGACGTCCCGTCTCAACGTCGGGTTTGGCTTTCGGTGACCTCTCCGGTCATCCGCCTCCAGACAGCGATGCGGTTTCAGCAGGCATCATTTTCATTCCATCCCTGCGGCCCGGTGTTGTCGGGTTGCCCCTCATGACGATCCCGCGATCTCCGATCGCGACCGACAAACGGGGCGAATACCACGCAGGCTGCGGCTTTCAATTTCGATCTAAAGGGAGATTTTATCGATGGCAAAAGGACAGGTAAGAAGCAATCGCGAGGTCCGGAAGCCGAAGAAGGACAAGCAGGCAGCGAAGGTGGAAAGCACATTCGCCAATCAGATGAAGACGGCGACCAAAACCGCCCCGCAGGGCAGTGCTCCAAAGAAATAGAACCTCTTATCGAGCCGCCGCTCTCGCCCTCGCTGCGCCTAACAGCGCAAGTGATAACGCGTCCTGGCGGACGCGCCGGCGTGACATCATCACCTATTGACATGTCTACAGAAAAACAGGAATTGCTGCAACCATGACCACACTTCTTACAATGTACCACTTCGACTATCCGCTCTTCCTCATCCGCTCGGCCGTAGTGATTGCACTCGGCCTTTCGGCCGTCGCGGCCTTTCACGGCGTCACTCTGTGATCGAATCTGCGCGCCGCAGCGAGTGCGAGGAAATCCAAGTGGCCCCTTTGGGCGAGCCCGACGAAAACCCGGAGCGATCCCGGGGGAATGCCGAGCTTTTCGCTGAAAAGCGCTGGTTGAAGATCCTTGCCGGATATCGCCAGCCACGAGCCGGACGCAGCGCTTTCGAGCTTGCCGTCACCGTCGTCCCCTTCGCGCTGTTCTGGGCTGCCGCCTGGGCAGCGGTTCACTACAGCTTCTGGCCCGGCCTGATCCTCGTCCTTCCCGCCGCCGCCTTCCTGCTCCGGCTGTTCATGATCCAGCATGATTGCGGCCACGGCTCGTTTTTCGCCCGTCGCCGCGTCGACGACTGGGTTGGACGCACGATCGGCATCCTGACGCTGACGCCCTACGACTATTGGCGCCGGGCGCATGCGGAGCACCACGCCTCGGCCGGAAACCTTGACGAACGCGGCGTTGGCGACATCGAAACGCTGACGATCGCCGAATATAACGCGCTGTCGCGCTGGGGCCGGCTCGGCTACCGGCTCTACCGGCACCCGATCGTGATGTTCGGGATCGGACCGGCATGGCTGTTCCTCTTCAAGCAGCGCCTGCCTTTCGGCATGATGCGCTCCGGCGCCCTGCCCTGGGTCTCGACCATGGCAACCAATCTTGCCATCGCAGTGGTCGCCGCGCTGCTGATCTGGGCGGTCGGGATCGTCCCCTTTTTACTGGTGCATCTTCCGACCGTGCTTCTGGCAGGCGCTGCCGGCGTCTGGTTGTTCTACGTCCAGCATCAATTCGAGGAAACACATTGGTCGAAGGAGCCGGACTGGCAGTTCCAGCATGCGGCCCTCCACGGTGCCTCGCATTACGACCTGCCGCCAGTGCTACGGTGGATCACCGGCAATATCGGCATCCACCACGTGCATCATCTGTCGAGCCGGGTGCCTTACTACCGGCTGCCGGAGGTGCTGCGAGATCATCCTGAGCTTGCCGATCTGGGCCGCATCACGCTCATGGAAAGCCTGCGTTGCGTCAAGCTGGTGCTGTGGGACGAACAGACGAAGCGACTGGTCTCGTTTCGCGAGGCGGCGCGGCTTGCCGCAGCATGATAACGGGGCGTTAGAGCGGTTTAGCTTTCACGGAAGCGCAGAGCCGCTCTAACCTTTTGCCTGCATCCAATTCCAGGGAAAGCCGTTTCCCTGGAATTGTTTAGCGATAACCCGTCACGTCAGCCGGTCTGCCCGGCTCCTGCACTTCCACCATGTAGCGCCAGCAATCCGGCCGCGAACCGTCGATATCGTCGAAGCCGTAGGTCTTGGCCACTCCGCCGCTCGACAGCGACTGGCCGTTCCAGCGGGCGCGGTCGGGATCGGCGGCGATGGCCGCAACGGCGCGGCCGACGAAATGCGGCGTTTCGGAAATGGCGAAATGCGGCTGCACTTTCGTCGCCTCGCGCCAGTTCTCCTCGCGAACACCATAAGCATCCAGCATCATTTCGGAGCGCAGCCAGCCGGGCGTGATCGAAACGGCGGTGGCGCCGTGTTTCGCCAAATCTTGCGCATGCGCCCAGGCCATGCGGGTGACGCCCGTTTTGACGAGGTCGTAAAAGGGCGACAGCCGGTAATGGGTGGCATTGTATTCGGCTGTGCCGTCGGTCATCTCCACCAGCAGCCCGCCGGGCCGCTCGATCATCAGCGGCAAGGCGTAGTGGGCGGTAATCAGATGCGTCTCGATGCCGAGCTGCAGCATGCGCAGGCCCTTGTCCAGCGAATGCTCCCAGACGGCCTTGTCCCATTCGAATAGCTTCTCGCAGCCCCAGATGTCGTTGACGAGAATATCCAGCCGACCGGCTTCGCTGCGGATGCGGGCGACCAGCGCCTCGACCTGTTGTTTGATGAGATGGTCCACCTGCACGGCGATACCCTTACCGCCTGCGGCGGTTACCAGTTCGGCCGTCTCTTCGATCGTCTCCGGCCTGGCATATTCGGATTGCTTGGCGCGCGTCGTGCGCCCAGTCACGTAGACGGTGGCGCCGGCGGCGCCGAGCTCCACCGCGATGCCGCGGCCGGCGCCGCGCGTGGCACCCGCCACCAAGGCAACTTTCTCCCGCAAGTTTGCTGTCACTTCTCCATCCTCCACGCCAATGCAAAGTGTTACAGCGTCCTTTGCGCCTCTAAAGAGGCGCGGCGCTGTAGAACGCCTTATGCCGTAATGGAAGCGCCAGGAATTGGCCGGCGCTCCTTGTTTATAAACGAATGATCGTTTATATATAATGTGAATGCAAGAGGAATTTCATGCCGCGTCGCCGCACACTGTCCGACGAACAGCTTCTCGCCATGGTGCTGGCGCTGATCCATGCCGAGGGGCCGGAGGCGGCGACCTTTGCGGCGGTGGCGAAAACGAGCGGTCTTTCCGGCTCGACGCTGGTACAGCGCTTCGCCACGAAAGCGGCGATGCTGCGCGCCGCGCTGCTTTATGCCTGGGACAGGCTTGATGCGGAAACGGCGCGGCTTGCCGAGGTCGTGCCGAAAACGCAAGAAGGCGCCGTCGCGCTGCTCGTCGGCCTGTCGCAGGATTACGGCGATAATGCCGCCGCCTATGGCGAGGGACTGCTGGTGCTTCGCGAGGATTTTCGCGATCCGGTGCTGCGTGCCCGGGGTGCGGCCTGGGGAGCGGCACTGACGGCGGCAATCGCGCGATGTTTCGGCTCGGCGAAGGCGCCGGAGACGATCGCCCGGCTGATGCTGTCGCAATGGCAGGGTTCGCTCATCTGGTGGGGTTTTGGCGCCGAAGGGCCGGTGGCTGCCTATGTCCAGACGGAGTTGCGGCATTTCCTCGCCGCGGTACCTGTCCATTCAGGTTAAGAGGCCGTGAAGATCATCGCCTTGATAAAATATAGCAAGGCGGCAGTCGCGACGATGGTCGCCAATGTGAGCAGCAGTCCGATCAGGGTGACGAGACCATCCCGCTCCATCAGGGCGACGGCGAGCACCACCAGCGAGAACACCGGCAGAATATTGCCGAAGGGGATCGGCAGCGCGATCACCACGGCGAGCAGGAAGACAGGAATGCCGAGCAGCGCCTGCACCGTCGGGCCGGTGAGGGCCTGCAGCCGGCCGGCGCGCACGACCTTCTCCACCCGGGCGATCACCGGGACCGCGTGACCCACGACGAGATCGAGCGCCGCCGATGAAACCCGGCGATCCCTGACGATGGCGGGCAGCCAGACCTTCCGGCCGCCCGCAACGATCTGGAGGGAGACCAGCGCCAGCGCGGTACCGAAAACCATTCCGAATGGCCCGGGAATCGGGGTCAGTGCCGGGATTGCCAGGAACAGGATGGTGAAGGCGATGCTGGTCGAGCCCATCGCCTCCAGAGCCTCGCCGATGGAGAGGCCGCCCTTCGCCCGGGCGAGTTCCAGCATCTCCCGGAGCCGCGCGGTGGCCACACCGCGCGGCGGCCGTCTATTTCCGGCTTGATCAGACATTACGCAGTCCATTTTCAGCTGGTCGCCGTCACGCACCCGCGCCGGCTCCCTTCAGGGCGCCGACCAGGGCTGCGCATTGCGGGTCGCTGCCGTCGAGAAGTTCGGCCGGCGCGGTATGACCGATCGCTATGCTGACGACTGTGGCCGCCGCCCAGCCGTAGTCGCCGGCGGCGCGCTCTATGAGCTTCGGCCCCTGGGATGTCAGGCAGGCCTGGGACTGGCGGACGATCTCCACGGGAAGCCGGGCGCGCTCAGCCTGTTGCTGGATCTCAGCCTGCAACGGATCGACGACGAGCAGGGCAAAAATCCAACCGATGAAATTCGAAATCATATCTGTTTCCTTCTTTGTTGACGTATTCCCTGTGCAGAGCCCGCTCAGGCGGGCTGCTGCGGATCCCGCGTCTTGAGAAGGCTCCAGACCACGCCGGCTGCGATGATCGCGAAGGTGATGCTGAGCGAGAGCGCGGCCGGGAATTTTTCAAGGCCCAGCAGGTCGGCGAGGAAGATCTTCGAGCCGATGAAGATCAGCACGATGGCAAGCGCCGGCTTGAGGTAACGGAAGCGATGAATCATCGCAGCAAGCGCGAAGTAAAGGGCGCGAAGGCCGAGGATCGCGAAGATGTTCGAGGTGTAGACGATGAACGGATCGGTGGTGATTGCGAAGATCGCGGGGACCGAATCCACGGCGAAGATAACGTCGGCCACCTCGACCATCACCAGCGCCATGAAGAGCGGCGTGATGAACCAAGTCATCCTCCCCGTCCTGGGATTTGCCTTTCTGACGAAGAACCGTTCGCCGTGATGTTCCTCGGTGACGTTGAAGCGGCTGCGCATGAAGCGCACGAGGATGTTCTTCGAGACATCAGGCTCTGCCTCCTTGATGACCAGCATCTTGATGCCGGTGACGATCAGGAACGCGGCGAAGATATAGAGAAGCCAGGCGAATTCGGCGACCAGCGTCGCGCCGACGCCGATCATGATGGCGCGCAGCACGATGACGCCGAGAATGCCCCAGAAGAGCACCCGGTGCTGGTAGATGCGCGGCACGGCAAAGAACGAGAAGATCAGAGCGATGACGAAGACGTTGTCGAGGGCCAGCGTCTTTTCGACGACGAAGCCCGTCATATAGGCAAGACCGGCCTCGGAGCCGAGGTACCACCATACAAAACCACCGAAGGTAAGGCCGAGCGCGATATAGAGAGCGGAAAGCCTGACGCTTTCGCCGACGCCGATCTCCTTGTTCTGCTTATGAAGAATACCGAGGTCGAACGACAGAATGGCGATGACGAGGGCGAAAAAGCTCGACCACATCCAGAGCGGCGTTCCCAGCCACTCGACGAACAAAAATGAGAGATTCAAGGATAGTCCCCTGTCGGCACTGGTTGTCGGAGAAGAGGTCCGACATCGCAAGAGTGCCGAAGCTCTCGCCAGAGGGGCCCGGACCAGCGGGTTGCACCGCAAGTAGGGTCTCACTTTTCAATAATCAAGCAGCGGCCAGTGCCAATTTTACGCATCGCGCCGGAGGCAAGCCGTGC
The DNA here is from genome assembly GCF_048551595.1 of Rhizobium sp. CRRU65. NCBI lineage: Bacteria > Pseudomonadati > Pseudomonadota > Alphaproteobacteria > Hyphomicrobiales > Rhizobiaceae > Rhizobium > Rhizobium sp. CRRU65. The sequence continues at coordinate 54,573 of NZ_JBLYZH010000004.1, read as the reverse complement.
GAGAGAAAGCCTTCGCCAGCGGTCTCAGGCGTCCTCGTCGTCCTTCTCCTCGCCCACGGTCAGCGGCCAGTCGACGACATAATCCTCGAGATCATCGAGATCGATCTCATTTTCGTTGATCGCGCGGCCTCGCGCGGAAATGCCGGCCGCATGGACGGTCTCCGGGTCGCCGGAGACGAGCGGGTGCCACCAGTAGAGGTCGCGGCCTTCATTGACCAGCCGGTAGCCGCAGGTGGGCGGCAGCCAGGCGATATCGGGCACGTTCTCCTTGGTCAGCTGCACGCAGTCCGGCACGAAATCCCAGCGGTTCTCATAGCTGGAGCAGCGACAGCTTTCGCCGTCTAGCAGCTTGCAGCTGACCGAGGTGAAATAGATATCGCCGCTATCCCATTCCTCGATCTTGTTGAGGCAACAGAGGCCGCAGCCGTCGCAGAGGCTTTCCCACTCGGCGACGGTCATCTCGGCAAGCGTCTTGCTCTTCCAGAAGGGCACATCGTTCATCGTCGTTTCATGCAACAGCGACCCGCAAATTCGCGTGACCCTTATGCATCTCTCTTGTTATCGGCCGCAAAATCAATCAATCCTTCAGTATACTCCTGGTACTCGGAGAATTCTCTCCTGGTATCGGAGAGATTTGCGGCCATATGCGGGCCTCGCGCTTTTGTCTGATATGACCGAAGCGAGATCAGGCGGGAATACAGGACGTGCAGGATCCGGACAACCCAGGAAATGGGCCAGGAAATGGGCCAGAAAACGGGCCAGAAAAAAGGCCCGGAAAAGCGGCGAGCGAGGCAGCGGAAAAGCGGCCGGCGAAGAGCCGTCACATTCTACTGCGCATCGATTCCTGGATCGATTCGACCGTCTGGAACGCCGGCTTCCGCGCTGCCGAGATCTGGGAAGACATTACCATTTTCTTCCGCCGCTTCCGCGTGCGCGGCTGGAAGCGCATGGTCTTCGAACTCGCCGGCGAAGGGCTGACGCTCGGGGCGGCCGGCTCGGTGCTGATGCTGCTGCTTGCCCAGCCCGCCTTCGAGGCAACCAAGGAAGACTGGCGCAACCGCGGCGATTTCGCCGTCACCTTCACTGACCGCTACGGCAACGTCATCGGCCATCGCGGCGTCATCCACCAGAATTCCGTACCGATCGACGAGCTGCCGGATTCGCTGATCAAATCGGTGATCGCCACCGAGGACCGGCGCTTCTTCGACCATTTCGGCATCGATTTCATCGGCCTCTTCCGCGCCATGAGCGAGAATGCGCGCGCGGGCGAAGTCGTTCAAGGCGGCTCGACACTGACGCAGCAGCTCGCCAAGAACCTGTTCCTGTCGAACGAACGCTCGATCGACCGCAAGGTCACCGAGGCGTTCCTGGCACTGTGGCTCGAGGCGAACCTTTCCAAGAAGGAAATCCTCTCCACCTATCTCGACCGCGCCTATATGGGCGGCGGTACTTTTGGCGCGGCGGCGGCGGCGCAGTTCTATTTCGGCAAGAACATCACCGATGTGAACCTTGCCGAATCCGCCATGCTTGCCGGCCTGTTCAAGGCGCCGGCGAAATACGCGCCGCATGTCAACCTGCCGGCGGCGCGTGCCCGCGCCAACGAAGTGCTGACCAATCTGGTGCAGAGCGGGTTGATGACCGAGGGCCAGGTGATCGCCGCCAGGCGCAATCCGGCCACCGTCGTCGACCGCAACGAGGTGGAATCGCCCGATTTCTTCCTCGATTGGGCTTTCGACGAGGTCCAGCGGCTTTCGTCGCGCTTCCACCAGCATTCGCTGATGGTGCGCACGACGATCGACATGGGCATCCAGCAGGCGGCGGAGGATTCGGTCGAGACGTCGCTGCGCGAATATGGCGAGGCCTATCACGCCAAGCAGGGCGCGATGGTGATGATCGAAAACGGTGGCGCCGTGCGCGCCATGGTCGGCGGCCGGGATTACGGGGAGAGCCAGTTCAACCGCGCCAGCAGGGCGCTGCGCCAGCCGGGCTCGTCCTTCAAGGTCTACACTTATGCTGTGGCGATGGAGAGCGGCATGACGCCGCAGACGACGATCGTCGATGCGCCGATCTACTGGGGCAACTGGAGCCCGCACAATTACGCAAACCGCTATGCCGGCCGCATCACACTCGAGACCGCGATCGCCCAGTCGATCAACACCGTGCCGGTGCGGCTCGCCAAGGAAAAACTCGGTATTCAGCCGATCCGGGCGATGGCGAAGAACCTCGGCGTCGAAACGCCCATCCGCGACGACGTCACCATCCCGATCGGCACCTCCGAGGTGACGGTCCTCGACCAGGCGACGGCCTATGCCACCTTCCCGGCCGGCGGCTACCAGTCGCGCCGCCACGGCATCACCCAGATCCTCGATTACGACGGCGACGTGCTCTACGATTTCGACCGTGACGAGCCGGCGCCGAAACGCGTGCTCTCCGAACAGGCCGACGCCTATATGAACCAGATGTTGTCGCGTGTTCCCTATGTCGGCACGGCGCGCAAGGCAGCCCTCGACAACGGCATCCTGACGGCCGGCAAGACCGGCACGACCCAGGCCTATCGCGACGCCTGGTTCGTCGGCTTCACCGGCAATTACACCTGCGCCGTCTGGTTCGGCAATGACGACTACACCTCGACCAACGAGATGACCGGCGGCTCGCTGCCGGCGATGACCTTCAAGCGCGCCATGGACTACGCCCACCAGGGTGTGACGCTGCGGGCCATCCCCGGCGTCGAAAACCCCCTGCCCTCGGAAAAGGATCTCGCCAAGACCGCCGCCGCCAAGCCGCAGGACGGATTGCCGCAGCTCATCCGGCCGCGCATGCTCTCGGTTCAATCGACCGACATCCTCAAGAAGCTCGGCGAAAAGCTGAAGAATGCCGCCCCGCTCGCGCCAGCGAAGGTGGCGAGCGCGGAGTAGCAGGCTCCGCCTGGCGCACGATCCCGAAATCAGCCTCCGCCCGCCTCGATATATCGGCACGGATTGCCGTTGCCGCACTTGGCATGACGGCTTTGCCGCATGGACATAACCGTGGATCAATCGGCTCCCATGTCACGGCGCGGCATTCCACCCTGCCAGAATCAGTGGTAACCCTTTCATCCGATATGGTTTCCAAGGTCTTGACGTGTTTCGATTCCCCCTCTTTATCGCGATCACGCTGATCGTCGCCTTTGGCGGCGGGATCATGATTTCGCTTTATGCGCTGGACGCGACACAGGGTTTCGGGGCGATCAAGCTCGGCGCCTGGGAGGCCTTTCCAGCGCTGCAGACGGTCGAGGCCGATCCTTATGCCAAGTCGCACCGGGCACGCGCCGGCAAGCTGCTCTATGGCAGCGCCGAGGGCCTGACGTTTACGGCGAGCGTCGACGACGAGGGCGCGCGGCTGAATGCCGGCTGCCGCTACCGCATCAGCGGGCAGACGCCGCCTGCCCGGCTCTGGACCCTCTTTACCGCCGACAATGGCGGCAATCCGGCGGCGGTGACGACCGGGCATCCCTCAGCGCTGAATTCCTGGACGGTGCTGCGCCAGCAAGATAGCGGCTTCTCGATCGAGATCTCAGCCGTCGCACAGCCGGGCAACTGGCTGGCCTTGCCACAGGCCGGCACCTTCCGGCTGGTACTGACGCTGTTCGACACCCCGACCGCCGGCAGTTCCGGCGTGATCGACCTCGCCATGCCGAAGCTCACCAAGACCGGATGCGGCAATGCTTAGGATATTCTTCGCGGTCCTGACCGGTCTTTTCGGCGCAGCCCTGCTGCATCTCGTGATCATCCTGTCGCTGCCGCATTTCACCGGCAGGGATGCGGCGACCCGCGTGGAGGCAGAGGGCGACCTCAACAATTTCTACCTGCTTGGCAACCAGTATGACGAAGCCGGCCTTGCCAATGGCGACCCCTTCCTGCGCACCGCCGTCTGCTCCTTCGACGTCGAGGATGCGCCGGTGCATTTCACTGCCAAGGGCAATGTGCCCTTCTGGTCGATCGCGATCTACGACAGCGCCTCCAACGAGGTCTTCAGCATGAACGACAGGACATCGGTCGGCGGCGCGCTCGATGTGCTGGCCGGCAGTCCGATCCAGCTGACAGACCTACGCAAGAACTTGCCGCAGGAGCTGCAACAGGCGATCCTGGTGGAAATGGCACGGCCTGACGGCTATGCCGTGCTGCGGACGCTGGCGCCGCAGGCGAGCTTCGATGAGGCTGCGCGCAACTTCCTGACGGAAGCCGGCTGCGAGCAATTCGCCGCTCGCTGAGGTTGAAGAGCGGTTACTTCTTGTTGACGCGTGGCGCGGGCGCCGGACGATGTTTCGGGCTCTCGGCCAACCGCTCGTAGCGGACGCCGGTGAACCAAAGAATCTTGGCTTCGCGGGGCTCTTTGTCCGGACGACGCGGCGCCCGCGGCTGCCGATCCGCCAATGCGACTACTATTGCCATTCTCGTCTCCATGCACTGCCCGAGACGGATGAACTTGCGATGGATTTCACCCTGCCCGCCAATGTGCGGGCCGGCGCGTCCTGCAGTACCGGGATGACCGGACCGAGGGCATTCGCGCCTTTCCCACGGCACCTGATTGAAATACCGTGATGCGGAGTTTCAACGATCCAAATACTCAAATCGCGTCGTTCCTATCCGAATTGAGACAGATGACAGTTAACAGTTTACTAATATTCGGCCGATGCCAAACACAGTTCACGTTACTTCCCCTTTAACGCTCGAAGAGTTGATTTGGTTTCACCCCGCCTGCGCAAACTGCCGGCTGGAGTTCAACGGATAAATTTAGAAACAATTCATATAGTTGACATCGGCGCTGCAATCCGCCGGCCGGGAAAAGCGCGATGTTGCAAAAATACATCACGAAAATATTTAATTGCGAGGCGCGCGGATGCGCGTATGTTCGCTCATGTCGATCACACGTTTCCGGGCTCCGATCGATCGGGATTTTCCACGTTCTTGCCGGAATGCGGAGGGCAAGCGGTGTCTTTGCTGGTAAATTCATCTTTCTCGCCTGACGATCTCGACGTGCTGCGCAGTGCGCTTGATGCCTGGTGCACAGAACGGCGCATCGACATCAAAAGCGTCGACGCGCAATTCGCGGCATCCGCAGCACTCGACCTTTATCAGGCAGGTTACGACAGCCGCGAAAAGCTGCTGCACGCGCTACGCGATCAAAGGGCCGCCTGAGTTTTTCCACCATCACGGCAGCGATAGGCATCGTTGCAATACTCCTTTCAAACCGCGCATTTTTATATTGCCGGCCAACCATGTCGCGACACTTTTCGCGTGTATATTTCTGTAGCATTTTAATAAAATCTTCAGCATGCATTAACCGTACCGGTGTAGGATTTGTTCATAACCGTATGGCCTGACATGCGTTCCGCCAGCGCATATCGGCCCTTGGTCCCCTTGTTCTGCGTTTTCGGGGTGTTTTTGTGCGTGACCGGTTTCGAGACCTAGAAGGCCCCTTGGCCGTCAGGAAAAAGGACGTGGTGTTGATGGCGACTGTCAGCAGTTTCGAGAACCTGTCTCATCCGACAAGGTCCGAACTGCGCCAATTCGCCGAACTTTTCATGCCGCTGTTCCAGGCTTCCTCCGACGAGGCCAAGCGCCAGGCGGTCGCGGCGCTGTCCCAATGCCAGAACATGCCGGCCGCTGTAGCGCTGTTCATCGGCAACCAGCCGATCGAGATCGCGGCGCCTTTTCTTGCCGCCTCAAAGGCAGTCGCCGACGACACGCTGATCACCATCGCGCGCATGCAGGGTGCAGCACATGTCAAGGCGATCGTCAGCCGCGATTCACTCTCGCCGAAGGTCATCGATGCGCTGGTGGCGCTGCGCCAGAGCCAGCCGCGGTCCGCGAGCGCATCGGCGCCAGTGATGGAATCGCCGGCGGTCCCGCTTTCACCAGCGCCGACTGAGACCAACGAGGCAGATGCGCTGGCGGAACAGCGGATTGCCAATGAAGAGGCGTTGCGCGAGCGCATCCTCGGGCTTGCCGGCCATCTCGGCCGTGCCGACGAGGACAGGCTCGGTCTGCGCACGCTCACCGACATTCAAGAGGCGCTGCTGGTGCGCTTCGCCCGTTCGCGTGAGGCGACGCATTTCGCAACCGCGCTTGCCGATGCGCTTTCCGCCAGCCGCTGGCTTGCCGAGCGCATCATGCTCGATCTTTCCGGCCAGCAGCTCGCCACGACGCTGACCAGCCTCGGCATGGGCTTTCTCGACGCCGTCTTCGTGCTCGAAAGGCTCTATCCGCACCTTGCCGAACAGCAGCATAACGTCACGCGCGGCTGGATGGTGCTCGATGCGCTCGACCCGGAAGAATGCCACGAACGCGTCGAAGCCTGGCGGCGCGCCGATCGCTACACTTATAAGCCGGAAGCGCCCGCCTTGCCCGCGCCGGCGGCAACGCCCGACTATCGCTTCATCCGCCAGGCGCCGCCGCAGCGCGACATGCGCGTCATGGGACGGCGGTCTCGTTGAAGGCAAAATAGCCCGATCCGCCTAATGCACGTCGTGATCGTTCAGATTCGCTCCTCGCGCTTTAGGTCTTTGTTTTTACGCGTGTCGTTATCGCAAAATCGCTGCGCAGTTTTACTCGACATGCTTTAGAGCGGCCTGTCTGCTCCCTCCGCCTCGATGAGCAACTGGAAGACCGGTGCAAGCAGCTTCACCAGCGCTTCGGGTTCCGCATCCGCAAGTGCCGAGAGGCCTATCATCTGCCGCATCACCTGGAAACCTGCGACAATAGATAGAATGAGAGCGGCGCGCTGCGGCGCCAGATCGCCGCTGAGCGCACCCGTCATCACCTTTTGATGGCCAGCCTCGATCTGTTCACGGCCGATCTCGGCGGCGCGCTTGCTCGATGCCGAATGCAGCATGATGAGAAAGCCCTCCAGCGGAGTATCGCCCGCCTTGGTGATGTCGACAAGCGAGGCGGCGATGGCCTCGCCAAGTTTTGCGGAGGCAAGGTTTTCCGCCGTCAGGATAATCGGGGCCGCCATCGTCGCGGCAATCACCTCGGCAAACAGCTTCTCCTTCGAGCCGAAATAGCGATTGACGAGCATGGCGGTGACGCCGGCGCCAGCTGCGATGTCGCGTACGCCGGCGCCGTCATAACCCGATTGCGCGAATGCGCGCCTCGCGGACGCCAGGATCGCCTCGCGTGTCGCCGCCGCATTACGCGGACGCGCGTTGGTGGTGCGTGTCATTCCTCTTGTTCCATCCATTGTCTACATCTGTAGACTCTTGCTTCTCCCTGAAGTATACGAGTGTAAACAATTGATGGCAACGACGGGCCGAAGGCCTGTGCAGCACAGCACGAACGAGACTGTCGCGACGGCAAGAACGCAGATCCCGGCGCACGATACCTTGATGTGTTGAACGAGGAGACGGCATGGCTGAGACAGTGCTTGTAACCGGCGGCTCCGGATTCGTGGCCGGCTGGTGCATCGTCGAACTGCTGAAGCGCGGTTATCTCGTGCGCACGACGATACGCGACCTTTCCCGGGAAGCAGGTCTTCGCTCGGCTATCGCCGTAGTAGCCGGGAACACCGACAACCTCCCATTCGTCGTCGCCGATCTGCTTGCCGACGCAGGCTGGGAGATAGCGATGCAAGGCTGCGATTATGTCCTCCATGTCGCATCACCGCTCGGCGGCGGAGAGCCCGGCGACAAGCATGCATTCCTCGAACCCGCCCGCGCCGGAACTCTGCGCGTGTTGCGAGCGGCCATTGCGGCAGATGTGAAACGCGTCGTCATGACGTCGGCTGCGGCCGCCGCCCGCCCGCCGCTCAGCACCGACCGGATCAGCGACGAGACGATCTGGGCCAATCCCGACGATCCGCAGTTCGATGCCTATCGCGTGTCGAAGATCCTCGCAGAACGCGCGGCCTGGGATTTCATGGAAGGGCGCGGAAAAACCAGCCGGCTGACGACGGTGCTGCCGGGCGCCGTCTTCGGCCCGGTCCTTTTCAAGGAGACGCCCGGCTCCGCCGGGATCATCCAGGACTTGCTGCAGGGCCGCCCGCGCGCGATGCCGCGGCTTGGCTTCTGGGTGGTCGACGTGCGCGATCTGGCGGAACTGCACATAAAGGCGATGATCTCGCCGGGGGCAGCCGGCGAACGCTTCATCGCCGCCGGCGAATTCATGTGGATGGAAGATATTGCCAGGGCGCTGCGGGTGGGCCTCGGTTCGAGCGGGCTCAAGACGCCGACACGGCGCCTGCCGACCATATTAGTGAGGCTCCTGCTGCCCTTCCTGCCGAAGCTGAAAAGCCTGGCGCCGCTGATCGGACGCAAGTTCCGGCTCACCTCAGAGAAGGCGCAGCGATTGCTCGGCTTTACGCCCCGACCCGGTGCCGTGACCGTCGTCGACTGCGCCGAAAGCCTTCTGAAGGCATGACCGCTCCATTCAACAGGGTCGCCGCGACCAACATCTGCTGCGCGACGCGGACAGGCTCTGGGATCTCAGCGAGCGGCTGTTGAAATGGCGCTGACCTGACGGCTGCCTCCGGCCGTCATCCGCTGTCCCTGATAAGCGGGATCATGTCCCCCAGTTCCTCCGCCTCCAGCTCGACGATCCAGAGATCGGGATCGAACTTGCGTTCGCGCTCCAGCATCGCGCGCACTGCTTCCGGTTCGCCGCGCGACAGGCGGATCTCGAACAGGCGGTCGCCGGCCTGGCCTTCGTCGAAGGCGGTCTGCGGCGCCGGCGCATAGAGCGTTTCCAGGCCGTCGCGGAAGTGTTGACGGATGAAGATTGCACCCGCCTCCTCCGCGCCCTTCTTCTCGACGGCGGCGAAATCGCCGCTGGCAAAGACGCGGCGCAAGAGGGCGGAAACGAAGATGTCGGCGCGTAATCTCATCGGCGCGGTATAGACCGGCGCGCCGGTGGCGGCAATGCGGGGTCGGTCAGAGTTTGACCCCAGGGCTCAGACCTTAATCGCCAGCCGCAAGCCTCCCCAATGCCGTCCGCGCACTGTGATCGGAGCGGAGATATCCTTCATCATCACGAAATTGCCGCCGCCCATGTCGCGCCTGTAGGTCTGGACGAGGAAGGGCGCGGTGCTGCGGCCGGCGGCAAGGCCGACGCGATCGGCGAAGATGCGGCGGTTGCGGCAATTGGCGGTGTTCCAGACGGTGTCGCCGGGCCGCTGGGCTTGCGAGAACTTCCGGTTGTGAGTCGGCAGATAGCCGTTCTCGTCGATCGCCGCGCAGAAGGCGATGCGCTCGTCCAAGGTTGTGACGGGTTCCTGGATCGGCGGCAGCAGGCGGTCGGTGAGTTCGGTGAAGGCTGCCATCACCTGTGCCGGATCGGAGCCCGCTATCGGCCGATAGCGTCGGCCGAAGAGAGCATCGAGCCCGATCTGCCCTTCAGCGACGGCACGTTCGAAGGCGCCGGAAATCTGCCTTGCCACCGACTGCGCTTCCTCGATCCAGCGGCTGTCGGCAGTCTTGACGCCGGCGCTCGCCGTCAGCTGGATCAGGGTTTCCGAGAGGCCGACGACGCTGTCGACGCGCTTTGCCGCCTGCTGTAGCCTGACATTCGAGCCGGCGACCTCGGCTGACATCTCGCCGAGTTTCTCGACGAAGCCGGCGCATTGCTGGTCGACCGCCTCGGTGGTGTTGGCCATGACAGTCGAACTGTCGAGGATGCGGGTGATCACATGTTCCATGCTTTCGAAGGCGCCGCGCATCGCCTCCGACTTGTCACGCACGCCGGCCGCACTGTCGCGCGCATCGCTGCCGACAGCCGACAGCCGGTCGATCTTGACACGCAGTTCGTCCAGCGTCTGCTGGATGGAACCAGTCGCCTTCGAGGTCTGCAGCGAAAGGGCTCGGACCTCGGTGGCGACGACCGCAAAACCCTTGCCCGCATCGCCGGCGCGCGCCGCCTCGATCGCGGCATTCAGCGCCAGCAGGTTGGTCTGGCGGGCGATGATGCTGATCTCCTCGGCAATATTGTCGACATCGGCAAGCGACTTGGAGAAGCCGGCAATCTCAGTGCCGATCTCGTTGGAGGACTGGACCATATGGCCGATCTCGGCGACGGAGCCGGTCAGGCGGTCGGCCGATTCTTTCAGCATGTGGCGGGCCTCGGCCGCCGTGCGGTCGGTCTCGCGCAGCGACACGGCGACCGAGCGGTTGGTCTCGGCAATCGACAGCGCGGTGCGGGTGACATGATCGAAGGCCGAGGCATGCCGGGCCGACATTCCCGCCATGTCCTGGATGGCGCCGGCGATATCGACGAGGTCGATGCCAAGGGTGGAGGCTTCTTCGGCAAGACGCAGCAGGATGTGGCGCAGCGCCTCGGGATCTGGCCCCACCGCTTCGACCACAGGTTCTGCGGCCAGATCGTCTATCGCCTTCAGCGCATGCATGACCGACGCTCCCCCGCTCCAATCAGAAAAGCTTCAGGCAACATGGTTAACAAGTTGCAAACAGTGGCAGCACCTTAGACTTAGGTTGTAGGGAAATCGAACTCCGTGACTGTGGGCCGGCCGTGCGGCGCCCCATCAGCTGGCGATGAAGCCCGTCAGCCGCTCGCTCAACTGCCAGAGGCGTTCGGCGAGTTGCGGATCGGTTGCCCAAGGACGGACGCCGAGCATCTCGGTCGAATCGCCGGGGACGGCGGTGGCGATATCGCAGTTCTCGCAATAGACGCCGCCGAGCCCCTCTAGCTTCTCGCTGACGGCGCACCAGACGGTGGTCGCCGCCCCCTGCTCAATCGTCTTCTTGTTGTTTTCCGGATCGATGACCGGCTTGCCATCCTCGTCGACATAGCCGCTCGCCTTGAGGAAGTCGCTCGACTGGTGGCGGACCAGATCGGTGGTGACTATACCGCCGGGATGCAGCGAGAAGGCTCTGACACCGTGCTTCGCACCCAAAGCGTCCAGTGAGATCGCAAAGAGAGCATTTGCCGTCTTCGACTGGCCGTAAGCGAGATAGGGCGCGTATTCGCGGTTCTCGAAATTCGGATCATCGAAATCGACGCCGGAGAAGACGTGACCGCGCGAGGAGACGGCGACGACGCGCGCGCCCTCGGCCTTCACCAGTGCCGGCCAGAGGCGAGCCGTAAGCTGAAAATGGCCGAGATGATTGGTGGAGAACTGCGATTCGTAACCGCGGGCGTCACGCGTCAGCGGGTTCGCCATGACGGCAGCATTGTTGATGAGCAGATGCAGGGGCTCGCCGCTTTCGAGGAAGCGGTCGGCGAAGTCGTCGATCGAGCCGGGGTCCATCAGGTCGAGCTTTTCCAGCACAAGGCCGGGAATGCTTTCCACGGCTGCCTTGGCTTTTTCGAGATTGCGGGCGGGGACGACAACCCTGGCGCCGGCTTCGGCGAGCACACGAGCCGTCTCGAGGCCAAGACCGGAATAACCGCCGGTGACGATCGCGACCTTGCCTGAAAGATCGCGCCCGGCAATGACGTCGGCGGCGGTTGATGCCGCACCGAAGGCGGAACCGATGGGAGCTTGTGGGGTGGACATGGCATGCCCTCCGTTGTTGCAAGATGGCCTTCTGTACGCCTCGGAAACGGGATTCTGAATGCTTGCAAATCCAGATTTCCTGCTTCATCGTTCAAAAATGATCAGTGACCCGCTCTCCGAAATGCTCAATCTGCTCGATGCGCGCTGCCTGGTGTCGGGCGGGCTGATCGCCGGCGGTGCCTGGGCGCTGCGCTTCCCCCGGCCGAACCGGATCAAGATCAGCGCGGTTGCCAAAGGGCGCTGCTGGCTTTGCCTCGACAATGGCAGCGAACCCATTCTGCTCGAGGCGGGCGACGTTGCGCTTCTGAACGGCCGGCATTCCTTCATCCTGGCGAGCGACCTTGCCGTTGCGCCCACTGACGCGGTCGGCGCGTTCAAGGAGAAGGTCGACGGCATGGCGCGCCACGGCGTTGGCGAGGATTTCCATTATCTCGGTGGCCACATCGCGCTCGGGCCGCAGGGCATGGAGCTGTTGTCCGACGTGTTGCCGCCGATCATTCATGTGCGCGCCGCCCTTGCCGAAGCCGGCGTGCTGCGCTGGCTGCTCGACCAGCTGGTGCGGGAGATGGCGGCAAAGCGGCCAGGCGCCCTGCTCGCCTCGACCCAGCTTGCGCAGTTGATGTTCGTGCAGGTGCTGAGGGCGCATATCATGAGCTCGGCGCCATTGACGGTCGGGTGGCTCCGCGCCTTCGGCGACGATCGCATTGCGCCGGCGCTGCGGCTGATGCATGGCGATCCCGGCCGGTCCTGGCAGCTTGGCGAACTGGCAAAGGCGGCCGGCATGTCGCGCACGAGCTTTGCACTGCGGTTCAAGACCGTGGCGGGGGTTGCGCCGCTCACCTACCTCACCGGCTGGCGCATGCGCCTTGCCGAACGCGAGCTGCGGGAGGGTAGCATGCCGGTTTCGGCGCTGGCGCTTTCGCTCGGCTACACATCCGAAAGCGCCTTCAGCAACGCTTTCAAGCGGATGACGGGTATGGCGCCCAGGCGCTATCGCGTGGCGATGGCCCGCGAGGCCGGGCCGATCGAAGAGGTGGTGGATGTCGAGGGCCAGGCGATGACGACACATTACCGGCTGTTGAAGGCGGCATCCTAGTGGTTAGAGCATTTCCGTTTTGCTCCAAGTCGCGAAAATGCTCTAACATTTTGGTTGCGCAATTCCGGACGCAAAACCGCTGCGCACTTTTGCTGGAATTGCTCTATATCGCGCCGATTTCCTTGAGTTTCTTCAGCACCGCCTGGTTCGGCTCGCCGTCTTCGGGCAGGTTGTAGTGCTTCTGAAAATGGCGGATGGCCGCGCGGGTCTGCTCACCGGCGACACCGTCGACGCCGACATTGGCATAGGCCATGTTGGAAAGACCCTTCTGGATCTTCAACACCAGGTCAACATTGGTGATTTCGCTTGATGGAACCTGCTTTGCCGCTGATGGAGCCGTTTTGACGGTCTTTTCGGCGCTGCGGATCGCGGCTGCCACCGGGTCTTCCGCCGCCGCCTTCGAGCTCACATCCTCGGGCGGCTTTTCGGCGGGCACGGTCGAAGGGCCAGCGGCATCGGTCTTCAGCGCCACTAGCACCTCCGGCGTCGGATCGCCGGTTTGGGTCATGCCGACGGTCTCCTCGAAGAAGAGAATGGCCGCGCTGGTGCGCGGGCCGATAATGCCGTCGGGTATGCCGCTATAGAGACCGCGGCGCACCAGCTGCTGCTGGATGTCCATGACGAGCTGGCTTGGCTGCTGGCCGGGTGCGGCGGGCGCCGGTGTCGCGTTGGTGGTGGCAGTATCCTGCGGCCGTTCGATCCGGAAGGTGGTGACGTCGCCCTGTTGCTCCTCGGCCGGGCGGCGGGCGCCGAGCACGGTCGGAGACTGCGGATCGCGGGTGCGGAAGATCGGATGCGGATGCAGGCCCGGCTGATACCAGAGCGCATTGGCGGCGACGAAGGAGAAGATGACGGCGAAGGTGATCGCGCCGCCGGCGACCGACGGATTGCGGCCGATGACGCCGCCGAGCACGGAGGCGCCCTGCAGGCCGACCCCGCCGAGCACGGAGGCGCCCTGCAGGCCGAGACCGCCGAGAGCGGCAGCGCCTGACATCAGAAGGCCCGGCTGCTGCCGTCCTCTTTTTCCCTTAGGCGATTTTCGCTTGCGCGCGGCCATCGAAACGCCCCTCTTTCAATTCTACACCGCTATTGACCGCGCCCTTCAGCCGCGGCGGAAACTCGACAGTCGCGCCATGACCGGCGTCTTCGGCGTGTTGGGCGCCCGAGCCGTCCGCTGCGATCTCGATAGTGATGATCGTGCCCTCGCCCGGCTGGCTGGCGATGGCGAAATACCCGCCATGCAGCGCCACCAGCCCCTTGACCAGGGAGAGACCGAGGCCGGAGCCTTCGAAGCGGCGGGTATAGTCGTTCTGGATCTGGACGAAGGGCTGGCCTAACAATGCCAGCTTGTCGGCCGGGATGCCGATACCGGTATCGCTGACCGTCAGTTTGAGGATGCCGTCTCGGGCTGCCGCATCGACCGAGACGACGCCGCCGGCCTCGGTGAACTTTATGGCATTGCCGACGAGATTGATGAGGATCTGCTGGATGGCGCGCTGATCGGCGACGACCTCGCCGAGGTCGCGCTGGATACGGCTGGTTAGGGTGAGGCCCTTGGTCTTGGCTTGCAATGCCAGCATCGACTCGCAGGATTTGACGGAGCTTGATATATCGAAGGCTTCGAGGATCAGCTCGTAGCGGCCGGCTTCGATCTTGCTCATGTCGAGCATGGTGTTGACGACGGACAGCAGATGCGCGCCGGATTCGCGGACCAGGCCGACATATTCGCGCTGACGGTCGTTTTCGAACTTGCCGAAATATTCGCCGATCAGGATATCGGAAAAACCGAGAATGGCGTTCAGCGGCGTGCGCAGCTCATGGCTGACGGCGGCGAGGAAGCGCGACTTGGCGTCGTTTGCGGATTCGGCGTCCGCCGCACGGTTCTGGGCTTCGTCACGCAGTTGCTGCTCGACGGAGACATCGCGCAGCTGGGCAATGATGGCGGCAAGTTCGCCGTCGGCATCGCGCCGGGCCGTCATGTCCATTCTCAGATATGCAAACTGGCGCTGATCGCGCGAGACCGAGGGCCGGTCGAGGCGCAGATCGACGCTCTGAGCATCCTCGCCCCGGCGCAGGCCATCGAGCGCCTGCAGGAAAAGGATGCGGTCGGAGACATGCACCTGCTCGAGGAAGCCCCTGCCCTTGGGATCACGCATCCAGCCGAGGAAGTCGCGCCGGTCGCGACCGCCGATGGTCGCCACACTGCCGTGCGGGTCGAGGAAAAAGACGAGGCCCGGGGTGGCGGCAAGGAAGAAATCCTCGGCCGACTGGGTGGCGATACCGGCTGCCGAGCCCTGACGGGCGAGCGCGATGCTGCCGACGGCGGAAAAAAGAAAGGCGGCGCAGACCATGGCGACACCTGCCGGCAGCGCGACGGCAGGACTGGTGACTGCCGAAAGGCCGATGGGAGCGGCAACGAGAGCGGCCGACGAGAGCAGCACGAGGCGGCGCAGGATCGCGAGCTCGCGTTGGCGCACGGCTTCACCGCCGCCCGTCCGGGAGAGCCAGCTTGTCGCTGCCCGGTCTACGAGGGCCGTCATCCAGCCGCCAATGTTACTCAATACACGCACGCAATACCCGCCCGAAAGGCTGTCGATCGATCCGGACAATAGGCCTTGGCGACTTAAAGAAAGGATAAGGCAAAAGCGCTGTTCACAGCCTGAAACGGCTGAAATTCTCGTTTTGAAGCATCTGGAAGGCTCTTTGCCTTTTGTGGTTAATAGGGGGTAAGCGACGGATTTTCCTCATATTTCAGCATTGCGTTAACTCCTGTGGCAAGGCGAGCCGGCAAAAGTCCTGCAATTGCAAGCAGGTGCTGCCCTGATGCTTAACGGCGATCGCTCGCATTCGACTAAAATGCGGCTCAAATGCCGTTCGCTAAAATTTGAACTAAATTTGCCGCAAATGCGCGTGAGTTTCGAAAAGCGGCATTCGCAACTTGGCGGTAGGGTGAAAACACACCGGACAACCGGCCTGATTCGGCAACAAGAACCGGACGGGGAAACAGGATGGGCGACGACAATGTGGTTTCTGATCAAAGGATCCTTCTGGTTTGGCCTTGTGCTCGTGCTTCTTTCCGTCTTCAGCACGGAGAGTTCCGACAAGTTGGCCAGCGGCCCGCAATTGCAGCTTTCCGACGCGTTCACGGCGGCAAGCGGCGCCTACGACTATTTGACCGGCATGTGCTCGGAGAAGCCCGAAGTCTGCGCCAAGGGTACCGAGACCCTCACCGCACTCGGCTACCGGGCCCGTGAAGGCGCCCGCGTTGCCTATGAACTTCTCGACAGCCAGTTCAAGGATGAGACGCCGGCAACCGCAAAGCTTGCCGACCCGCAGGTGCCAGTGGCGCTCAACATGCCTTCCCTCACCACGCCTGCCATCCAGGAAAAGGTGCGCGAGGCCAAGGCAGCGCTCAACCAGCCGATGCCTTACCGTCCGCCGGTCGAAGATGACGCCTCCTCTGAGACGGTGGTGACCGGCGCTATTCCGCTGCCGACGCCGAAGCCGGCGACCTAACCCTCAACCAGCTTGCATCGGTGGTCCGCATGACGCGGAGATGCCCCATGCCTGACGTGCCTGCCCTGTTTAATTCAGCATGTTGCTGCGCCGTGAGGATGCCCATCCCTCACGGCGTTTCTTTTTAACGGTTCAAATCTGCCGGTCTTTCACCTATATGCACTCTTAGAGCATTTCCTGACGCATTCCGGACGCAAGACCGCTGCGCACTTTTGCTGGAACTGCTTTAATAGTGAAAGGCTTCTCCATGGCATCCCTCGACCAGATCATCGACGACTTCGCTTTCCTGGACGATTGGGAAGATCGCTACCGCTATGTCATCGAACTCGGCAAGGCGCTGCCTGATTTGGCCGAGGAGAAGCGCACCTCGGAGAACAAGGTGATGGGTTGCGCCAGCCAGGTCTGGCTGGTGACTCATACGGCAGGCGATCCCGACAATCCGGTCATGAGCTTCGAGGGTGATTCCGACGCCCATATCGTGCGCGGCCTCGTCGCCATCGTGCTTGCCACCTATTCCGGCAAGACGGCATCGGAGATCGCCGGGCTCGATGCCTTCGAGATATTCTCGAAGATCGGCCTGGTGGAGAACCTGTCATCGCAGCGTTCGAACGGACTGCGCTCGATGGTGAACAGGATCCGCGAAGAGGCAAGAGTCCGCGCTGCGGCTTGACCGCGACCGTGGCTGGCCGGCTTTCAGAGCCATAAGGCGAGCAAGCGGGTCAGTGCCGGCTCTGCAATCGAGTATATTAACACTTGCTCATAGTATAGGAATACATTCAAAGCCTGTCGGCAAAGCATAAGACGGGATCTCTTACGCAGTCGTGGCGTCCGGCCGAATCAGACGCAACGCTTCAAATACCGGAAAATGTATTTCTTCCCCTTGCGAAGGCACAAAAAAGCCGGGCACAAGACCCGGCTTTTTGTCGTTGATGCTTTCGAAAAAGCTCAGCCGCGGCCGCGCTTGCGGCGCTGCCCGAGGCCCATTTCCTTTGCCAGGCGCGAACGCGCTTCGGCATAAGCGGGCGCTACCATCGGGTAATCGGTCGGCAGGTCCCACTTCTCGCGGTATTCTTCCGGCGAGAGGCTGTGATGCGTCATCAGGTGACGCTTGAGGGACTTGAAATTGCCGCCGCATTCCAAACACGTGATCTGCTCGTCCTGTACGGACTTGCGGACAGAAACTGCAGGCTTCTGCTTTTCGACGATCGCCGCAGCAGGCTGCGGTACGGACGTGTTGCTCAGTGCCGAATGCACGTCGGAAATCAGATTGGCCAGGTCGCTGACCGGTACAACATGGTTGCTGACATAAGCTGCGACGATGTCGGCTGTCAGTTCCACAAGCAGCTCCGGCGCACTGCCGGTCGCTATATCCGTCATATTCTTTCTCCTGTTAGCATGCTCAAACGGTCTTTGACTGACACGCCAAAGACCCGCCTCGTAGAAGCGAACAGCAAAAGCACAGGAAGCGACCTTCTGTTTCGAAAAACGCGAAATCCACCCCTAGATTCCGAAGAGCCTGACCTGTTCTTATACTGCCTGACTGGAAACCACTACGTCATGCTCCAGGCGATGGCCCCAGTTTAGACATTAAAAATCAAAACTGAGGGACTTGGAAGCAGTACGATTGCAATTCACAATCAGAACTCTACTTGCATTTTCAAATACCATCGTTTGGTCGAAAGGCCAATTATTATTTGTCGTTTTTCTTGAGAAAAAATGACAGATGAAGAATTGAGGGGCTCTTCGGCAAGCTTTACTCACAGCTTCCTGTGCATAAGTTTTGCATAAATCTGGTAAAGTCGCCGAACAGCATAGCCTCAACGATCCCTGATATCGTCACGGACCGAGAGTGCACCGAGATCATATCCCGAACGATGGGCAACTCTGGCAAGCAGATGGGCCGCCACCGGTGCCGTCAGCAGGAAGAAGACGAAACCGGCAATGGCGCGGGCGAGAATCGCCGGGTCCTGCGAATAAAGGCCGGCGGCAAGGAGCAACAGGCCGGAGCCGACAGTCCCCGCCTTCGAGGCCGAATGCATGCGCGTATAGAGATCAGGCAGCCGGACCAGGCCGATCGCTGCCGCAAGCGTAAAGAGCGAACCAACGATCAAAAGCAAGGCGGTGACGGCAGCCACGATATAATCGATCATCGCTTCTTCCCCCCTGCCCGGCGTTTTTGCGTGTTGCCATTTGCCGCAGATGCGGACGGCTTCGATTTGATATTGCCGCGCGACAGCACGAATCGGGCGAAGGCGACGGTCGCCAGGAAACCGACGAGGCCGAGCGAGATGGCAATATCGATATAGAGCGAAAATCCGGTCTTGACCGCAATGACGGCGATGAAACCGATGGCGATGCCGGTCAGCATGTCGAGGGCGAGGATCCGGTCCGGCAATGTCGGGCCGGCAACGACGCGCCAGACGGTGAGGATCAGCGCCAGGCCGAGGATGACGAGTGCGGCCGAGGATGCGGCTGCGACGATGGCGGCAGATGTGATCACCGGAAGGCCTCCATGATCTTGCGTTCGAAACCGTTGGCGATATCACGCCTGGTCGCCTCCGGATCGGAACAATCGAGCGCGTGCACATAGAGCGTGCGGCGATCTATGGAGACGTCGACCGAAAGCGTGCCTGGAGTCAGCGTGATGAGGTTTGCCAGCAAAGTGATCTCGAAATCGCTCGTCACCGTCAAAGGGTAGGCGAAGATGCCGGGTTTCAGCTTCATATCGGGCGAGAGCACGGTGACCGTGACCTTCCAGGCCGACAGCGACAACTCCTTGAGGAACAGAGCGGCGAGCGAGAATACCGGGAGGACGCGGGGGATGCGTCCCTTGCCGCCGAAGGATTCGCGGATGATGACCAGCGCCAGGGCCCCGAGCAGGACGCCGAGGACGAGATTGTGCAGCGAGGCGCTGCCGGTAACAGTGACCCAGGCAGTAGCAAGCAGCAGGTTGAAGAGGAAGAAGATCACGGCGCACGCCCTTCCGGGAAGACCGAATGAAGATAGGCGTGGGGATCGGCCAAGCCGGCGGCGGCCGATTGCGACAGCGCCAGCAACTGTTCCGGCAAGATGCCGAAGCCGATGACCAGCGCGGTCAGCGCGGCGAGCGGCAGGCCCGTGCGCCACCTCGGTCCGGACGGCGTCAGTGCTATCGCCGCCGGGCGCCAATAGGCGAGCAGAAAGAGACGACCGAAGGCGATCGTCGTCAGAAAACCGCCGACGAGGATCGAGGCCGCCAGCCACCAGGCGCCGAGATCGAGCGAGGCCTTGACGAGAATGACCTTCGGCCAGAAGCCGGAAAAGGGCGGCAGGCCACAGGCGGCCAGGAAGAGCACGAGGGAGAGTGCGGTGAAACCGCCGCTTTGCCGGTAGAGCCCGCCGAGGGCCGACAGCGAAAAGCCGCCGCCGCGCCGGGCGATCTCGCCGGCGGCAAGATAAAGTGCGGTCATCAGCACCATCGAATGGAGCGCATAGAAGACAGCGCCGCTGATGCCGCCAAGGCCGCCGAGGGCGACGCCGGCCAGCATGTTTCCGATGCCCGATATGACGACATAGCCGAACAGCCTGCGGATATCGTTTTCGGCAAGCGCGCCGAGAGCGCCGACGACAATGGTCGCGGCGGCGGCGAGCGCGATCACCGGGCTCAATTCCTGGCGCTCCACCGGCAACAGCATGACCATCACCCGGATCAGCGCGTAGATGCCGACCTTGGTGAGCAGGCCGGCAAACAGTGCGGAGACCACGATACGCGGCGTATGATAGGCGGCGGGCAGCCAGAAATTGACCGGGAAGGCCGCCGCCTTCATGCCAAAGGCGAGCAGGAAGAGGCTTGCCAGCGTCATCAGCGGCGCCGTGCCGCGCAAATCACCAGCTTTCGCAGCGATATCGGCCATGTTGAGGGTGCCGAAGGCGGCATAGAGAATGCCGACGCCGACCAGGAACAGGGTCGTGGCGATCAGATTGAGCACCGCATATTTCAGCGCGCCGTCGATCTGCTCACGTTCGGAACCAAGGATGATCAGCCCGAAGGAGGAGATAAGCAGCACCTCGAACCAGACATAGAGATTGAAGATATCGCCGGTGAGAAAGGCGCCGGTGACGCCGGCCATCAGCAGCATCAGCAGCGGGAAGAAACCATATCGCCGGCCGCTTTCGCCGATATCGGCCAGCGCATAGATGCCGCCGGCGAGTGCGGCAAGGGCCGCGGCAAAAGCCATCAGCGCACCGAAGAGATCGACAGTGAAGGCGATGCCGAAGGGCGGCAGCCAGCGGCCCATGACCATGGTCAGCGGCCCGTCGGCCGCGACCTTGGCGAGCAGCGCCGCATCGATCAGCGCCAGCGCCGCAAGACCAGGGATGGCAAGCCAGGCCTGCAGGCGGGGATAGGCGCGCAGCATCAGCAGGACGGCGCCGAGCGTGATGCAATGGGCGACCGGCAGGATGGCAAGCCAGTGACTGATCGGCACCGGGGTGGTGATCAGGGCGGCGGAGAGATCGACGGTGGAGGTGGCGGCGGCCATCAGATGGCGCCTCCGCTATCGCACGAGAGGGTTTGCCGTGTAGTGAGCATCCGCACCAACATCCTCAATACCCCAATGGCGGCAGCGGCCGGTCGTCGGGCTCGGCGGCGCGCATGTCGCTGGTGTTGTCAGTGCCGAGGTCCTGATAGGCGCGGTAGGTCAGCACCAGCAGGAAGGCAAGGAAGGAAAAGGAGATGACGATCGCCGTCAGGATGAGGGCCTGCGGCAGCGGGTTGGCCGTGCCTGCGGGCAAGCTGTCGAGACCCGCCGGGATGATCGGCGGCACCTCGCGCGTCAGCCGGCCACCGGTAAAGAGCAGCAGGTTGACGGCGTTGCCGAGGATGGCGATGCCGAGCATGATGCGGATCGAGAATTTCGACAGCATCAGATAGATGGCGGCGGCGAAGAACAGACCGACGAGGATCGCCAGAAGCGGCTCCATCATTCCACCTCCTTTTCTTCCAATGCCAATGCGATCGACGTGATGGCGCCGAGCACGACAAGATAGACGCCGATATCGAAGAGCATGACGCTCGACAGCGGCACCTCGGCGCCGAAAAGCGTCGGATAGATCCACAGGCCGGTCATGAAGGGAACGGCAAACAGGATGGAGAGAAGACCGGCTGCGGTGGACAGGAACAGGCCGAAGCCGGCGATCGACAGCGGATGGAAAAACAGCGCCCGGCGAACGGCGCCGACGCCGCGGGCAATGCCGTAGATCGCCAGTCCCGAGGCAGCGATCAGCCCGCCGATGAAGCCGCCGCCCGGCTCGTTATGGCCGCGCAGCAGCACGAAGACGGAAAACAGCAGCATCAGTGCGGTGAGGAACGGGGCGACGGTGCGGAAGATGAGGGTGTTCACGCGCTCAGCCCTCCGTCGCGGGATCATTGGCGGCAAGCTTGCGCTCGCTGCCGGCGCGAATGCGGATAAGCGCCAGGATGGCAAGGCCGGTGACCGCAACGACGGCGATTTCGCCGAGCGTGTCGGTGCCGCGGAAATCGACGATGATGACGTTGACGACATTGGCGCCATGGGCGATCGATTTGGAATAGGCGTTGAAGAATTCCGTCAGCGCATCGTTGAACGGCGCCTGCGTCGCCCGCATCAGCAGAAGCGTGAAACCGAGGCCGCAGGCAAGCGCCAGCACGCCGTCGAAGAGCTTGCGGCCGAGCGGCCGCCGATCGGCGGGCGAGAGACGAAGCCTGGTCATGACCAGGGCAAGGATCACCACCGAAAGAGTTTCGACCATGAACTGGGTGAAGGACAGATCCGGCGCGCCGAACAGCAGGAAGATGATGGCGACGGCGAAACCCTGGATGCCGAGCGAGACGATCGCCGTCAGCCGGTCGCGGGCAACGAGCACGGCTGCAAGGCCGACGGCGGCGATCAGGAAGACCGCCCATTCATAGAGCCTGACATCGGCCGGCCAGGCAGGCAGACGCGGCAGTTCGCCATAGACGACAAGCGGAATGATGAGGATAGCGGCGACGCAGAGGAAGGTGCAGGTGACATAGATCTCCAGCCGCCCCGGCTGGAGCACACGCATGACGCGGCCGGAAAAGCGGACAAGGCCCGATAGTGCAACATCAAAGCCATGGTCCGGCCCAGGTCCGGCCGCGCGCAGGAAAACGGCCATCAGGAAACGGGCGCGCGCGAGCTGCCCGTAGACGCCGATGCCGAGCAGCACGGTCAGGGCGGAAAGCGCCAAGGGCAGGCCGATATGCGGCGTCAGCGAAATGTCGATTTCGACGGGTGTCTGGCGGATGGCGGAGGCGATCGGCGAGGACAGGACGGTATGGGTGAAGGTCGAAAAGATCGCCGCGAGCAGGCCGAGGACGGCGAGAACGGCCGGGCCGAGCCAAAGCAGGACGGGCGCTTCGTGCGGCGGTTTCGGCGTCTCCACCGGTTGGCCGAGGAAGGGTTTCAGCGCCACGGCGAAGGCGACGGCAAACATCAGCGCATTGCCGAAGACGGTTATGGCGGTAAAGGTGAGCGCGCGGATATCGCCGCCGACAAGTGCCATATAAATCTCCTCCTTGGCGAGGAAACCGAAGAAGGGCGGCAGGCCGGCCATCGAGAAGGCCGCCGCAAGGGCAATCATCCAGGTGAGCGGCATCGCCCGCATCAGGCCGCTGAGCCTGGTGATATCGCGCGTGCCGGTCTCGTGATCGATGATGCCGGCGACCATGAAGAGCGCGCCCTTGAAGAGGGAATGCGCCACCAGATAGAGCGCCGCCGCCTCCACCGCATGGTCCGAGCCGAAGCCGATCAGCATGACGAGCAGGCCGAGCGAGGAGACGGTGGTATAGGCGAGCTTGAGCTTCAGGTCGGTCTGGCGGATGGCGAGCGCGGTGCCGACGACCAGCGTCAGCCCGCCGAAGAAGGGCAGAAGGATTTCCCAGGCAGGGGTTGCCCCCATGACGGGATTGAGCCGCATCAGCAGATAGACGCCTGCCTTCACCATGGTGGCCGAATGCAGATAGGCGGAAACCGGCGTCGGCGCCTCCATGGCGTTCGGCAGCCAGAAATGAAAGGGAAACTGCGCCGATTTGGTGAAGGCACCGCCCAAGACCAGGATGAGGGCAGCGAGATAGAGCGGGCTTTCGCGCACGATATCGCCCGCTCCCATGAGCCGCGACATCTCAGTGACGCCCGAGATGTTCCAGAGCAGCAGCAGGCCGGCCAACAGGCAGAGCCCTCCCCCGCCGGTCACAACAAGCGCCTGCAGGGCGGCGCGGCGAGCCGCCTCACGCTCGTGGTCGAAGCCGATCAGCAGGAAGGACGTGATCGACGTCAATTCCCAGAAGACGAAGAGCATCAGGAAACTGTCGGAAACGACGACGCCGAGCATCGCGCCCATGAAGAGGAAGATGAAGGAGAAGAAGCGGCCCTGATCCTTGTGTCCTTTGAGGTAGCCGCCGGCATAAAGCACGATCAGGGTGCCGATGCCGGTGATCAGCAGCGCGAAAGTCAGCGACAGGCCATCGAGAAACCAGGAAAAAGAGAGATGAAAGCTCGGCACCCAGGAATAACCGCCGGCGACGACCTCGCCGCGCGCGATCTTGGGAATGAAACGCAGGAAATGCAGGAAGGCGAGCAAGGGAGCGACCGCCAGGAGCCAGGCACCGTTTGCGCCGAAGATGCGGATGACGAAGGGGGCGGCAAGAGCGCCGACGAGCGGCAGACACAGGGCCAGAAATGTCAGAGCCGTGACATCGGCCATGTCCCCTCCTCTACTGCATAATTCAAAATGTTACAGTCCTTTGCACGTCCGACAAGGCGCGCGGCGCTGTAAAGGCAAAAGTCTGTTGCAAGAGCAACAGACGGAAAAACCGGAGAAAACCAGCCTGTCCTCTGGCTTAGGCGAAACGGGGGAGCGTCTCAAGTGATTTCGGCCGCGAGCCGCACTGCATGGTGATGTTCAAAGCCGATCAGGCCGTCGATCTGGAAAGACGCGTCAGCAGCCGGGCGATGCAACCGTGGAGGATGAAGACCACAAGCGTCAGCGGCCAGAGCAGGCAGGCGAAGAGCCCGGCGAGACGATGAAGCGTCACGCCGTCATGGTTGGCCCAGCCTTCCAACAGTGTGACCGCCATGGCTGCCACGGCCACGAGGCCGTAGAGCAGGACGATTGCTGTTTCAAACACCAGTGATTCTCCAATGCACGCAACATTAACCCTAACAGAAAACCCCTAACGGATGTAAAAGCAAGCCTCTTCCCCCAATTGGGTATGCGGCCAATCTCATGGCGCGCCGGCGGGAGACTTGATGAACTGAACGCGGCGCACCACATTTCTCGCGAAACGGAACCCGCCCCTCGGCGAAAGGAGCACCTCATGTCCGAAACTGCGACCACCGCCAAGATCCACAAGACCGACGCCGACTGGAAAGAGCAGCTCACTCCCGAGCAGTACCGCATCACGCGCCAGCACGGCACCGAACGCGCCTTCACCGGCCCTTATTGGGATTCGTTCGAGACGGGGCTTTACCGCTGCGTCGGCTGCAACGCGCCGCTTTTCCGCTCCGACACGAAATTCGATGCCGGCTGCGGCTGGCCGAGCTATTTCGAAGCAGTGTCGCCCGAATCGGTGACGGAGCATCGCGACACGGCCTTTGGCATGGTGCGCACCGAAATCCGCTGCGGCAGCTGCGACGCCCATCTCGGCCACGTCTTTCCCGACGGCCCACCGCCGACCGGCCTGCGCTATTGCATCAACGGCCACTCCATGGTGTTCGAGCCTGGGAAGTAAGCGACCGGCCCCGTAATCGGCAAGCGGTTCATTCGGATGATAAGCCGAGACAGCCGCTTGCGCAGCTCGACCATAAGGCCGGCGAGCCTGCCTGATCACTCGTGCTCGGCGGGACAGGGCCAGGTTGTCGGTGCGGAGAGGCCGGCCGGCAGCTTGGTCGAGGTATCGCCGCAGGCAAGGTCGATCTGGGCCTGTTCGAGCCCGGTTGCGGCCGAGAGGTCAAGGCCTTCGATGCGGGTCAGGAACATGAAGGCACGATCGAACATCGGCGTGGTTTCGAAGGTGGCGCCGGAGAGATCGGCACGGGAGAGATTGGCGAACGAGAATTTCGCCCCCGTCAGCACCGCCTTGTCGAAATCGGCGCGGCCGAGCTCGGCCTTTTCGAAGCTCGCGCCGGCGAGCCGGGCGCCGGCGAAATTGGCGCGCTGCAACTCGGCGCCGGCAAAGGAAGCGCCATCGGCCGCGATATTGGCGAAGCTGGAGCGATAGGCCTCGATCTTGGCGAAGTTGGCGCCTTCGGCATGGGCGCCCTCCAGCGAGGCGCGCACCAGCGTCGCCTTCTCCAGATTGGCGGATTTGAAGTTGGCGCCAGCAAGATCGGTCAGCGAGAAATCGGTGCCGACAAGATTGGCGCCTTCGAGATCACTGCCCTGCAACATCAGGTTCTTCTTGGTGCATTCCTGCCAGTCGAGCTTCGGCGAGGCCAGGCTGCCGCAATCGGCGGCCCGTGCGGCAACCGGCGCAAATGCCAGAAGGACGAGGGCAAGGAGACCGAGCGACGATCCGTGCTTTGCCATTGAACTATTCACCCCCATGACGCCTACAATATGCTTTCAGGCCGCCTTCCGCGAAGCAGACTGCTTCCACATTCTTACACAGCTCAGACTACAATAAAAAGATGGCGCGCGCCGTTCACAATGGCTTTGGCTGATGAGTTTGGGGCTTTGCCTGATGAGTTTGGCGCTTTGCCTGATCAATCTGGGGCTTTGCCGGGCAGGCAGGTCAATCCGCCTTGCCGGCCAGGTGGATCAATCCACCTTGCCGGGCAGGCGAAGTTCCATGCAGGTGAGGTCCAGCCAGCGGCCGAACTTGGTGCCGACCTCGGAAAACCTGCCGGCGATGCGGAAGCCGAGCTTTTCGTGCAGCCTGATCGAGGCGGTGTTCTCAGCCTCGATGCCGGCAATCATCACATGGATATTGCCGGCGGCAGCACGCACGATCAGCTCCCGCATCAGCCGCTCGCCGATGCCGCCACCGCGGCAATCCTTGTCGACATAGACGGAATGCTCGACCGTGTGGCGGTAGCCGTCGAAGGCGCGCCAATCACCATAGGAGGCGTAGCCTGCGACCTTGCCCGACATTTCGGCGACGATGACCGGAAAGCCGCGTGCCTTGCGCGCCTTGAACCATTCCAGCCGATTTTCGAGATCGACCAGCGTGTCGTTCCAGATTGCCGTCGTGTGCTCGACGGCGTGATTGTAGATATCGCGGATGGCGGAAAGATCGGCTTCGGTGGCGTCGCGGAGGAGGACAGCGTCTGTCATGATGCTCGGGTTCATATTGTTTGCGAAGGCGGGCATACGCCCCGCCTCGAGAGATGTAAACGGCGGACGCAAAACAGGAACGGCTTCGGGCACATCAGTCGTTCAGAGGCCTGGTGGCGACAGGCTGAAACAGGTGAAGACGGCCGAATAATGCACGGCCGCCGCGGTGACGACGAAGCCGTGCCAGATGGCGTTCTGGAAGCGCAGCTTCTCCCAGACATGGAAGATGACGCCGAGTGAATAGATGACACCGCCGATGACGATCAGCAGCATCGAGGCGGCGGGAATGCGCGAGGCGACGGGCTCGGCCACCAGCACGCCGCTCCAGCCCATGGCGAGATAAAGCAGTATGGCAAGACGGTCGTAACGCCCGGGAAAGACGCATTTCAAGAAAATGCCGACGGCGGCGAACAACCAGATGGCGACCAACATGAACAAGAGCAGCGGATCGTCGGCGCCGCGTTCGAGGAAGGGCGTGTAGGTGGCGGCGATCAAGAGGAAGATCGCCGAATGATCGAAACGGCGCAGATACCATTTCGTGCGCGAGACCGGCCAGGCGTTATAGGAAAAGGAAATGGCAAGCGTCAGCACCAGCCCGACGCCATAGATCCAGGCGGCGGCGAGCGCGCCGTAGGAGCTCCAGACCGTGGCGTAGAAAATCAGCACGGTGGCCCCGATCAGCGCCAGCACGAGACCGACACCGTGGACAATGCCGTCGGCGATCAATTCGTATCTATCATAAGCCCAGCGAATGCCGTTGAACTCGCCCATGCACGCCAATCCGTTTCATACCCCGATTGCAATCGTCGCATCGAACGGACGGAGGTGCAACTGCGGCAAAGCGCACGGGCGGTAAATCTTCGTGACAGACCGCAGTGGCGCAAAAATCAAACCTTCTGCCGGTCGACCAGCACCGAGCATTTGGCATGGCGCACGACCCGATCGGCGGTGGCGCCGATGAAGTAGTTGGAAAAGTCCGGAACGTGCGAGGCGACGATAATCAGGTCAGCGCCGTGGCTTTCGGCGGCCGAAATGATCGCTTTGGCCGGCGGGCCGTTGCGGATCTCGATGGTTGCCGTGACGCCGGCTGCGGCGATCAGTGCTTCCAGCTTGTCGCGGCCATCCTTCATGGCGTCCTCGACCATATTGGCCGGCAGTTCGATCGCGACATAACTCGGCACATCCTCGACAACATTGAGCGCGATGATCTCGCCGCCTTCGTCGAGCAAGGACGCGGCCTTGCGGAGGATTTTTTCTCCCTTGTCGATGCCGCCGAGCGCGATCGCTACGATGATCTTTCTGTACATGGCTTCCCTCCATGACTGCGATGCATAAGCTTTCTCTAAAGAAGATATGAACGCATTGATCGCGATCAAGTGGGCGCAAGTCATCGTCAACGCCTGCTCAACGCTTCATCCTCAAAAACAGATCTTCTGTGAACAATCGGGATGCGCCATATAGAGATCAAGTACGGCAACCGAGGGGACCTCAGAGAATGAACCGGCGAAACTTCCTCGGGCTTGCTGCAGGCGGCACATTTGCCGCCACCGCCGGTACGCCTTCTATCTCAAGGGCCAATTCAGAGGCAGGAGACCAATCCATGACGACCGAAACTTCCTATGCGCTGACGCGACCCGCCTATATCGACCAGTCGCATCTGGTTGTGACCGACCTCGGTCTGGTTTCCGGCTTCTACCAATCGATGCTCGGCCTGAAGGTGATCGAGAAGACGGCGAGCGGCGAAGTGCTGGGTGTCGGCGACCTGCCTTTGCTGACGCTGACCACCGCAAAGAATGCCATGATCGCGCCGCGCAATGCCGCAGGCCTTTTCCACACCGCCTTCCTGATGCCGGACCGGACGGAGCTCGCACGCTGGCTGCGCCACGCGGCACGGAATAACGTCACGCTCGACGGCGCCTCGGACCATCTGGTCAGCGAAGCGATCTATCTTTCCGATCCGGAAGGCAACGGCATCGAGATCTATGCCGACCGCCCGCACGAACAATGGAAATTCCATGAGGACGGCATGGTGGAGATGGCGACGCTTCGCCTCGACCTGCAGGCGCTCTACAACAGCGCGCCTGATGAGCGCTGGGACGGCATGGCTGCGGGGACGGCGATCGGCCACCTGCATCTGCAGGTCGGCGACATCCCGCAGGCCGACGCCTTTTACCGCGACGTCCTCGGCCTCAAGCTGATGGCGCGCTATCCGGGCGCGAGCTTCTTTGCAAGCGGCGGCTACCACCACCATCTCGGCGCCAATATCTGGAACAGCCGAGGCGCCACGGCACGCGCCGGCAACATGACCGGGCTTTCGGACTACAAGTTCCGTTTCAACGACAAGGCGACGCTGGATGCGGCGGTCTCCAAGCTCGACGCACTGGAGATCAAGAGCGAGAAGCGCGACGGCGGCGTGTTTCTGAAAGATCCCTGGGGTATCGGCCTGACGCTTTCGGCGTAACTCCAGTAACTACGGATCAGCCTTATCGGTTGAAGGAATAACGGCGGGAATCGGCCTGCTTCGGTTGCATGCCAGACGGCAACGGGCGTCAATGCCGTGCGCCTTCACATGCACCGCGCCACATTGTCACACCCTTGAGGAACCGGAACCGCATCGGCGCGTTTCCGTGAGGAAGCAATGGGGCTTCGGGGACCTCACCGCATGGGCATCGCCAATGGCATCCGCAAACAAGCAAAGAAGATCGCCATCGGCGAACGCCACACCAGCGCCTGGGCACAGTCGCTGAAGGAGGCGGCCGAAGAGCTGCCGCCACCACCGCTGCACCGGCTGGAAAAGGACGGGCTCGATGTCAGCATGGCCTGGGCGATCATCGGCATGTTCGGCATTCTCTTCCTTGCCGCTGTCTATCTGATGTCGCTGATCCTCATTCCGATCACACTTGCCGTCGTCGTCGGCATGATCCTCGGTATGGCGGCAGAGAAGCTCAGCAGGATGGGGGTGCCACGGCTTGCCAACGCCTTCATCCTGTCAAGCAGCGTTGCGCTGGTGATCTTCCTGTTGATCAACTCGCTTGCCGACCCGCTAATGACGCTAGCCAATGAAGGCCCCGCCTTCGCCGAGCGAACCATCAACCGCGTCATGCCTTATCTGGAGCGCATCAGATGGCTGCATATCACGCCGGCGACATTCGAAAGCGGGTCGATGTCGATCGGTGCGCTGCTCGAAAACACCGGCAATGTGCTGCATGTCGTGACCACCAGCCTGACGCCCGCCCTGGTGCAGGGATTGATTTTCTTTGCGGCGCTGCTGTTCTTCCTCGCTGGTCGGGTCAACCTGCGCAAGACGATCATCATGACCTTCCGCACCCGCACGCAACGCCTGGCCGCCATCCGTGTCATCAACGCCGTCGAGCAGGTGCTCGGCTTCTATTTCGCCACGGCCTCGCTGATCTATGTCGGGCTCGGCGTGGTCATGACTGTCATCGCCTATGCCGGCGGGCTGTCGGCCCCGGTGCTCTGGGGCTTCTTCGCCTTCCTGTCGAGCTTCATCCCCTATCTCGGCATCACACTGATGACGCTTGCCGTCGCGGTCGCCGGCATCCTGACCCATGATGGCCTCCTTATCGGCCTGATGCCGGCCGCTGCCTTCTTCACCGTGCATCTGCTCATGGAGAACCTGATCTTCCCCGCAGTGATGGGACGGCGGCTGGAAATCAATCCCTTCGTCGTCTTCCTCGCCATCCTGTTCTGGACATGGATGTGGGGCGCCGTCGGCGCCATGCTCGCGCTGCCGCTCTCGCTGATCGTCATGACTGTCATCGATGAACTGCTGATCGAGGAAAAGCCGCAGCCGCAGTTGCCGAAATGATCAACCGGGGGAACGTCAGTGGCATCTGATCTCGATCTTGCCGAATCCGATCACGACCAGATGGTGAGCGGCCGTTCTCTCTGGGGGAAGAGCGGGATACGGCCGGAATGGCGGCCGATCGAGCAGAGCTTTTCCATCGATGTCGCCGTGATCGGCGGCGGTATCACCGGTGCCTTGGTTGCCGAACATCTGACGGCCCGCGGTTTTTCGGTGGCGATCATCGACCGGGAGGAGCCCGGTTTCGGCAGCACTGCGGCGAGCACGGCGATGCTGCAATGGGAAATCGACAGCACGCTCACCGAACTCGAGGATTATTACGGCTTCGAGCGCGCCGCCGGCATCTACCGCCGCAGTGGTGCCGCGGTCGCCGGCCTTTCCAAGCTGATCGCCGCAAACGGCATCGCCTGCAGCTTCCGGCCGCGCAACACGCTCTATCTGGCTGACGGCCGGGAAGGCGCGCGTGACCTCCTGGAGGAGCGCCAGCTTCGTCGCCGGGCGGGCCTGCCCGGCGTCTATCTCGAACATCCCGATCTCTTCACACAATTCGAACTCGACCGGGATGGTGCGATCTATTCGCCGGGTTCGGCAGAGTGCGATCCGCTGCTTCTGACCTGGGCGCTGCTGGAGATGGCGATGCGGCGCGGCGCGCGGCTGGTCAACGCTTCCGTAACCGCGCTTCACAGCGAAGGCAATCACGTCACGGCAGAGACAGGTGGAGGCCACGTGATCGAGGCGCGGCATGTCGTGCTGGCGACCGGCTATTCGATGCCGGGTCTCGACATGCCGAAGCTGCACCGCTCGAGTTCGAGCTGGGCGCTCGCCACCGTGCCGCAGGATCCGGCAAATTTCTGGCGCGACAGGGCGCTGATCTGGGAGGACAGCCACCCCTATCTCTACATGCGCACGACGGCGGACAATCGCATCGTCGCCGGCGGCGAAGATGACGAGACGATCGATGCGGAGGCGCGCGACCGCAAGCTGCCGGCAAAGACCATGGCGATCCAGGAGAAGATGAAGCGGCTGTGGCCGAAAGCCGATACGCGGGTGGAACACGCCTGGTGCGGCACTTTCGGCGAGACGGTCGACGGTCTGCCGCTGATCGGCCCGGTGCCGGAGACGCCGCATGTCTTCGCAGCCTATGGCTACGGCGGCAACGGCATCACCTTTTCCTATCTCGCCGCCCAGATGA
Organism: Rhizobium sp. CRRU65; assembly: GCF_048551595.1. Classification (NCBI taxonomy): domain Bacteria; kingdom Pseudomonadati; phylum Pseudomonadota; class Alphaproteobacteria; order Hyphomicrobiales; family Rhizobiaceae; genus Rhizobium; species Rhizobium sp. CRRU65. The sequence goes on along the minus strand of NZ_JBLYZH010000004.1, from coordinate 23,145 downwards.
TCGGCGCCATGCTCGCCGGCATGCATCGCGAATGGTTCGAGGATTTTGCGGTCGACAGGGATGGGCCGGGTTTGGCGCGCTTTCATTCGGGAATGCATAGAAGCGAGACGGAAAGCCAAAGGCGCTGAAATTTCAGTCGTCTAGCTGGCTTGTTTTCTTGCACTCATTCGCAATTCTTCAACATGCTTAGCCACTTCGCGAACGTTTGGGATACCGATAAAGGCGAATTTTTTGACGCTATCCCCGTCTCCCTCCCGACGGAAAGTGAGGGTTCCCGAGCGGTCCCATTTTTCCCGGGCCTCCACGACGTTGATGGCTGTTGGTGCTATCGTCGTCGCGCGTCGCCTGATCATGTTTCGAATGATGAGAAGCCTGCGATCGGTGGCGGCGTAAACGGTTCGACTCGTGGCGATCATATCGAAAACCACGCCCGCGATAGTCGAGATGCCAATGAGCATGAAGATCCCGGGGAATATGATGCCCATGATTCCAGCTGGCTGATCGATGCTGATAACCCCGTTATTTGCCCACAATAGCGCGGGGGAACCCACGATCACGAAGATCACGCCAAAAAGCACATCGGGACATTTAAAAACGAAAGTTCCCCAGGCACTTGGCTGCCCTGTCCAGACAACCACTTCCGCGGGATGAAGCTCATTTCGAATTTCACTTTCGACATTCCAAACCGCACGAGACATGCGCTCCCCTACGTTCCCGCAACCGAACAAACAAAAACAGCATTATTCGTTTTCCGGGGGTAAACAAGCAAGAGGTTCGGACGCTCTATTCGGTCGTTTTGTCGTCGCCGGTGTCCTCGACATCCTGGAGGCGGACGAATTGCGTGCCCTTGGCCTTGAGATCGACCAGCGCCTTCGCCACGCCCTCGCCGGCTGCATGGGTCGGCTGGTTGATGTGGGAGATGACGACGTCGCCGTCCCTGGCCGAGGCGATGCGCTTTTCGGTGATGACAGCCCCGAGCAGCGAGCCGCCGTCGCCGTTTACGGAATAACCGGCAATGCGATAGCCCATGGCGCGGATCTCGCCGATGGCGGAAAGATCATATTTGGCGGTCGAGCCGCGGAACCAGTGCGGCGCCGGAATGCCGGCCGCGACCATGGCGGCAGCGCCGCCTTCGACCTCCTGCCGCACCGCCTGCGGCGAGCCGGCGGACGCAATGCCATAGACCAGCGTCGGCGTATCGACGGCCGGAATATGGTTCTGGCCATGATTTTCGAGTTCGAAGAGATCAGGATTTTGCAGGAATACGGCAAGTGCTGCGGGATTGCGCTTCAGCCAGCGGGCGGTGACGAAGATCGTTGCCGGGATACGTTCACGCACCAGCGTCGAAAGGATGCGCTCGTCCGCCTGCCCCATGCAGGCATCGAAGGTCAGCGCAATGCGAGCGTGGCCGACAAGGTTCGAGCGGGCGATGTGCAGATGCGGCTCGACGAGTTTTAGCGCCGACGCCTTCGGGGCCGGCCTAACCGCAGCCGGGACCGAACCAACCGCCGTCGGCACGGCTGACGGAATTCCGTCCGCGAATGCAGCGGAGATACTGACGAGAAGGAACGCCGAAGCGAGCAGGATGCGGTTCATGTAATGGGTTTCTATGATTCGAACTGCCAATTTTAGCGGCAGCTCTCTCCCGGCGCCATGCGGCCGGATGTCACCGCAGCCGCTTGGACGGACAGGGCCGTATCAATCATAGAGATAATACTTGTCCCACTTCTCGCGCGGCACCTTCTCGCCGATCTCGTAGTTGAGCTCGCGCACATTGATATGCTGCGGACCGGTGATGCAATTGTAGGAGAGATGGTACCAGTCGCCCTTGCTGCGAAAGACGGCACCCGGCGCGTCCAGCGAATTGTCGCCGGGGATCGGGTCCTTGAAGGTGTAGGCGATCACCTTGTCGGGCTTGAAGCCGGTGCTGTCCTTGTTGATACGGCTCATCGCCTCGGTGTCGCAGCTCTGTTCCAGGCGGGTCGAGGGATCGAGTTTTTCCAGCTGCTTCTTGATGGCGGGATCGACGGCAAAGGCGGGGGCAGCAAGGCTTGCGAGGGATAGAAACAGGACCAGACGTTTCGGCATTGCGGTGAAAATCCCTTACTGTTCTGCAATTCTTACCCTACCGCCGACAGCTTGCCGGGAGCTTGGCACGTGCAAATTCACTGAGATAGCGGACTTTCTTAAATATTGTGGTGACATCAAGGCAAGGTGGGCCGGGCGTCCTCCTTGTCTGTGGAAGGTCATCCGCGGCCTTGTCGCACCCTTGCCGCTTGATCCGGCGGCGGCGCGCCTCTATCTCTTGCCAACCCGCATTCCGACCCGGAGCCATTCCTTGTCCGTTTTCAAGAGCCTGCCGACACCGCCTGCCGCACCGAAGAAGCCGATCTCCGATACGCGCCACGGCATCACCCGCACGGACGACTATGCCTGGCTGCGCGCCGACAACTGGCAGGCGATGTTCAAGGATCCGTCGATTCTCGACCCTGAGATCCGCCGGCATCTCGAAGCCGAAAACATCTATATGAACGCGGCGATGGAGGACACCAAGCCGTTGCAGAAGGTGCTGTTTGCCGAAATGCGCGGCCGCATCAAGGAAGATGACAGCTCGGTGCCGATGAAGGACGGCGCCTATGCCTATGGCACCTTCTATGTGACCGGCGGCGAACAGCCGCGCTTTTTCCGCATCGCCCGCGATGGCAATGTCGCCGACGAAACGATCCGCACGGTGCTGCTCGACGGCGACAAGGAGGCCGCCGGCAAGGCCTATTTCCGTCTCGCCGGCCTTGACCATACGAGCGACCATAGCCGCGGCATCTGGGGCTATGACGACAAGGGCTCGGAATTCTTCACGCTGCAGGTGCGCGACCTCCAGACCGGGCAAGACCTTGCCGACCGGATCGAGAATACCGGCGGCGGCGGCGTCTGGGCGCCCGACGGCAAGAGCTTCTTCTATTCGGCGCTCGACGAGAATCACCGGCCGTCGAAGGTGTTCCACCATATTCTCGGCCAGCCGCAGTCGGAAGACCGGCTGGTCTATGAGGAAGCGGATGCCGGCTTCTTCATGGGCGTCGGCGGCTCGCTGCTCGACGATTTCATCTATATTGACATTCACGACCACGAGACCAGCGAATACCGGCTGCTGTCGACCAAGGACCTGACAGCCGAGCCGAAACTGGTGGCGGCACGCGAAGAGGGCATCGAATATTCGCTGACCGAGGGCGGCGACGTCTTCTACATCCTCACCAATGACGGCGGCGCCAAGGATTTCAAGATCATGGAAGCGCCGGTCGACAATCCGGTGAAAGAGAACTGGCGCGAAGTGGTCGCCCACAAGCCCGGCACGCTCGTTATCAGCCACATGGCCTATGCCCGCCATCTTCTGTGGCTGGAGCGCAAGGACGGGCTGCCGCAGATCATGATCCGCAATCGGGAGACCGGCGAGGAACATGCGATCGCCTTCGCCGAGGAAGCCTATTCACTGGGGCTGCAGGGCGCGGCGGAATATGACTCGGATATCATCCGCTTCTCCTATTCGTCGATGACGACGCCGTCGCAGCTCTACGACTACAACATGGTGACGCGCGAGCGCACGCTATTGAAGACGCAGGAAGTGCCGTCCGGCCACAATCCCGACGACTACGTCACCCGCCGCGTCTTTGCCCCGGCATGGGATGGCGAGAAGGTGCCGGTCACCCTGCTCTATCGCAGGGATACCCCACTCGACGGCAGCGCCCCCTGCCTGCTCTACGGCTATGGCGCCTACGGCATCACCATTCCAGCCGGCTTCAACACCAACTGCCTGTCGCTCGCCGACCGCGGCTTCGTCTATGCCATCGCCCATATCCGCGGCGGCAAGGACAAGGGATTTTCCTGGTACGAAGACGGCAAGATGGACAAGAAGACGAATACCTTCAAGGACTTCGTCGCAGCGGCCGATTATCTGAATCAACAGAGGTTCACCTCTTACGCGACGATCATCGCCGAGGGCGGATCGGCCGGCGGCATGCTGATGGGTGCGGTTGCCAACATGGCGCCGGAGAAGTTCGCCGGCCTCATCGCCGCCGTCCCCTTCGTCGACGTGCTCAACACCATGCTCGACGACACTTTGCCGCTCACCCCGCCGGAATGGCCGGAATGGGGCAACCCGATCGACAGCCAGGAAGAATATGAGCAGATCGCCTCCTACTCGCCCTATGACAATGTCGACGCAAAAGCCTACCCGCCCATCCTGGCGCTCGGCGGCCTGACCGACCCGCGCGTCACCTATTGGGAGCCGGCCAAATGGGTGGCGAAGCTGCGCGACAAGACGACGGGCGACGCGCCGATCCTGCTCAAGACCAACATGGACGCCGGCCACGGCGGCGCCTCGGGCCGCTTCCAGCGGCTGGAAGAGATCGCGTTTGAGTATGCGTTTGCGATCAAGGTTGCCGGCAAGATGTGAAGGGTTGGGGGCGTGCTAGTGGCACGGCACCCCCCTCTGCCCTGCCGGGCATCTCCCCGGAGATCGGCAGGAGGCCATGCCTCGCCCTGATTTGAGATTGATGTGACGGCCTGTTGTTTGGGGAAGCCATCGCGCCCAGCCAATCTCCCCACCTGTGGGGGAGATGCCCGGCAGGGCAGAGGGGGGCGGCACGGCACGAGGTCAAGGGAGAAAGAAATGCCCGTCTATATCGCCCTCCTCCGCGCCGTAAACGTCGGCGGCACCGGCTCTTTGCCAATGGCCGAGCTGAAGGCGATCTGCGAAGGCCTCGGCTTTTCCGACGTCAAGACCTACATCCAGAGCGGCAACGTGCTTTTCCGTTCGGACGAAGCGGAAAAGACGGTGGAGGAGCGGCTCGACGAGGCGCTCGGCAAGACGATGGGCAAGCGGCCGGGCGTGATGGTGCGCAGCCGCAAGGAACTCGACGGAATCGTTGCCAACGCACCCTTTCCCGATGCCAAGCCGAACTTCCTGCTCGTCTACTTCCTGCCCGAAAAGGCGACCGGCGATGCGCTGGCGACGATGGTTGCGCCCGACGGCGAGGAGGCGAAACTCGCCGGCCGGGAAATCTACGTGCATTACCCCAACGGCTCCGGCCGCTCGAAGCTGAAGCTGCCGGCGCTGAAGACTGGAACGTCGCGCAATCTCAACACCGTGCGAAAGCTCGCGGAAATGGCCGCGGCGATGGAAGGCAAGGACTGACGCCCAAAAAGCTAGTGCGGCTCTGCGCCTCCATGAAAGGCTGAACCGCTCGACGCCTTCGGCATCTCCGCCACCGGCAGGAAGAGCATCTTTACGAAGGTGCGGAGCATCAGCACCTGTTCGGCCAGCGTGTTCGGCTCCTTCAGCGTCTTCGACAAAACGATGCCGCCTTCCAGGACGGAGGACACCATGTCGGCAAGCTGGTCGACGTCGACGGGTTCGCGTAGCGGATAGACGGCCACGATATCCCGGATCATGCGGCCGAAGCGCCGCCGCCAGGCAAGCACCGCATTCCGGTTGATCTCCCGTATCTCCCGGTCGAACAGCCGCTCGTAGTAGCAGATGCCCGCCACAAGGCAGCCCGGATGGCCGTTCGGCAGGTCGGAGAGCAATTCGGAAAGCAGCTTCAGGCCGAGCAGGAAGGATTGCAGCGGATCGTCGGTCAGGTCGCGCGCGCGGCTGAAGATTTCGTCGTAGATGCGCTCGTCATTTTCGATGTAGCGGTTGAGCAGCGCCTTGGCGAGCTCGTTCTTGTCCCTGAAATGATAGAAGAAGCCGCTCTTGGTGATGCCGGTCTCGGCGATCAGCTCCTCGATGGAAGTGCCGCCGAAACCCTTCTGCAAGACTGCCGCTTCGGCCACATCGAGGATGCGGGTCCGCGTTTCCTCGCCCTTTCGCATGTCCCCTCCTGTACCGGCGGTACAGTTTTCAGTCTCGCACGATCAAACCTGCCTCCGCCCCCGGCAGGATCGGTTGAAGCAAGCAATTGATATCAATCGGCAAAAGCCACAACCGCCTGGAGTATACCTCAAGTCGCCTAGTTTGGCAGCCGATTAAGCGCCAGAACATCATTCATCGACGGCAGCCAATCGGCTGCCGCGATGGAGAGGCTTCAACAATGGCAAAGTACAGAAACTGTTTGCCGCAGCTCAAAGGCGGCACTTTCATTACCGATGGCGGCATGGAAACGACGATGATCTTCCAGGAAGGGATCGAGCTTCCGCATTTCGCCGCCTTCATATTGCTGGCTTCCGAAGACGGGCGGCAGCGCATGCGGAATTACTATCGCCGTTATCTCGATATCGCACGGCGGCACGGCACGAGCTTCGTGCTCGATACCGCCACCTGGCGGGCCAATCCGGACTGGGGGCAGAAGCTCGGCTATACCAGCGAAGCCCTGAAGGCGGTCAATGAGGAGGCCATCGACTTGCTGGTCGGCTTGCGCAGCGCCTATGAACGGCCGGAGCAGCCGATCGTGATCAGCGGCGCGATCGGCCCGCGCGGCGACGGCTACAAGGCAGGCTTCATGGATGCGGCCGAAGCGGAAGACTACCACGCCTTTCAGATCGGGGCTTTTGCCGGCACTGAAGCCGATATGGTGAGCGCCTTCACGCTGACTAATATCGACGAGGCGATCGGCGTGGCGCGGGCCGCACAGTCGCTCGGCATGCCCTCGGCCATCTCCTTCACGCTGGAAACGGATGGCCGGCTGGTGACGGGCCGCAGCATTCAGGAGGCCATCGAGACGACCGATGCGATGACCGGCGGGGCGCCTGCCTATTACATGATCAACTGCGCCCACCCGACGCATTTCGAAACAGCGCTCGATCCTGGAAGCGCCTGGGTGAAGCGCATTTCGGGCATCCGCGCCAATGCCTCGACCATGAGCCATGAGCAGCTCGACAATAGCGAGACGCTCGATGCGGGCGATCCCGAAGATCTCGGCCGCCGCTACCGCAAGCTCATCGACCGCATGCCGGAGCTCCGCGTGCTCGGCGGCTGCTGCGGCACCGACCACCGCCACGTCGCGGCGATCTGCGAGGCATGCCTGCCGCAAGCGGCGTGACGACCTGAGAGGGAGGAGATGTTGTATCCGGCAGGGCAGAGGGTGCCGACACGGCACAACAGAAATGGCGACGGCGGTGGACGGGCCGCGGGCGGCGTCAGCTTTCGGCGACGGCGCCCTTCCTCTGTTTCGCCCTATAGCCGGTGATCTCCTCGCCGGCGGTCGGCGAGAAGCGCAGGTTCCAAAAGGTGGCGGTGATCGAGATGATCGTGACGACGATGAAGGCGGCCGAGAAATCACCAAGAGCCGGCGTCTCAGTGCCTGACAAAGCCATGGAGCCGTGCAGCGCCAAGGCGCCGATGCAGATGCCGAGTGACAGCATCAGCTGCTGGAAGGTGGTGTAGAAGCTCGTGGCCGAGCTCATCCGCTCCTTGCTGATCTCGTCATAGGCAATGGTGTTATAGGCGGTGAACTGGAACGACAGGAAGAAGGCGCTGAGCACCAGGACGACGAAGATCAGCGGCATCGGCCAGTCCGGCCGGAAGGCGGCACAAAGGCCATAGCCGATCGTCCCGAGGATACCGTTGAGAATGAGGCTTCTGCGGAAGCCCAGCCGGCGGAAGACAAACTTGGCCATCGGCTTCATGGCGAGAGCGCCAAGCGCGGTCGCGATGATGATCTGGCCGGCCGCGGCGGCAGACAGGCCGAAGCCGATCTGGAAGAGCAGCGGCAGGAGGAAGGGCTGCGCCCCTTGCGTGATGCGGGTCAGGGAACCAGCAATGACAGACGTGCCGAAGCTTGGCACCTTCATCAGCGAGAAATCCATGATCGGCGACGGATGCTTGCGGGCATGCCTGAGATAGGCGATGCCGAAGAGCAGGCCGATGGCGATCAGGAAGATCGAAAACGCACCCTCGCCCTCATGGCTCGACATTTCGAAGCCGAAGAGCAGCGAACCGAGCGAGATGCCCGAGAGGACGAAACCGATCGTATCGAACGGACCACTTGCCTTGCCCTTGACCTCGTCGATGTAGATCGAGACGAAGATCATACCGATGATGCCGATCGGCACGTTGATATAAAAGATCCAGCGCCAGTCGAGATAGGTGACGATGAAGCCGCCGAGCGGCGGGCCGACAATCGGGCCGATCAGCGCCGGTACGAGCAGCCAGGACATGGCGCTGACCATATCCTTGCGGTCGACGCTGCGCATCAGCACCAGGCGCCCGACCGGCATCATCATCGCGCCGCCTATGCCCTGAAGCAGCCGCGCCAGCACCAGGAAGGACAGCGTCGGCGCCAGAGCACAGAGGATGGAGCCGACGACGAAGACGGCGATCGCCGAGCGGAAAACGGTGCGGGAGCCGAAACTGTCGGCCATCCGGCCGCTTGCCGGGATGAAGATCGCAAGGCTCAAGAGATAGGAAGTCAGGGCGATCGACATGGCCGGGGCGCCGACGCCGAAATCGCGCGCCATGGTGGGCAGCGCGGTCGCAAGCACGGTCGCATCGATGTTTTCCATCAGCATCGCACTCGCGACAATCATCGCGATCACCCGAAAATTGGGCGTGGCGCGCCGAACCATCGGCGCCTGGTAAATCTGATCCGACATCGTCCGGGATCACTCGCGGTGGCGCGGCGGAGCACACAAAGGCAGCAAGGCCGCGGGGGATGACATGGCGCAAAGCCAAGGGGAGACGATTTGCTATACGCCCGCGATCATGGCGGCGCTATGTCGTTTATGGCAAAGCTGCTTTGACGAGAGGTAAAGGCAGGTCACGATTCCTTGCATCGGTTCGATCTTCGTGAATGTCCGGCTTGCGCCACAGACACCCCGGCCCTACCTATGAACCATGACCTCCGCCCTGCAGAAAAACCGGCCCGGTGCGGCCTTTCCGTTCGACAACAGCTATGTCGGTTTGCCGCCCCACTTCTTTGCGGCGCAAGCGCCGACCGCGGTGGCGGAGCCTTGGCTGATCAAGCTCAACGAGGCGCTCGCCGCCGAACTCGGGCTCGATGTCGAGGCCTTGCGCCGCGATGGCGCGGCGATCTTTTCCGGCAATCTCGTTCCCGAAGGGGCCGAACCGCTGGCGATGGCCTATGCCGGGCACCAGTTCGGCGGCTTCTCGCCGCAGCTCGGTGACGGGCGGGCGATCCTTCTCGGCGAGGTGGTCGGCCGCAGCGGCAAGCGCTACGACATCCAGCTGAAGGGCGCCGGACCAACGCCTTTTTCGCGCCGCGGCGATGGGCGGGCGGCAATCGGGCCGGTCTTGCGTGAATATATCATCAGCGAAGCGATGTTCGCGCTCGGCATTCCCGCCACGCGGGCGCTGGCGGCGGTGACGACAGGCGAGCCAGTCTATCGCGAAGAGGTGCTGCCGGGCGCGGTTTTCACCCGCGTCGCGGCCAGCCATGTCCGCGTCGGCACCTTCCAGTACTTCGCAGCCAGGGGCGATACCGACGGCGTGCGGGCTCTGGCCGATTATGTGATCGACCGGCACTATCCGGCATTGAAAGAAGCCGAGAACCCCTATCTCGCGCTGTTCGAAGCGGTCTGCGAACGCCAGGCGCCGCTGATTGCCCGCTGGCTGCATGTCGGCTTCATCCATGGCGTGATGAACACGGACAATATGACCGTCTCCGGCGAGACGATCGATTTCGGCCCCTGCGCTTTCATGGATGCCTATGATCCGGCGACCGTTTTTTCGTCGATCGACCAGCATGGTCGTTACGCCTATGCCAACCAGCCCGGCATCGGCCAATGGAACCTCGCAAGGCTCGGCGAAACGCTGCTGCCGCTGATCGACGCCGAGCCCGACGGCGCGGTCGACAAGGCCAATATCGTGATAAAGAGTTACGGTGAACGGTTCCAGGCGCATTGGCTGGCCGGCATGCGCGAAAAGATCGGCCTTGCCGGCGAAGAGGACGGCGATCTCGACCTGGTGCAGGCGTTACTGTCACTGATGCAGGCGCAGGGCGCCGATTTCACCCTGACCTTCCGGCGGCTATCGGATCTTGCCGGCGATGATGCCGCAGAGCCTGAATTTGCGGCGAGTTTCCGCGAGCCGGACGCCCGCGGCGCGTGGCTTACGCAGTGGCGCGAGCGGCTGTCACGCGATCCGCAGACGGCCACCGAGCGCGCCATTGCCATGCGCCGCGTCAATCCGGCCTTCATTCCGCGCAATCACCGCGTCGAACAGGCGATCGAGGCCGCCGTCGAGAATGGCGATTTTTCGCTGTTCGAGGCGCTGCTGAGCGTGCTTTCGAAACCCTATGAGGACCAGCCGGGCTTTGTTGCCTATCGGGAACCGCCGAAGCCCGACGAACGGGTGCTTGCGACCTTCTGCGGAACGTGACAGGCGCTTCGATCGTTTTCGGTGCGGCAGTTGCGCCACAGCGATCCGCTTCCATCCGGCCTGCGACGAAAAGGGCTGTCCTTGCAGGATCGCCGCCGCTACAGCGTCCTTGACGAGGAGCGGCGCCTCCTTCCGCATTTCCCGTGGGGCCGTCCATGCTGCTCAGATTCTTTCGCTATTACAGTCCCTACAAGCAATTGTTCTTTCTCGATTTCGGCTGCGCGGTCGTTGCCGGGCTGCTGGAACTCGGCTTTCCTATCGCCGTCAAGCTCTTCGTCGACACCCTGCTGCCGCAGCGGGACTGGTGGCTGATTGCGGCGACGGCCGGGCTGCTGCTGGTCGTCTACCTGTTCAACACGGCGCTGATGGCGGTGGTCAATTATTGGGGCCATGCGCTCGGAATCGGGATCGGACCGATATGCGCCGGCAGGCTTTCGACCATATCCAGAAGCTGTCCTTCCGCTATTTCGACAACAACAAGACCGGCCATCTGATCACCCATGTGACCAAGGACCTCGAAGAAGTCGGCGAAGTCGCCCATCACGGTCCCGAAGACCTGTTCATCGCGATCATGACCTTCATCGGCGCCTTCATCCTGATGTTCACCGTGCACTGGAAGCTGGCGCTGCTGACGACCGCCATCGTGCCGTTCATGACCTGGCTAGTCAGCCGCTACGGCGCCAAGATGACGCTCAGCTGGCGAGACCTGTTCCGGCAGGTCGGTGAGTTCAATACACGCGTGCATGAAAGCGTCGGCGGCATCCGCGTCGTCAAGGCTTTCGCCAACGAGGATCACGAACGCGATCTGTTCGCCCGCAACAACGAGGGCTACAGGGCAACCAAACTCAACGCCTATGCCTATATGACCGCCAGCATCACGCTCAGCTATTTCAGCACGCGCTTCGTGCAGCTGGTGGTGATGATATCGGGAACCTGGTTCGTCATATCGGGCGAGCTCAGCTATGGCGGTTTTGTCGGCTTCCTGCTGCTGGTCAATGTATTCTTCCGGCCGATCGACAAGATCACCTCGGTGCTGGAGAGCTATCCGAAGGGCATTGCCGGCTTCAAGCGCTTCACGCAGCTGATCGATACCGCCCCTGATATTGCCGACCGGGTAAACGCGATCAGCGTCGATCACCTTGCCGGCAACATCGTCTACCGGAAGGTGAGCTTCGGCTATACCGGCGACGGCAAGGTGCTCGACGGGCTCGAACTTTCGATCGCGGCCGGCGAGACGATCGCCTTCGTCGGCCCGTCCGGCGCCGGCAAGACGACGATCTGCTCGCTGCTGCCGCGCTTCTACGAGGTGGATTCCGGCTCGATCCTGATCGACGGCATCGACATCCGCGACATGACACAGATGTCGCTGCGTTCGCAGATCGGCATCGTCGCCCAGGACGTATTCCTGTTCGGCGGCACCATCCGCGACAATATCGCCTATGGCCGGCTTGGCGCCGACGACGCGGCGATCATCGATGCATTGCGGCGCGCCGCCCTCGACGAATACGTGCTGTCGCTGCCGAACGGGCTCGATACTGTCGTCGGCGAACGCGGCGTCAAGCTTTCCGGCGGGCAGAAGCAGCGCCTGGCGATCGCCCGCATCTTCCTGAAAAATCCGCCGATCCTCATCCTCGACGAAGCCACCTCGGCGCTTGATTCGGCGACCGAATATGCCATCCAGCAGTCGCTGTCGGCGCTCTCCAAGGGACGCACCACGCTGGTCGTCGCCCATCGACTCGCCACCATCCGCAACGCCGACCGCATCGTCGTGGTGGGAACGTCAGGCATCGTCGAACAGGGCACGCACAGCCAGTTGCTGGCGCGCGAAGGCGGCTACGCCAGGCTGCATCAAGCCCAGTTCGGTGCATCCGGACCGACTGCATAATTCCTTAAATCGGAATCGATTTAAGGCTAAAGTTATGCAGCATTCAAAGTGTTACAGCGTTCTTTGCGCGTCTTAAAAGACGCGCGGCGCTGTAGCCCCTGCGGCAATTGTGGCCGTTGAAAGGCATCTCCTTCGCGCTATCTGCCTGATCGGCGGGACTTTTCCGCCGATCCTTCAGCCCGGCTAACCTCAGCGGGAGACAGCCTTATGGCGATCATCGTCACCTCCATCTTCTTCATCATCGTCGGGCTCACTCTCGGCGGCGGCGGGCTCTGGCTCGTCACGCTCGGCGGCAGCGTCTTCTATCTGTTCGCCGGGCTGATGTTCCTGACTACCGCCGGGCTGCTGCTGATGCGCAAGGCGGCGGCGCTCTGGGTCTATGCGGTGCTCGTCGTCGCAGCACTCGCCTGGGCGATTTGGGAGGTCGGCTTCGACTGGTGGCAGCTTGGGCCCCGCGGCGGCATGATCATCCTGCTCGGGCTCTGGCTGCTGACGCCATGGATCCGCCGGCCGCTTGGCCTGCGCAGCCCAACGGGCATCACCTATGCCGCAAACCCCTGGCCGCTCGCCGCGCCTGTCATTCTCGCCATCCTTGTCGCCCTCTATTCGATGACGACTGACCCGCATGATCTCGCCGGCGAGCTGCCCAAGGATACGGTCGCCGCCAATCCCGCTTTCGGCGGCAGCGTCCCGGACGGCGAATGGCATCAATACGGCCGCACGCCCTTCGGCCAGCGCTATTCGCCACTCGACCAGATCACCGCCGAGAACGTCTCCACCCTCAAGGAAGCGTGGCGATACCAGACCGGCGACGTCAAGCGGCCGGACGATGTCGGCGAGACGACCTATCAGGTGACGCCGCTGAAGGTGAAGGACACGCTCTATCTCTGCACGCCGCATAACTGGGCGATCGCGCTCGACGCCAAGACCGGCAAGGAAAAATGGAAATACGACGCCAACTCGGGCATGAACCCCGACCGGCAGCATCAGACCTGCCGCGGCGTCACCTATTATGCCGATCCAACCGTTGCCGCCGGCCAGCCCTGCGCCGAGCGCGTCTACCTGCCGACCTCAGACGCCCGGCTGATCGCGCTCGATGCGGCGGACGGGAAGGTCTGCACCAGCTTTGCCGACCAGGGCGTGCTGCATTTGGAAACCGGCATGCGGTTCAACCCGGCCGGATACTATTATTCCACTTCGCCGCCGGTCGCGGTGGCGGGCAAAATCATCGTCGGCGGGGCGGTGAACGACAATTATTCGACTGAGGAGCAATCCGGCGTCATCCGCGCCTTCGACATCAATACCGGCGCCCTGGTCTGGAATTGGGATTCCGGCAATCCCGATGTGACGACGCCGATCACCGAGGGCCAGACCTATACGACCAACTCGCCGAACAGTTGGTCGGTCTTCAGCGTCGACGAGGCGCTCGGCATGGTCTACATCCCGCTCGGCAACCAAGTACCCGACCAGATCGGCATCGGCCGCAGCGACAATGTCGAGAAATTCTCCTCCTCTATCGTCGCGCTCGATATCGCCACCGGCCAGTTGCGCTGGGTGCGCCAGACAGTGCATCACGATCTCTGGGACATGGACGTGCCGGCCCAGCCGGCGCTGATCGACCTGACGAAGCAAGACGGCACCGTGGTTCCGGCCTTGGTCGGCCCGACCAAACAGGGCGATATCTATGTGCTCGACCGGCGCAGCGGCGAGCCGATCATCCCGATCAAGGAAATACCAGCGCCAGGCGGCGCGGTCTCGGGCGATCATACCTCGCCGACGCAGCCGATCTCGGACCTCACCTTCTCGCCAGAGCCGCTCCAGGAAAGAGACATGTGGGGCGTATCGCTGTTCGATCAGATGGCCTGCCGCATCGACTTCCACCGCTACCACTATGAGGGCCGCTTTACGCCGCCTTCGCTGAAAGGGACGATCGTCTATCCCGGCAATTTCGGCACCTTCAACTGGGGCTCGGTGGCGGTGGATCCGGAGCGGCAGATCATGTTCGGCATGCCGACCTATCTCGCCTTCACCTCGCGCCTGGTGCCGGCCGCCGACATTCCTCCGAGAGGCCAGGACGAGAAGGGCAGCGAACAGGGGCTCAACCGCAATGACGGCGCGCCCTACGGCGTCTTCATGGGTCCCTTCCTCGGGCTGCTCCAAATCCCCTGCCAGGCGCCGCCATGGGGTTATGTCGCCGGCGTCGACCTGCGCACCGGCAAGATCGCCTATATGCACAAGAACGGCACCGTCCACGACATGACGCCATTGCCCCTGCCCTTCAAGGTGGGCGTGCCCGGCATCGGCGGGCCGATGCTGACCAAGGGCGGCGTCGCCTTCCTGGGGGCCGCGGTCGACAACTACCTGCGCGCCTATGACGTGACGAGTGGCCGGGAGCTCTGGCAGGGACGGCTTCCCGCCGGCGGCCAGGCGACGCCGATGACCTATATGACCGATGACAACAAGCAATATGTCGTCATGGTCGCCGGCGGCCACGGCTCGGTCGGCACCACGCCCGGCGATTATGTGATCGCCTATACGTTGCCGTGACACCAAGCTTCCCGCAAGCTCTGCGCAGGTTTACCGCTTCATTCTCTCCCCGGTTTTCGGGGAGAGTTTTTATGGAAATCTCTAGCAATATTCGCAACTATTACGGCATCGGCGGCCTTTTCGATCAGCCGGCCAAATCCAAGAATCAGCAGACGACGGACTTCACCAAAACAGCGCGCAATACCGCGCCCGGTCTCGAGCCCAGCAGCACGCCGCCTTCGATCGCCAATACGATCTGGGCTCTTCAAAGCAGCGAAGGCCCTTATATCAACCCGCCCTCCGACGAAGAAGTGGCGGCAAGCGCTGCGCATGACTCCCTGGTCGACGAATTCTCCAAATGGGGCAACATGACGCCGGCGGAATATATCCGGGCCCGCTACCTCGAGCAGCACGATCTGACCGAGGCCGATCTGGCCGCCATGCCGGCCGACCAGCGCGCCGCAATCGAGAAGGAAATCGCCGACCAGATCAAGCGCGAGATGGCCGGCATCGAGGATGACGGCACCGAGACGGCAGACGATATCACCGCCGCCTGAGCCACTGAAAGATCGACAGCATGCGGCGGGAGAGCCTTCTCCGCCGCATTTTTTATGATTCACACCATCTCGACGATCATGCGGCCGACTTCGGCAAAGAGCGGGTTGAGCTCCTTTACCGGCACGGTCGTCTCGCTGATATAGACGGCCGCGACGATCGGGCCGCGATCGGGCGGCCAGATCACCGCGATATCGCCGAGAGATCCATTCGGACCGGTGCCGGTCTTGTCGCCGACCTTCCAATCCGCCGGCAGGCCGGCCCTGAGCCGCTCCTTTCCCGTCGTGCTCGCCACCAGCCAGGCTATCAGCCTGTCTGAGGAGGCCTCGGCCAGGACCGAGCCGAGCGTCAGGTTGCCGAGCGTGTCGAGCATCGCATCCGGTGTCGTCGTGTCGCGCGGATCACCCTTCCGGCCCTCGTTCAACGTCGGCTCGGTGCGGTCGAGACGCGTCGTGCCGTCACCGATCGAGCGCAGCCAATCGGTCAGCCCCGCCGGACCGCCGAAACTTTCGAGCAGCAAGTTGCCGGCGGTGTTGTCGCTGACGGTCACCGCCGCCTCGCAGAGTTCGGCAAGGGTCATGCCATCGGTTCCGGCGTGTTTTTCGCTGATCGGCGAATAATCGACGAGCTTGTCCTTGCCGTAGCTCACCCGCCGGTCGAGGTTCTCCTCGCCCTTGTCGCCCCGGGCGAGCACGAAAGCGGCGGCCAGCGCCTTGAAGGTGCTGCACATCGGAAAGGCCTCGCTGCCGCGATAACCGAAGGAGATGCTCGTCTCGGTGTCGAGCACCGAGACACCGAGGCGGCCGCCGGTGCGTTTTTCCAAAGCGGCAAGGCGATGTTCAATATTGTCCTCGCCCTCGCCTGCACTCTCTTTGGCACTCTCCTTGGCCCCCTCCTCAGCCCCCTCCTCAGCATTGGCTCGAAGCGTCAGCACGGGTAGGCACAATGCCGAGCCTATCAGCATGCGGCGGGTCAGACTGCGATCCATGAAATCCTCCGGCGTATCAGGAGGACAGAGCTAAGCAGCGATTGCGGCGACTTGTCGTCCCCACGGCGATGTTAATCGTCCGTCGAGCGATCTTGTCGTCCGCCGAGCGTCTCCGCCCGCCCCGATCATGCGGCGCGTGTGACCTCAACCGTCACATGCGACAATTCCTCCAGCGCCGAGAGCCTGCCCTTGTAGAAAGCCGGGTCGCGCGGTTGCGAGGTGAGGACGGCGACGATCGCGGCATGATGGCCGGGGCCGACCTGCCAGACATGCAGATCGGTGATCCGGTCGTCCTCCGTCTCGATGGCGCCGCGGATCTCGGCCGGCAGCGTCTCGCCTTCGGAAATGACGTCGAGCAGGACGCCGCCCGAAGATTTCATCAGGCTCCAGGACCAGTTGGCGATCACCAACCCGCCGACGATGCCCATCAGGGGATCGAGCCAGAGCCAGCCGTAGAGACTGCCGAGCGTCAGCGCCGCGATGGCGAGCACGGAGGTCAGGGCATCGGCGATGACATGCAGATAGGCGGCGCGGATGTTGTTGTCGCCGGTCTTTGCGTGATGGGCATGATCGCCATGTCCGTGATGATGATGGCCGTGGGCATGGGCATGGGCATGGGCATGATTACCATGCCCGTGATGCGCATGATTGCCATGCGCGGCATGGCCGCCGCCGGCCAGCAGCCAGGCGCTCACCAGATTGACGGCAAGGCCGATCACCGCCACGGCGATTGCCTGGGCAAAGCCGATCGGCACGGGATTGGAAAGGCGCAACAGGCTCTCCCAGGCCATCAGCAGGGCGATCAGCGCGAGGACGATGGCGCTGGCGAAGCCGGCGAGATCGCCGAGCTTGCCGGTGCCGAAGGTGAAACGCGGATTGCGCGCCTGCCGGCGGGCGAAGAGATAGGCGAGTGCGGAAATCAGCAGTGCGCTGGCATGGGTCGACATGTGCCAGCCATCGGCGACGAGCGCCATCGAGCCGTAGATGGTGCCGGCGGCGATTTCCGCCACCATCATCACCGCCGTCAGCGCAATCACCAGCCAGATGCGCCGCTCGTTGCGCGCATGTTCACTGCCGAGGAAGACGTGATCGTGTTCCAGGGCATCCATTCCAGCCTTGTCGATTCCGGCACTCATGACGGTCTCCTTCGTCGCTCTAATTCTTTGTTTTTACGCACTTCTCGGCAAAACCGCTTCGCGCTTTGCCTGGAATTTCTCTAGCGCATATAGGTTCTCAAGACTTCCGATATTTCCTCGACCGCCTCGGCCCTCGCCGCTTCGTCGGCGGCATTCAGCACATGCTCGCGCAGGTGATCGTCGAGCACCTCGCCGGTCAGCCCGGTCAGGGCGCCGCGGATCGAGGCGAGCAGCTGCAGGATCTCGCCGCAGGGGCGCTCGGCCTCGAGCGCGCGCTCGACCGCCTCCATCTGCCCCTTCAGGCGGCTGATGCGGGCGACGAGCTTCTTTTTCTGCAGGGTGGTGTGAGACATGATGGACTCTCATATAGCATAGGGGGGTATAGTATCAAGGCTGAAGCCGAGGCTCAATACCTGTGATGGGCTTGATCCGCCATTGACAAAGCCCGCGTTTCCGACGATTTATGATCCATGATCAAGAACGCGCACCAGAGCCGCTCGTATTTTTGGCTGTACCTGTAAAGGGCGGCTGGACAAGATCATATTGTCAACAAGCCGCCGTCAGGCGGCTTTGTTGTATCGGCAGCGTCCTGACGGCAGACTATCAAAGGACGCGAAGACCATGACCGAAATCGAAGACAGCGAAATTTCACTGATGCGCCCATCGGTGGTGACGATCCGCGCCGCCAAGCCGCGCGACCTGCCCGAACTCAACGAGATGATCGCCCTGCTTGCCGCCCATCACGGCGATGCGGCTGCTACAACGGCGGAGCAGTTGGAGCGCGACCTCTTCGGCCCGCTGCCCTGGATCAATGCGCTCGTCGCCGAGACCAGCGAAGGGCTGATCGGCTACGCCATTCTCGTGCCGCTCTACAGGGCGCAGGAAGGCAAGCGCGGCATGGACCTGCACCATCTCTTCGTGCGCGACGGCCATCGCGGCCACGGCACCGGCCAGTTGCTCGTCGACCGGGCGCGCGAGACCGCCCGCAACGCCGGCTGCGGCTACCTCTCCGTCAGCGCTGCCACCGGAAACGTGCTGGCGCACCGCTTCTACGAACAGCTGGAATTCACCCCGCGGCCAGTGACCGGCATGCGCTACATGCAATCGATCGCCTAAAGCGCGTCGCGCAAAGTGTGAGCGGTGTTGCGATAACAGGATGCGTTGACATAAAGGCCTAAAGCGCGACGAGCAAATCTGAAAGATTGCGACGCGCTTCAGGGCTGGAGGTCATGAAGCGGCCGGTCGGGTTTATGTAGGGACCGGTTCAGCCTACTGACAATTATCGAATTGCATGAGGAGCTTTCATGCCAGATTTCAAACTACATTGCTTCGCTCTCTCGGGGAACTGTTACAAGGTCGCGCTCTTCCTCACACTTGCCGGCATCGAGTGGGAGAGCATTTTCGTTGACTATCTCGGCGGCGAAACACGCACTGAAGCATGGCGAAAAACCATAAACAAGCAGGGCGAAGCCCCTGTGCTCGAGCACGGCCAAACGAAGATCAGCCAATCGGGGATTATCCTGGACTATTTGTCAGAGGTGACAGGCCACTTCGGGGCGCAGACAGCCGAAGAGCGACGAGACATTATGCGTTGGATTCTTTTCGACAACCACAAATTCACGAGCTATTACGCGACGCTGAGGTTCATGTATGGCCTCCAGAAGAGCGGCGAGACGCCCGTCGTCGAGTTTTTGAGACTGAGGGCCAAAGCTGCCTATGCCATTGTTGACGAACATCTGGCGCACCAGGCCTTCATGGTCGGCGACCGGCTGACGATCGCAGACCTCTCTCTGGCGGGCTACGTCTTCATGCCGGAGGAAACCGGGATAGATCACAGCGCCTTCCCGGCTATCGCAGCCTGGAAAGATCGTATCAGCACGATGCCCGGCTGGCGCCATCCCTATGATCTGATGCCGGGTCCCACCTCCCTATAAACAGGCGTGGGACCCTGCGAAGGCGCCAAGCACAACCGCACTTTAAAGCGCGCGTCGCATCAAACTTGATTCATGCGACGCGCTTCGGATGTTTGTTTTTACGCATGTCGTTGCTCGCAACATGCTCTAGCGTCCCGGCACGGCCTTCAGATAGGCTGCGATCGCTTCACGGTCGGAGGCCGGCAGATGGGCGATGTTCTGCTGCACATCGACCATCGAGCCGCCGACGGAATCGAAATCGGGGGTGAAGCCGGTTTCGAGATAACTGGCGATATCGGCCTCGCTCCAGCCGCCGATGCTCTCGGAAGCCGGGGTGATATTGGGTATGCGACCCTTGCCTTCCGGATTGGGCGCGCCGGCAAGCCACTGATCCGCCTTGAAGCCGCCGAGCGCATCACGCGGCGTATGGCATTCGCCGCAATGGCCGGGGCCTTCGACGAGATATTGCCCGCGCTTGATCTTGTCGTCGCTCTTTGCCAGGGCGACGCGCGGCTGGTCGTTGAGATAGAGAAATTTCCAGCCGCCGAGCGCCAGCCGGATGTTGAAGGGGAACGGCAGTTCGTGCGGCGGCGCCACGTTTGCGCTCTTCGGCAGGGTTTTCAGGAAGCCATAGAGATCGTTGACGTCCTTGTCGCTCATGCGGGAATAGGAGCCATAGGGAAAGGACGGGTAGAGATGCTGCCCGCCCGGGCCGACGCCGCGCTTCATCGCGTTGCCGAACTGAGCAAGTGTCCAGCCACCGATGCCGGCTTTTTCATCGGGTGAGATGTTCGGCACGTGGAAGGTCCCGAAGGGGCTCTTCAGCGCCAGACCGCCTGCAAGTGTCAGCTTTGCATCGCCTTCGGAACCGGGTGCGGCATGACAGCTGACGCAGCCGCCCGCCCAGAAAACCATCTGACCATTTGCCGGATCCGGCGCGCCGAGACCCGCCCAATGGCTCTCCGGCAGCGGATCGGGTGCGGTGACGAGATAGAAGGCGCCCCCGCCGAGCACAGCGACGCCGATCAGACAGAGCAGTACCCGGATGAACCTGCGGACCATGCGCCGCCTCTCCTTTTGCCAATGTTGCCACCGTCGGTCCCACATAAAGCGATCCGCGCCGGCGGCAAGCCCGGCACGGATCGCGGATCCCGAGCGTTCCATTTCCCCCACATCACGCTGAAGCAAGCCGCGCACCTTTGCTGGAATTGCTCAGGCCGGCCTATCACTCCTTGATACGATAGGCCTTGTGACAGCCCGCGCAATTGGCGCCAAGCGTGTTCATCGTGGCGCCGACGGCCGCAGGATCGGCCGGAAGCTGGGCGAGCGCAGTTTCGGCGTCAGTGGAGAGCTTGGCGGCGCGCGCCTTGAAGTCGTCCATGTTTTCCCAGATTTTCGGGCTCGCCTCTTTGTCGCCGGTCTCCGTGCCCGGCTTGAACTGATCGGGGAAAACCTTGGCCGTTGCGGCAATCGTCGTCAGTGCCGCCTTCACCGCCTCGGCGTCGTAAGGCTTCGTGCCCTTGGCGATGGCCGCCAGCGCGCCAGCCGAACCGCCGATCTGCTTCATCAGCGCAATGCGCGAATCATGGGTGCCGTCGGCGGCGGTCACCGAACCGAAGGCCATGCCGGCGATCGCTACAGCCGCAGCTGCTGCTTTCCAATTCATATTTCTCTCCCTTTTTCCTCGGCCAAGCTGGCCGATGGCCAATCTGCACCGGGAGCATGACAAAATCCACGGCGGCAGACAGTCACTTTTTGCCGGATTGTCATAAAAACAATGTGATAGGCCGTTCTCTGCTTTTATGCATGTCGTTATCCCGGAACCGTTGCACACTTCCGGGCGACATGCAGTGGCGGTTCAGGCGCTTTTCCACCCCTGCCAGAGGCTGAAGGCGGAGACGGCAACCAGCAGCAGTCCGGCGAAGCGGCCGACAAAGGCCGTGACGTCAGGGTTGGCGACGAGCAGGTCGCGGCTGCGGCCGGCCGTCATCGCCAGCGTGCCGTAGATGGCGAACTGGGTGACGACAGTCATGATGCCCATGATCAGGCCCTGCATCCAGATCGGGCCATATTCCGGCCTGAGGAACTGCGGGTAGACGGCAAACATGAATATATAGGCCTTCGGATTGACGAGACAGGTGACGGCGCCCTGGCGGAAGGCGCGCCAGCCGGAGCGTGCCGTTCCCGGCCCGACCGCCTCGACGGTGATCGAGCTGCGGATCAGCGAAATACCGATCCAGATCATGTAGGCGACGCCGGCAAAGAGCAGCACGTTGAAGAGCTGCGGCAGCATGGTGACAAGCACGCCGACGCCGGCCGCGCCATAGGCCGAATGCACGGCGCCGCCGGCCATGATGCCGCCGGTCGCCGCCAGCCCGCGCTTGACGCCGCCGGTCAGCGAATTGGCGAGCACGAAGAGCATGTCCATACCAGGCACGATGATGATGCCGAAGAGAAGGGTGAAGAAGAGCCAGAGGTTTTCATTGTAGTTCATGTCAGTTACCGCCTTTGGTTCTGCGGGTCGTTTTGAAAGACCCTGATTGATTTCAATCCGATAGGCGGCTCTATACGGGAACCCAACTGACAGTGTATTGTCAGGAGCGTGGCGGATGGGAGAGGTTAAATGCGCAAGGCCTCGCGGCTTTTCGAGATCATCCAGATCCTCAGGCTGGCAAGAAAACCGATGACGGCGGCGACGATGGCCGAGACGCTTGAGGTAACCGTGCGCTCGATCTATCGCGACATCGCCGCCCTTCAGGCGATGCGGGTGCCGATCGAAGGCGGGCGCGGCATCGGCTACATCATGCGGCCGGGCTTCGACCTGCCGCCGCTGATGTTCTCGATCGAGGAGATGGAGGCGATCGTGCTGTCGCTAGCGCTGCTCGAACGGACGGCGGACGAGGAGCTGAAACAGGCCGCACGCCGGGTCAACCGGAAGATATCAGGCGCCGTGCCGGCGCCGCTGCGCCAGGCGATGGACAACAAGGCGCTTTATGCCTGGGGCTCGATCGCGCAGCCGGCGGGCTTCGACCTGGCAATCGTGCGCCGCGCGATCCGCGACGAGCGCAAGCTAATGCTCGGCTATCGCGATGAACTCGGCCGCGAGAGCGAGCGGACAATCCGGCCGGTCGCGCTGATCTATTATTCGCAGACCGCCAATATCGTCGCATGGTGCGAGCTGCGCCAGGCAATCCGCAATTTCCGCAGCGACCGGGTGGAGCGCTGCGCGACAGCCGAGGATTTCTTCAAGGGCGACGGCGACCGGCTGAGGGAACTCTGGACCAGTGGGTGGACGGAGAAGGCTGTGCCGGCTTGATGTGTGGCGCCTGCCCCTCATCCGGCTACCGCCACCTTCTCCACGTAAACGGGGCGAAGGGGATATGCCGCAACGTCGCCGTTCCCCACTCACCTCGCGCAAGGCACGTCCCCTCGCCCCGTTTACGGGGAGAGGGTTAGGGTCATATGCGCTAGGTTAAGCGAGCGTGTAGATCGTCGCATTGTTTTCGGCGTCGTCGCGGCGGCTCACAGAGGTGGCGACGACTTCGCGTGACGAGATTACAGACGGCCTGCCACAGAAGTGGTCCGCGGATGGCGGCGCAAATGGTGGCCAGGGCGATCTTCATGAGACGCCAGCGCGATGGGCTTGCCAATGGGGGGCTAGCCAGTGGGGTTGCCACATCCAGAGGGGGGGAGAGTCCGGGACTTGCCCGGCAATCTGTTCGGCGATGATGGCGACGATCAGTCTGGCGTAGAGCCATGCCCGGGCCAGTTCCGGCTTCTTGGCCGGCAAGCTGTCGAGGCCGGCCAGGCTC